>NZ_AP024900.1:632661-948992 GCF_024347075.1 Vibrio rarus
CAGAATCCGTTGTTTATGGCTTCGGTTCTGGTGTGGGTTGGATGTTAGCTATCGTGGCACTTGCGGGTTTACGTGAGAAGATGAAGTACTCTGATGTCCCTCCTGGCCTACGTGGTCTAGGCATCACCTTCATCACTGTAGGCTTGATGGCGTTGGGCTTTATGTCTTTCTCCGGTGTTCAACTGTAAGAGTAAATAATAAGGATTAGTCAATGAATACTATCGTTCTTGGCGTAGTGATGTTTACTCTAATTGTATTGGCTTTAGTGCTAGTGATTTTATTCGCTAAATCTAAGCTAGTACCAACGGGTGACGTCAACATTTTAGTAAATGGTGACCCTGAGAAAGGCTTTGCAGTTTCTCCTGGGGACAAATTGCTTGGCGCATTGGCAGGCAATGGTATTTTCGTATCGTCTGCTTGTGGTGGCGGTGGCTCTTGTGGTCAGTGTCGCGTTAAAGTGAAATCTGGCGGTGGCGATATACTACCTACAGAGCTTGATCACATCAGCAAAGGCGAGGCCCGTGAGGGGGAACGCTTAGCGTGTCAGGTTGCCGTTAAGTCGGATATGGAAATAGAACTTCCTGAAGAGATCTTTGGTGTTAAAAAGTGGGAATGTACCGTTCTTTCTAATGACAACGAAGCCACCTTCATTAAAGAGTTGGTTCTGCAAATCCCAGATGGGGAAGAAGTACCGTTCCGTGCTGGTGGTTACATTCAAATTGAAGCGGAACCTCACCACATTAAATATTCGGATTTTGATATCCCTGACGAGTATCGTGAAGATTGGGATAAATTTAACCTCTTCCGTTATGAGTCTGTGGTTAAAGAAGAGTCTATCCGCGCTTACTCAATGGCATCGTACCCAGAAGAGAAAGGTTTGATTAAGCTGAACGTGCGTATTGCAACGCCGCCGCCAAACAATCCTGATGTTCCACCTGGAATCATGTCTTCGTACATCTGGTCTCTTAAAGCTGGTGACAAATGTACTATTTCAGGTCCATTTGGTGAGTTCTTCGCTAAAGATACTGACAATGAGATGGTATTTGTTGGTGGTGGTGCAGGTATGGCGCCAATGCGTTCACATATCTTTGACCAACTATTACGCCTTAAGTCAAAACGTAAGATGACGTTCTGGTATGGTGCTCGTTCGAAGCGTGAAATGTTCTACATTGAAGACTTTGATAAACTCGCCGCCGAGAATGACAACTTTGTATGGCATTGTGCGCTGTCCGATCCTTCTCCTGAAGACAATTGGGATGGTTATACAGGCTTTATCCATAACGTATTGTACGAAAACTATCTTAAGGATCATGACGCCCCTGAAGATTGTGAGTTCTATATGTGTGGTCCACCTATGATGAATGCAGCTGTTATTGGCATGCTAAAAGATCTGGGTGTAGAGGATGAAAACATTCTACTTGATGATTTCGGTGGCTAAGTCTTAATCGAATGAACAATGGCTGGCTCTTTGAGTCAGCCATTTTGTTTTGTGGTTTAGACTATTTTTTATCCATCTTCTACCAATCGTACTAAATAACGGGTCATTTTAGCTTGTTAAAATACTCGATAACTGGGTTAAACTTAATAAGTTAATAGTTAGGGTACTCAGTGACTTACTAAGATGGGTAGCATACATAAATACAAGAAATGGAGCACAAGATGAACGCAGTAAATCATCTTATTCAGCGCGGTAAGTGGACAATTCTCCTCTTGGTATCAATGGCCCTTTTAAGTGGTTGTGACCAAGCGCCTAAGCAAGTGGCTTTGCAGGGGAAAACGATGGGTACAACCTATCATATTAAATATATTGCGGATAAAAAGGGGAGCGATTCTCAACAAATGCAAACTCAGATCGACTTTCTTTTAGAGAAAGTAAATGATCAGATGTCAACCTATCGTCCTCACTCTGAACTCAGCCAATTTAATCAGTATAAAGGCAGTGAACCTGTTGCGCTGTCTCAGGATATGACCACTGTGATAGCCGAGTCTATCCGCTTAAATAAGCTCACAGAAGGGGCATTGGATGTCACCGTTGGTCCATTAGTTAATTTGTGGGGGTTTGGCCCAGAAGCTCGTCCTAATAAGATGCCGACAGAAGATGAGTTACAAGCGCGACGTGACATGATAGGGATTAACCACCTCTCGTTAACGAAGCAAGGTTTAGCTAAAGATCTACCGGATTTATATGTGGATCTATCAACCATTGCTAAAGGTTGGGGTGTGGATGTTGTAGCGAACTTCTTAGAGTCTCAAGGTATACACCGTTACCTTGTTGAAGTGGGAGGGGAGCTCAGAGTTAAAGGTAACAATAGCAAAGACATTCCTTGGAAAATCGCCATTGAGAAACCTACTGTGGATGCCCGTGAAGTAGAACTTATTGTTCAGCCAGGGAATATGGCAATGGCAACCTCTGGGGATTATCGTAACTATTTTGAACGTGATGGTGTGCGTTATTCACACATAATCAACCCTAAAACTGGTAAACCAATTGCACACAAGGTAGTCTCAGTGACAGCGATTCATCCATCCTGTATGACTGCGGATGGTTTGGCGACGGGCCTGATGGTTCTGGGTGCAGAAGAAGGCATTCGAGTGGCTAATCAAAATAATTTGGCTATCTTAATGATAGTTAAAACTGACGATGGCTTTGAAGAGGTATCTTCAGATGCTTTTGCTAAGTATTTGAATAAATAAGGCGATATTATGACAACATTCTTAGCCACTTTTGGCATTTTCCTCGGGTTTATCATTTTGATGTCCGTTGGCTATATCTTGCAAAAGAAAGTTGTAAAGGGGAGTTGTGGGGGCTTAGATGCCATGGGCATTGATAAAGTTTGCAGTTGCCCTGAACCTTGCGATGCACGTAAACGCCGAGAAGCAAAAGCTGCGGCTAGAGCTGAGAAGATAGCAGCTTGGGATAAAGATCGTATTGCCTAATTTGCCCCATCAAGTCTCTAGAATAATGCGTGATGCACCTTTTTGCGTATAAGCATTAATGGGATATAAACATAAAAAATGCCAAGCTAAAATAGCTTGGCATTTTTGTTTAAAAGATAAAATTCAGACGTTATTTCTTAGGTTCATCTTCAGTTTGAGCGATATCTGCACTCGTAGAGCCACTTAATTCTTTAGGCAGAATTAGGTTTAATAGAATCGCCATGATTCCACAAAGGCTAATACCATGAAGGTTAAAGTCGCCAATATTAACGCTCATGCCACCGATACCAAATACCAAAGTGACACCCACGATAACAAGGTTACGTGAGTTGTGTAAGTCAACGCGGTTTTGAATCAGAGTGTTCAAACCTACAGTGGCAATTGAACCAAACAACAGCATCATGATGCCGCCCATTACTGGACCTGGGATAGTTTGTAGTACACCACCTAATTTACCTACTAGCGCTAGAGCAATAGCCGAAAATGCTGCGTAAGTCATGATTTTAGGGTTGAAAGCTTTAGTGAGCATAACCGCACCAGTCACTTCACTGTAAGTGGTGTTCGGTGGAGCGCCCATCATGCTTGCCGCCATAGTCGCCAGTCCGTCACCCGCCATGGTTCTGTGTAGACCCGGTTTTTTAAGGTAATCTTTACCAGTCACATTTGAGATAGCAAGAATATCACCAACGTGCTCTACCGCAGGGGCAATGGCCACTGGCAACATGAACAAGATGGCATTAATGTTGAACTCAGGAGCGGTAAAGTTAGGAATGGCAAACCAAGCCGCATTGGCTACTGGAGTGAAATCCACGATACCGGCAAACAGGCTTAAAATGTAACCCACCACAATACCACCAAAGATAGGTAGCAGTTTTAAGAAGCCTTTAGAGTAAACGCTGATAAGAATAGTGGTAAGCAATGAAGCTAGTGAGATAGACAATGCCACTGTGCTATCAATCGCTTGCACGTCACCACTTTTACCTAGTGCCATATTGACCGCAACAGGTGCTAGGCCTAAACCGATCACCATAATTACAGGACCCACTACAACAGGTGGTAGTAGTTTATGGATAATAGCAACGCCACGAATGCGAATGATGCTACTAAAAATAAGGTATACAAAGCCTGCCGCCATTAGGCCACCCATAGTGGCTGGTATGCCCCATGTTTTTACGCCATATAGGATAGGTGCAATAAACGCAAAAGAAGACGCTAAAAAAATAGGTACAGAGCGTTTTGTGACTAATTGAAATATTAGAGTACCAACACCTGCACCAAACAGTGCAACGTTGGCATCTAGCCCCGTTAAAAGCGGGACCATAACGAGAGCACCAAATGCAACAAATAGCATTTGCATACCCTGTAAAATAGAAGCCATGATTTTCTTTCTCCATTTTTGGAAATCGACGAATACTATCATTAACTTACCAAATGTTACATTTATCAGATCAATTTTTCTTTAATTGATTTAATTTAACGCAAAATAATGAGTACTTAGTTTCAAATAACCTAAATGATGGGGTTTTATTCTGTACTGCAACGGCTGTGCTGAGTAAAAAAATGGTGTTAGCTTGACCTGCTATAGCTGTTTGTTAGGGGGTATCTTCATGTTTTTTCGTACACTTGACGTAAAAATATTTACTTCTGTTTCCCTTTCAGTACAATGAATTTAATTCGTACAGGAGACCCATTATTAATTGCGGAGGATATTCGCGTCATTATTAAAGGGCGCTGTCGTACTATCAATTATCTTTAGGCCAATATATGAATCCGTTAACTCAATCAATTTTTGCCAAAATAGCGGCAACACACCTATTAAATGACTGCAAATGGACTGAACACGAAGGCAGAGATTTTAAACATCAAGACTCTGTTTATTACTACACACCAAGCAAGCAAAGTAACGGCCGATTTAATGATATAAAAAAAAATCATAAGATCGTGACTCTGCGCAAAAACGCTAATGGCACCGTCAATGCGCTGACGGTCATTGTTAATGAAGTGACGATTGTTACTGCTACTCAAGGTGAGGTACGTGGACAGATTACACAAGTTGAGCATTTTAATGATAAATATCATGCAGCCGTAGAGTACCCTGAAATATTCGCTAAAAATGGCAACTGGAAACGAGCAAACATAGTTGGGCTTTAATTTGCACTTAATGCGTACACGTAACGAAATATTTTGACATGAACATCAAAGCATTCCGTTTAGTTATACCATTAATGACGACGATGGTATTTTAGGTGCATTAGCATTAACCACGTCACTCGTTGGATACGGTAAGCTGTTGGCACAAACCGTTGAAAGTTGCAGGTCTCGCTCATGAATAATGCACTTAGTGGCATCGAATATCGTCATAACTGAGCTGACTTTGCATGAGCTCAGTTGCCTAAAATGATCACTGATTTAATTGAAGATAAGGAGTAACTATGCCAAATCAAGGTGACTTATGTCCATTTTGTGGTTTGATCATTGTATTTCCGCCCGCTATTGACCCTATTTGTATGGGGTGCGGTGAAGACGTGACTGATGAGAGTGACGAGGATTAAGTTGAGGGAGTTATCTCAACTTAATCCTTGTTAGGGAGTTCAAGTTCTAGCAGATACCAAACTTGGAGTGCTTATTCATCTAACATTAACATCCTGATGGTAATTCCTAAGAGTTCGTCCGTGAGAGAGTAACTGGCGCCTGTTGAGTCGCTTACTAAGTCATACAAACGCTTGAGTCCAGCAGAAGCTTGAGCATTTTTTTTCTCTGTGGCGGTTGCGATTAATAACTCCATGACATACCTGAACTTCATATCGCTCATTGCGGTAACCCAACTGGCTCTTAATTCCTCAGCAGAAGTGAAGTCCAACTTTTGTATCACCACTGGGAATATTTTGCCTTTAGTGGCAGCCATTGGCCCATTCGGATAGTAACTCTGTAACGTACTACGTTGAATCCCCAGCTTTTTTGCGATAGCGCCTAATGTGACGGCTAAGTGGCCTTCATTGAAGAATGTGTCGAGTATGACTGCGTCGTATCGCTCTTGGTTCGCAGCTCTCTGCTGTGCGGAAATTTTTGCCATGTTGGCTCCTGTTCTCTTTTAAGTGGCATATCATATCATTGCGTCATCTGTACGCAAAACCGTTGCAATTGACGAGGCTGTTTGCTTGGATATAATTACTGGGTATATAAACAGTAATTTGTGAGCGGCAACATGTCTTTATTACATATCTGGGTGCAACTATGGGTGATGTAACCGCAGTACAGAAAATCATTCATGTGGATATGGACTGTTTCTTTGCCGCTGTGGAAATGCGCGATTTCCCTCAATATCAAGGTCGTCCTTTAGCGGTGGGAGGAAAAGAGCGGCAGCGCGGTGTACTGAGTACCTGTAATTATGAAGCTCGTAAATTTGGTATTCACTCAGCCATGGCCACTGCACAGGCGATGAAACTCTGTCCTCAGTTGTTGGTTGTGCCGGGAAGAATGCAGGTCTATAAGGAAGTCTCGGCTAAAATTAGAGCCATTTTCAAGCGTTACACCTCAATAATAGAACCCCTTTCATTAGATGAAGCGTACCTTGATGTTACAGATAGCCCACTGTGCAATGGCTCTGCAACGTTAATCGCTCAATCCATACGTCGTGATATTCAATCTGAACTTAGGCTTACTGCATCGGCAGGTGTTGCACCGCTTAAATTTTTGGCAAAGGTTGCTTCTGATATCAACAAACCGAACGGACAATACGTTATCCCACCCCATCAAGTGCAAGACTTTATAGACAGTATGCCATTACAAAAAATACCTGGCGTGGGTAAGGTGGCATTAACAAAACTGCATCGAACCGGGTTATATGTAGGAGAAGATGTACGTAAGGCCGATTACAGAGAACTGTTAATACGTCACGGGCGCTTAGGGGCGTCATTGTGGCAACGCTGTCATGGAATGGACAAGCGAAACGTACAGGTATCACGAGAAAGAAAGTCTGTTGGTGTGGAGCGAACGTTTAACCAAAATATACATTCCCTAGAGCAGTGCTGGGAGGTGATAGAGCAGCGTCTCTTTCCTGAGTTACTGCACAGAATGAATAAATTGAACAGTAAAGGTCAGCGGGCGATTATCAAGCAAGGCATCAAAGTGAAGTTTGCCGATTTTCAAGTGACGACCATTGAGACAGGATCTTGCGCCTTAAATTTAGCCGCGTTTTATCCCTTGTTAGAAGACATTTTAAAACGCCAGCAACAGCGAGAGATACGTTTACTGGGGCTGAATGTTATGTTGCAACCTGAAGCTCAAGCCAAACAGTTAAGTTTATTGGAGAGATAAGCAGTTTGGAGAAGTAAGCAATAGGCGTTACAGTAACCTCAACATCAGCTTACAAGGATATTTTAATGTTTAAGCGTTTTATCTATGGCTTATTAACAGCTTCTCTTTTTATGACGTCTCTGTCTCAAGCACACGTTATCGGTGGGTATAAAGCATGTAAAGTTGATTTACACCATGAGTTACATTTAGATGGGCAAGGGGTTCAAATCATCGATGCCGAAGGGCGTAAAGCGATCATAGACGCCAAAAAAGGGTTAGTAATAGAAGATAAACCCATTCATTTAAGCGCCCATCAACAACAGTTACTGCAACAGTATCGTCAACACTTAAACAGCGCTATCCCTAAGGTGAAAGAGGTCGGGCAATCTGGTGTCGCATTGGCTAATGAAGTGATTGATGAGGTGTCTACTAAGTTTAATAACACCCATGCCTTTGACAACGTGCGTCAATCAGTTAGCGACTTTTATAACAAGCTAGAACAGCGTTATCATCATAATGGTGAGTGGGTGTTTAAGCCTAAGGCATTAAGCGCTATGCACGATAATTGGCAGAAAGATTTTGCGGATGCCAAAAGGGTGTTTAACGCCGAGTTTTTCGCTAGTGCTTTCACTTTGTTACAACAAAAGATGTCGACTGATGAAGGCATTAATTTTACGGAATTACAAAAGCAATTGGCTGAATTGAAGGGGACAGTGCGACAAAAACTAAAGTCTCATTCAGCTGAAATCACTAAAAAAGCACAAGGTTACTGTGATGATATGGATAAATTAGCTAAAGAAGAGCGATCTTTGGTTGAAACTATCCCAGAATTACAGAATTATCAGCTGTTTAATATCTAAATGTTTGTAGCGTGGTTTCAGTGGCTTGAGATATTCCGCTTCAATGACACGGAAAATATCTAAAATTAACCACAGAAAAACGTTTACAAAGCCATAAACTTCTGTAGCATATGAATCGCTTCGTAAGGCAAAGTTATTAGATAAAAGTAAGCAAAAGCAAGTTTCAAATTTTATTGTAAAAAGTAAAGTAGTGTTTTCTGTTTTTCCCTTAACTTAATAACTAAAGCTTACGGACGTGTCGCATAAGCGACGAATAATTAATCTTAAATACTAAGGGACATCACATGTCAAAGACTACTGGTACAGTAAAATGGTTTAACGAAGAAAAAGGTTTCGGTTTCATTTCTCAAGACAACGGCGGTGCTGACGTATTCGTTCACTTCCGTGCAATCGTTTCTGACGGCTTCAAAACTCTTGCTGAAGGCCAAAAAGTATCTTTCGAAGTTGAACAAGGTCAAAAAGGCCCTCAAGCTTCTAACGTTACTGTAATCTAACTTAAAGTTTAGATTTAAAGTTTCTAAAAGCTCGCTGTTTCAGCGGGCTTTTTTGTTGCCTGCTCTATAGTAAAGTGGTTCCTCTTGCCTGTTAAGCGATGGTCATTCATAGCAAAGGCAACGCTTTATCAGCGCTACCTCATCCCGCACTATCTCTTGTTAGCGAAATTGCTTCGCACCTTCTAACCAGTCAAACCCGGCCAAAGAGAGTTTGTTACATAGCGCCTCTTTATCAATGTCATAATACTTTACGAGTTCATCTAAGTTGCCATTGAAGTCATCGCGTAACTTCATATTAATGATACTCATCAACATAACCGCATCCATAGATTCAAAGTTAGCTAAGTTCATGATTTAGTCCTCAAAGTCTGAAATAAGTAGGTTGGCTGCGGCAAAGGCAGCACGCTCGCGTGTCTCTTTTGGTAAATGAGTATCCGCAGCAATATCATTTAATGTTTTAAGGGCACAGGTGATGGCCTGTGGAATATAGCCTTGGTCGCCACTGCCAATCTGGGCGTACAGTTCACGGATTAGCTCACAGCAGTCATAGATCTTCATGGTGTTCTCCAAAAATGAATAAGGCAGCCTAAGCTGCCTTTATTAGAATGTATTGCCTCTTAGTAAGGAAAGCGTAAGGCTTATCTTATTTAAGCAACTGTTGGATATGGGGAACAATGTTTTCCATAGCCACAGGCACTTTCTCACCATCACGACGATTCTTGTATTCGAAGTGACCGTTGTCCATGCTGCGGTCGCCGACCACAACAGTATGCGGGATACCAATAAGTTCGATGTCTTTAAACATTACCCCTGGGCGCTCTTTACGGTCATCAAACAATACTTCAATGCCTTGTGCGGTAAGATCGGCGTACAGTTTTTCTGCCGCTTCTTTTACGCGCTCAGATTTATGCATATTCATTGGCACGATAGCCACTTGGAATGGAGCAATCGCTGCTGGCCAGATAATACCGTTATCATCGTGGTTTTGCTCAATAGCGGAAGCAACCACACGAGACACACCAATACCATAACAACCCATTTCTAGGATGGCACTCTTACCGTCAGGACCTAATACGCTACAGTTCATTTTCTCTGAATAGTTAGTACCTAATTGGAAAATATGCCCAACTTCGATACCACGTTTAAGTTGAATGACACCTTGACCGCATGGGCTTGGATCCCCTTCAACTACGTTACGTAGATCTTCAACTTGGCCTAACTCCACGTCACGTCCCCAGTTAATACCGAAAAAGTGTTTATGGTCAATGTTCGCACCGGCACTAAAGTCACTGATTACCGCAGCACTGCGATCAACAATAAACGGCAGTTGTAGGTTAACAGGACCAAGTGAGCCAGGACCTGCGCCAATAATGGCGCGGATTTGCTCATCGCTTGCCATCTCAAGAGGCGTGGCTACTTGAGGAAGGTTTTCCGCTTTCACTTCGTTCAATTCGTGATCGCCACGGATGATCAAACCAATGATCTCAGCGTCAACCTCATCAGAGGCTTTAACAAACAGGGTTTTTACTGTTTTCTCAATAGGTAGCTCAAATTGTTCAACAAGCTCTGCAATTGTTTTTGCGTTTGGCGTGTCGACTTCAGTCATCTCTTGAGTTGCAGCAGGCGTTGCTTCTGTTGGGGCTAACGCTTCTGCTTTTTCGATGTTTGCCGCATAATCCGATACGCTAGAGAAGGCGATGAGGTCTTCACCACTTTCGGCCAGTACATGGAACTCGTGTGAACCACTACCACCAATGGCACCGGTATCGGCAAGAACTGGACGATAATCCAGACCCATGCGATCGAATGCTTTACAGTATGCGTCATGCATAGCGGCATAAGATTCTTTTAGACCCGCTTTATCAATATCAAAGCTGTAAGCATCCATCATGCAAAATTCACGAGCACGCATTACACCGAAGCGTGGACGGCGTTCATCGCGGAATTTAGTTTGGATTTGATACAGGTTAATAGGAAGCTGTTTGTAAGAGCTAACTTCGTTGCGAACTAAGCTAGTAATAACTTCTTCTGCTGTAGGACTAAGAACAAATGGACGGCTATGACGGTCAGTAAAGCGCAGTAGTTCTGCCCCCATTTTTTCTGAACGGCCAGTTTCTTCCCAAAGTTCAAAGGGTTGCACAACGGGCATTAATGTTTCGACAGCGCCAGCACTGTTGATTTCTTCACGAACAATATTTTCCACTTTACGCAATACGCGTAAACCTGTGGGCAACCAAGTGTAAAGGCCTGAGGCTAGTTTACGAATCATACCTGCACGAAGCATTAACTGATGGCTAACTACTTCTGCATCGTTCGGCGTTTCTTTTAAAGTAGAAACTAGGTATTTACTGGTACGCATTGATGCTTTCCGTTGTAGATGTTTAGAAAAGTTAGAGTGTAAGAACCCTAAAAACAGCCTTATATAATAGCAGTCAATTGACTTACGCTAAAGGGGCAATATTGAGCACATGGATACCTTTATCATCGGCACAAAAGCTGACGTTCCAATCAAATAGACTGGCTGCATAGACTTTGCTGTCGGTCTTTCCTTTTTTATACGCAGGACGAGGGTCTTGGGACAAAATCTCGCTTAGCGCTTGTTTGCGGTAGCTATGGTCAGGGTGCTTATTTAAAACAGAATTGGCCTCTGCTGTAAAATGCACCGGCATAGAGATGGGAGCGCTATCAGCATACCCTCCCTGTGCCTCGGCAATGCTGTCGGAGTAGGGGATATAGGGTTTGATATCAATGATCGGAGTACCGTCAACCAGATCAACATTGCCAAGTTTAATAATCACTTGTCCTTGCTTTTGTTCAACCCCTAATAACTTCACCGCAGACATACCTATGCCATTAGGTCTAAATGTGGAGCGACTGGCAAATACTCCCACTCTTTCATTGCCCCCAAGGCGAGGAGGGCGCACGGTAGGCTTCCAGCCTGCTTGTAAATTTTGGTCAAACAGAAAGAGAAGCCATAAGTGGGAAAACTGCTCTAATTCACGCACTGCCGCTTCGGTGTTCGCCGCTCCGCTTAAATGCAATTCAGTGATAACACTGGGCGCTAAACTAGGTTGTCTTGGGATAGCGAACTTTTCTTTATAGGGGGTATGGATGGTACCTACAGGGGAAATAGTGTGCATTACTTGAGGCTCCTCATAGATTTTTCTGGCTCGAAATAAAGGGAGTTTGCCTCTAAGTATCACTTACTTACAAATGTTGATAACAGGTTTTGTTGCTATTTGTAAGTGCGACAGGTTATCCCTTACCCTTTATTCTACCTAAGTTTTTTGGTTAATTTCCTTTTAAAACTGCTCTTTTTACGCCTTTTTTACCTCATTTTGCTCCTACCTGCCTATTTGGGCTACTTTTCAATTCTTGAGCTGTGGGGTATGTTGCCGGCACCTTTTTGCTGCGTTAAGGACACAATGCCGATGGTAATAAATAACGGATTCAGCCTAGCGGTTTGAACACTTGATAACCAGGTTGAAGTTTTTGAATGTAGAACGATTACAGGTCAAAACTATCCCCGAGTTTTCCAGTGTTTTTCCTAAGCTATTTCGTAAACATGATCTTCCTATTATCGGTATAACGTACCCCAACATTGAGTTGTGGAGCAAAAAGAGAGATACAATAATTAAAGGAGAACTCAGATGAGCACGTCTGCTTCACAAGCACAGCAACCCCCAAAGAAACCGTTATTCACCCGATTTTTGGATAGCGTTGAATATTTAGGCAATTTATTACCACACCCCATCACTTTATTTGCCATTTTTTGTATAGCAATTTTAGTGATGTCCGGCATTGCAGGGTATTTTGATGTATCGGTGATTGACCCTCGCCCAGAAGGTGCTCCCGGTCGTAGCGCAGATGGCGTAATTCAAGTAGTTAGTTTATTAAATGGCGATGGCTTACGCTTAATCGTGACTAATTTAGTGACGAATTTTACGGGATTTGCCCCATTAGGCACAGTGCTAGTGGCGATGCTTGGTGTGGCCATTGCAGAACACTCTGGCATGTTGTCAGCAGCCATGCGTGGCTTAGTTATGAATGCTTCGCAACGTATGGTGACAATTACCGTTGTATTCGCCGGTATTATTTCTAATACGGCGTCAGAGCTTGGCTACGTGGTACTTATCCCTCTTGCTGCTATGTTGTTCCACTCTTTAGGTCGCCATCCATTAGCGGGTTTAGCTGCCGCCTTTGCCGGTGTGTCAGGTGGTTACTCGGCTAACCTTCTCATCGGTACGGTTGATCCATTGCTTTCGGGTATTACAGAAACAGCGGCCCAGATGATCGATCCTACTTATTCAGTAGGCCCTGAATCAAACTGGTACTTTATGTTTGTTTCCACTTTCTTTATTTCCATCACTGGTGCATTTGTAACGGAAAAAATTGTTGAGCCAAAGCTGGGTAAATACAATGCAGAGCAGGCAGGGGAAGATTTATCGAATGACAGCATGGGGGCACTTAAGGCCGAAGAAAAACGGGCTTTGAAGTTCGCAGGTTTTGCTGTAGTGGCGGTGAGTGCCATGCTAGCGTTGACCGTTGTTCCTGAGTGGGGTCCGTTGCGCCACCCAGAAACAGGGCTTGTCGCCGGCTCCCCGTTTTTGAAAAGTATTGTCGCTTTTATCTTTATTTTCTTTGCGATTCCCGGCTTTGTGTATGGTCGAGTCGTTGGCACTATGAAAACAGATCGTGATGTTATTGATGCCATGGCGAAGTCCATGTCTTCGATGGGGTTGTACATCGTATTGGTCTTTTTTGCAGCTCAGTTTGTGGCGTTCTTTTCTTGGACTAATTTTGGTCAAGTATTTGCTGTAGCGGGCGCGGACTTTTTACAAACGATTGGTCTTACCGGACCTATGCTGTTCTTTGCCTTTATCGTTATGTGTGGCTTCATTAACTTGATGATTGGCTCGGCTTCAGCGCAGTGGGCAGTGACGGCACCTATTTTTGTGCCTATGTTGATGCTGGTGGGGTACGCTCCTGAGACGATTCAAGCCGCGTATCGTATTGGTGATTCTACCACCAATATTATTACGCCAATGATGAGTTATTTTGGTTTGATTCTAGCGGTAGCGACTCGCTACATGAAGAACTTAGGTATAGGTACATTGGTTGCGACCATGCTTCCGTACTCGATCTGCTTCTTGTTTGGTTGGTCACTACTGTTTTATATGTGGGTATTTGTGTTTGGATTACCTGTAGGTCCAGGAGCTGCAACCTTTTACACCCCATAAATAAATTAAGCGCGTAGAAATGAAAAATGGTCAGCAATTGCTGACCATTTTTACAGGAGTTTTGCAAAGCGCGACTGCCAACATTCCATATTGATTCCTTGTCACGTCAATGCCCAAGTAGCATAAACCACTGTGGGTATATCTGTATGGATTGCAAGATTAGATTTGATTACTGATATTAAACAAGTGGCAATGAGGCGCAGGGAAGGTGTCACGATGACAACGGCAGAGATGAAAAAAGCGCTATTGAACACAATAGCGCTTTTTGTTTGTGCGCCGAGCATGGTGTCAACCTAGGAGGTGAAAGTCCTCTACGTGCCTTGTCGAGCAGGAAGCGTTAGCCTATGCAAGGGTGTCCATCGTGAGGTGGAATCTGAAGGAAGCAAATGGCAAAACATAGCTTTGACGAACAGAAATCTGATAGTAGGCATAATCAACTTGGGTAACCTAGCAATATATAGATTAGCCCGAAGTCTCGAACAGAAGTGTGATTATGTAAATCAGGCAGAGCTATGGGAAAGGGTGGCATCTTACCTCGGGAGGTCTTGTCAATTGTCTGAGAGACTAGGCTAGCAGTGATGCTAGACGAAGATTGATAAGAAGTCAGCAGAGGGCATAGTACCCACAGTGTGGGGAAGGCCTGAACCAAGGTATTAAGCCTACAGTTCACAGATTCTCAGTGTGTATGGAGTCTCAGTCAAAGTAGAAACCCTACAACTACGTTAGGAATGATGGTGAAGTCGGAAACGGATCTGTCACTAGCGAAGAGAGACAAGCCACATTGGCGTTGAAGTTAAATAGTAGATTTAAGCTAACGGAAGTTAGCCTACCTTGGAACCGCCGTATGCGACCCACGCTTGTACGGTGGTGTGAGAGGACGGAGGCCGTGAGGCCTCCTCCTACTCGATTTAGTGTGACTAGCTTGTCATTAAAGGGGGATTACCAGCCTTTAACTACGCCGTCGTTAAAGATTTTAGCCGCGCCTTGGTATACCGCTTCTGTTTGGTAAGCTTTCACAAAGTTTTGTACGTTTTGGTCGTTAACATTTTCTTTACGAGCAACGATTAGGTTTACATATGGAGACTCTTTACCTTCAACAAACAGTCCGTCACGTTGTGGTGCAAGGTTGATGGAGCTAGCGAATGTAGTGTTGATGATAGACAACGCCATATCGTCAAGAGAACGAGTAAGCTGTGCAGCATCTAGCTCAACAATTTTGATTTTCTTAGGGTTAGCTGTGATATCACGAACTGTTGCTAGAAGACCTGCGTCATCTTTTAGGGTAATTAAACCTTGTTGTTGAAGAAGAAGCAGTGAGCGACCTAGGTTAGTAGGGTCATTAGGCACGGCAATGCGATCACCTTCTTTAAGCTCATCAAGAGATTTGATTTTCTTAGAGTAACCAGCGATAGGGTAAACAAATGTATTACCCGCAATGGCTAATTTGTAGCCACGATCTTTAATTTGTTGATCAAGGTATGGTTTGTGTTGGAATGCATTTACATCGACAGAGCCATCATCAAGAGCAGCGTTTGGCGTAACATAATCGGTAAAAGTAATTAGCTCAACATCAAGGTTGTATTTTTCTTTAGCCACTTTTGCCGCAATTTCTGCTACTTGAGTTTCAGCCCCAGCAATAACGCCAACTTTAATGGTATTTTGATTTGTTTCTTTGTCTCCGCAACCACTTAGGATAAGTGCTGATGCCGTTACCGCAACTGTGAAAATGTGCTTTAGATTAAATTTCATTTTTATCTCCGTATAACAATAAGTGTCTTATCTGTGGTCGAATTTTTTCACCAGTGCATCACCCACTGATTGAATAATTTGTACTAAAACGATGAGCATGACAATGGTGACGGCCATGATGACAACATCGTAGCGATAAAAGCCATAGCGAATGGCCACATCGCCTAAACCACCGCCACCCACAGTACCTGCCATTGCAGAGTAACTGACCAAGGTAACTAGGGTAATAGTGACCGAGTTGATGATTGTCGGTAGTGCTTCGGGTAATAGTACTTTTTTAATAATTTGTAATGGTGTTGCGCCCATTGATTGAGCCGCTTCTACTAAGCCACTAGGTACTTCCAATAATGCCCCTTCCACTAAACGGGCGACGAATGGAATAGCACCAATGGTGAGAGGCACAATAGCCGCAGTCGTACCGATAAAGGTGCCGATGAGCAATTTGGTAAATGGAATGATAGCGACCATTAACACAATGAAAGGCACACTTCGACCAATGTTAACAATGGCACCAAGAATAGAGTTTAATTTGGGATTTTCTAATAGTCCGCCACGTTTAGTGGTATGCAATATCACCCCAAGAGGGATACCAACGGCAAAGCCAACGATGCCTGAAAACGCAACCATGTACAGGGTTTGCCATGTTGCCTTGAGCAGCAGGGCATTATTTGTATCAAACCAGTCAACTAATACATCATAAGACATAGCCTAGGACCTCTACTTTAATTTTTTGATCTTTAAGATATTGCATTGCCGAATCATAAGACGCCTCGTCACCGAATACTTCAGCAACCATCATGCCGAACTTAACGCCACCGGCGTAATCAAGATCGGAGCTTAAGATTGAAATATCAATATTGAATTTACGAGCAATTTGACTAATTACAGGTGCATTGACGCTGGCTCCGGTAAATTCCAATCGAACTAGGGCATAACTGCCTTCGCTTCGTTCTGGTTGCAAACGTAACTCATAATCTTCTGGGATAGACAGATCTAATGTAGAGCGAATAAATTGGTGAGCCAACTCTGTTTTAGGGTGCGCAAAAATCTCACCAACAGTGCCTTTTTCTACCAACTTGCCGTCACCAATAATCGCCACTTCATGACAGATGTTTTTTACTACATCCATTTCGTGAGTAATGATCAAAATAGTAATGCCTAGCTTACGGTTGATGGTTTTGAGCAAGCCTAGAATCGATTGTGTGGTGGCAGGGTCAAGAGCACTGGTGGCTTCATCACACAGTAATACTTTAGGATCGCTAGATAAGGCGCGAGCAATAGCCACACGTTGTTTTTGTCCACCACTCAAATTAGATGGGTAAGTATCGCTCTTATCAGTAAGGCCAACTAAGCCTAATAGCTCGGTGACTTTTTTAGCGATGTACTCTTTGCTTTTACCTGCAAGCTCTAAAGGAAGTGCGATATTATCAAAAACGGTGCGTGATGAAAGCAGGTTAAAGTGTTGAAAAATCATGCCTATGTTACGACGAGCTTCGGACAGCTCAGTTTTAGACAGTTTAGTGAGATCTATGCCATCGACAATCACTTCACCACTGCTTGGCGCTTCGAGCATGTTAACACAGCGAATAAGAGTGCTTTTACCTGCACCAGAAGAACCAATCACACCAAAGATATTACCTTTGGCGATGGTTAGGTTGATATCTTTTAAGGCATTAATAGGGGTAGAGCCTTGGTAGAATATCTTGTTAACTTGCTTAATCTCTATCATCAAAAAGCCTGCTTGATTAGGGAGAGGGTTGTAAACTAGCGTCGATGCTAGATATTTCACTGGCTCAAGTCAATAGATATTTTTACGTCTAGACGTCTAAAAGTAAAACCTAGGTGCGATAGACAGGAAAGCGTGCGATAATTGTTCGCATATTAAGGAAGCTAAACAGAGTAATTTACCGTGTCTAAACCCGCTGTTTTTTTGGATCGTGATGGTGTCATTAATGTGGATCATGGCTATGTGCATGACGAGCATGATTTTGAGTACATACCAGGAGTGTTTGAAGCTAGCAAAAAGCTACAACACATGGGCTACATGTTGGTGTTAGTCACCAATCAGTCAGGTATTGCTCGAGGTAAGTTTAGTGAAGAACGATTTGAGTCTCTAACCCAATGGATGGACTGGAATTTCTCTGATCATGGCGTTGAGCTTGACGGAATTTATTATTGTCCTCACCACCCAGAGCACGGTATTGGAGAATATAAGCAAGAGTGTGATTGTCGTAAGCCGAAACCCGGTATGTTTATATCTGCTCGAGATTTTCTGAAAATAGATATGAAAAACTCCGTTATGGTGGGTGATAAAGCAGAAGATCTGATGGCAGCAGAAGCGGCTGGAGTGGGGACTAAAATATTAGTGCGCACTGGCAAGCCGGTTACAGACAAAGGCGAAGACTTGGCTACCGTTGTGCTAGATAGTATTGCTGAAGTACCGTCTTATCTTGAGGCGAATTAGTCTCAATAGTTTCAACAACGGCTATTGCCACAATATGGAGGCAGTAGCCTTCCATGTTGTGGCACTGATAAGCGGATTATTTGTAGTGAACGGTATAGCGTGTCGGTTTATGGTTCATCCATAATATTAGGTTAATAAAGACCGCCCCTAAGATAGACCAAGCAATAAGAGACAAAGAGATAAAATACAGCGAACACAGCAAAATAGTGGTATCAAACAGCAATTGCGTCTTGCCTACCGAAATTCCCAACTTATCTTGAATCACCAAACATAATACATTAGACCCCCCTAAACTGGCTCGATGTCGAAATAGCACAAGCAGCCCTAAACCAATAAATGTGCCTCCAGATATCGCCGAGAAAATGGGGTTAAGAAGTTCAAATTGCAACACATAATGTAGGTTGTCGGCCATTAAAGAGACCAAAGAGACACATATAATGCTATTGATCGTAAAGCGTTTACCTAGTCGAGACCATGCCAAAAAATAAAAAGGGATATTCACCAAAAAATACATAGTACCGAAGCTTAACGGGATAAACTGAGTAAACAGTAAGCCTAACCCTGCCGTGCCTCCCACAATCATTGATGATGATTTTAAAAAATAGAGACCAATGGCAACTAATAGCGTGCCGGTAAAGATAGCTGCGCAATCTTCAAGAAAACTGTGTTTGTTCATTGTATTAACCTTGTGAAAACAGCGGCAAATAGTATAAGAAAAGGGCCCGTTACCGAACTCTTTGCATAATATTCTCGTGAATGCCGTGTAATTTTTCATTTACACGCTGTAAATTTAAGCAATTTGGTTAAGAGAATGGCAGATAGCTCTTTCTTCTGTAGTCGATTTAAGCGAATATATCTATAGAAAACAGGGATAAAAAATTTGTTATACAAGTTTAATTCGGTAAAATGCTGCTATCATCGTGACGAAAACGTTTGCTTTTGGTCATTGTGTGGTTTTTTGCTATTTACAGTTTAATCTGAGTCAGGAGATACAGATGCTAAAGCGTGACATGAACATCGCTGATTATGATGCGGATCTATTTACCGCTATTCAAGAAGAAACAGTGCGCCAGGAAGAGCACATTGAGCTTATTGCTTCAGAAAACTACACTAGCCCACGTGTAATGGAAGCTCAGGGTTCTCAGTTAACGAATAAGTATGCAGAGGGTTACCCTGGCAAGCGTTACTATGGCGGTTGTGAGTTCGTTGATAAAGTGGAAACACTGGCTATCGAACGTGCTTGTAAATTGTTTGGTGCAGAATACGCGAACGTTCAGCCTCATTCAGGCTCTCAAGCTAACAACGCTGTTTACATGGCATTGCTTAATGCGGGCGATACAGTGCTAGGCATGAGCCTTGCTCATGGTGGTCACTTAACTCACGGCTCTCCAGTTAACTTCTCAGGTAAACTGTATAACATCATCCCTTACGGTATCGATGAAACAGGTCAAATTGACTACGAAGAAATGGAAGCATTGGCTGTAGAACATAAACCAAAAATGATTATTGGTGGATTCTCAGCGTACTCACAAGTGTGTGATTGGGCTCGTATGCGTGAAATCGCAGATAAAGTTGGCGCGTACTTCTTTGTAGACATGGCGCACGTTGCCGGTCTTATTGCCGCAGGTGTGTACCCAACCCCTGTTCCTCATGCGCACGTTGTAACTACAACAACTCACAAAACTCTTGCTGGCCCTCGTGGCGGTCTAATTCTTTCTAACGAAGGTGAAGATCTTTACAAGAAACTGAACTCAGCGGTCTTCCCTGGTGGCCAAGGTGGTCCTTTAATGCATGTTATCGCAGGTAAAGCGGTAGCCTTTAAAGAAGCACTAGAGCCAGAGTTTAAAGAATATCAAACTCGCGTTGTTGCCAATGCTAAAGCAATGGTTGCCGAATTCTTGTCTCGTGGCTACAACATTGTTTCAGGCTCAACTGAGAACCATTTGTTCCTTGTTGACCTAATCGACAAAAACATTACAGGTAAAGAAGCGGATGCTGCTTTAGGTTCTGCTAACATCACGGTTAATAAAAACTCAGTACCAAACGATCCACGTAGCCCATTTGTGACTTCAGGTATTCGTGTTGGTTCACCATCAATCACTCGTCGCGGTTTCACTGAAGACGATGCGAAAAACCTTGCTGGCTGGATGTGTGACATCTTAGACAACATGGGTGATGAGTCTGTGATTGAAGCAACCAAAGCGAAAGTACTAGAAATTTGTAACCGTAAACCTGTTTACGCGTAAGCGTTTTTAATACCGATAAATACAGAAGCGAACCGAAAGGTTCGCTTTTTTTATACATGTTAGGATTGTTCTAGAGACATCATAAACAGACGTGCATCTAACTCTAACTGATGATAACTCGGCTCCATATGGCAACAGAGTGAGTAAAAGGCTTTGTTGTGTTCCTTTTCTTTTAAGTGTGCCAGTTCATGTACGATCAGCATGCGCAGTAGAGGCTCAGGGGCATTTTTAAAGACACTGGCAATGCGGATTTCATTTTTAGACTTCACTTTATTACCCTGAACTCTATTTACATATGAGTGCAGGCCAAGGGCATGATTAATCAGGTGAATTTTGCTGTCATAGATAACCTTGCTCAATGGTGGCGACTTTTTTAAGAAGCGCTGTTTAATGGCCATAGTGTAATCAAACAGGGCTTTTTCACTTTTGATGGTGTGATTGTCTGGATAACGTTGTTTGAACCAAGCGGTAAAACGGCCTGACTCAACCAGTTGCCCTACCGGTGTGGTGATGTGCTCTGGGTAGCCTTGAATATATCGAAGAGAAGGATGCATATAGAGGCCAGTAGAAAGATTAGAAGCGCATGATTTTACCTAATTATTCATTTAAAAAACATAACATCTGTTTTTTTAAATATAAGATAGATAGCAAGGTCTAATCTTTCATACCACTCGCCGATTATGGGTTTTTATTGATGCTTAATTGCGTCCCTGATTTACAGCGGAAGGTGTAGTAGCGACGGCTTTCATTGAACTTAGATAACCCCTCACCAGAGCAGTAATCCACATTGATATCCCGCATTATTTCTAATGTTTCTTCGCTACTTAAAGCAAATTTTGAATCATCAGCACAAATAATTCGTACCTTACCATCATCGCTTACAGAGTAGAGAGAGACCTCGGTGTTACACAGTTCAAATGATGCATCTAAGTAATTGTCTTCTTGCGTGTTTTTATCAGCGCAGCCCAAAAGGAATAACACTGATAGGGTACATAATAGCCGTTGCATTTAAATGCTCTCCTTGGTAAATAACCTATATCCTATAAGCATAATTGGGATTACCGAGAAAGCAAAAAAGCACTCAAAATGAGTGCTTTATAATAAAATTGCTAAGCCAATATGAGTGAGAAGTTACTTCACTTCTTCCCCTTTAGCTTGTAGATCCGCATGGTATGAAGAGCGGACAAATGGGCCACAAGCGGCATGTGTAAAGCCTAGCTCAAGAGCAATCTCTTTGAGTTCATCAAACTCAGCGGGTGGCACATAACGTTCAACAGGCAAATGGTGACGACTTGGTGCAAGGTACTGGCCTAAAGTCAACATAGTGACACCATGGGCTCTTAAGTCTTTCAGTACTTCAACAATTTCTTCTTTTGTTTCACCTAAGCCCATCATCAGTCCTGATTTAGTCGGAACGTCGGGATGTTGCTGTTTGAATTTTTGCAGTAACTGTAATGACCACTTGTAGTTTGCACCAGGGCGCACACGACGATATAGGCGTGGTGCCGTTTCTAAGTTGTGGTTGAAAACATCGGGTGGATTAAGCTTTAACTCTTCAAGAGCTTTGTCCATGCGACCACGGAAGTCAGGTACAAGAGTCTCAATACGAATAGTTGGGTTTAGTTTGCGGATTTCTTCATTGCAATCAGCAAAGTGTTTAGCGCCACCATCACGCAGATCGTCACGGTCAACAGAGGTGATCACCACATATTTTAGCTTCATATCTTTGATCGTTTGCGCGAGCTTTTGTGGTTCATTGGCTTCTGGGGTCACAGGACGACCATGAGCAACATCACAGAAAGGGCAACGACGAGTACAAATAGCCCCTAAAATCATAAAGGTAGCAGTGCCATGGTTAAAACACTCAGCAAGGTTTGGGCATGATGCTTCTTCACACACAGAATTGAGATTGTTTTTACGCATTGCGGATTTGATGTCTTGAATGCGTTGACTGCTGGCCGGAAGCTTAATCTTCATCCATTCAGGTTTACGAAGTACTTCACTGCGTTCAACGGGAACGGATTTTGTCGGGATCAGTGCCATCTTATCAGCGTCACGATATTTGACGCCTTTTTCCATTTGAATTGGTTTACTCATCGCTTTCTGCCATTTCTATTACGTCGGTGTAATCAAGTAAATTCGTTAACTCTTTTACCAGAATACTTTGAATGTCTGTACGTTGTTCTTTGCTTGTGAAGTCAGCAACTTGAGCCATTTCCATGCCAGCATAACCGCACGGGTTAATGCGTAGGAAAGGGGTGAGATCCATATCGATATTAAGAGCCAGTCCGTGAAAAGAGCAGCCTTTGCGGATTCTCAGTCCGAGTGAGCAAATCTTTTTATCGCCAACATAAACCCCAGGGGCGTCGGAGCGTGCTGCTGAGTTGATATTCAGTTTGCTTAGGGTCTGAATCACAATATTTTCGATGTCGGTGACAAGCTCACGCACGCCTAAATGACGGCGACGTAAATTTAATAGGAAATACACCACCATTTGCCCAGGCCCATGGTAAGTCACTTGACCACCACGATCACTTTTCACCACGGGAATATCACCGGTATTGAGCAGGTGTTCTTCTTTACCTGCTTGACCTTGAGTAAATACTGGGTTGTGTTCAACAATCCACACTTGATCTGCGGTATGTTCATCTCGCTCATCGGTAAACTTGTGCATTCTTTGCCATATTGGCTCGTAGTCTTGACGGCCAAGATGATGAATTTCTAGTTTATTAACCAAGGATGATAGCGATGTATCGGCTTGTTTATTTAGGTCGCTGGGCAATTCGTCACTTCCATGAATCAACGATATCGATGTACGCACATTACTAGTAAGTGAATGTTATTTCTACTAGAAAAGGGCGAACTTAGTATATTTGTATTATAAAAGACAGCGCTAACATCAAGCATTACTTTAAGATCAATGGCTTAGATGTTAGCCCTTGTTTTATAAAGGGTTATAGCACAACTCGCACGATTTCAATATCGGAAAGCTCTTTATACAGCGTTTCGACTTGCTCTATAGAGGTTGCAGTAATAGTGACAGAAACGGCATTGTAGGTGCCTTTGCCACTTGGCTTGATGGATGGGCTGTAATTGCCAGGAGCATGACGTTGGATAACTTCCAGTATAAGATCTGGTAGCTCAGGTTTTGCGTATCCCATTACTTTGTAAGTGAATTGACACGGAAACTCTAACAAGTCTTTTAGCTTTGCCTGCTCTTGCATGGTGGCGACTCCAAGTGGAAATGATGAAAAAAGGGCCAGTTAAGGCGCGCATATTACTTTGAATGATGCAAAAACTCAATATGAGGTTGCTAGGATGGAATTTCAAGCGGGCAATAAAAAAGAAGCGACTCTAAAGCCGCTTCTTTTTAGTATTGGGTAAAGCGGTTTAGTTAAAACCAGCTATTAAAGAGCAATACAATGTAGTCGATAAGTCGGCTAAATAGGCCACCTTCATCCACATTCTCTAAAGAAAGTAATGGGTATTGAGCAATGTCTTTGCCATCGACTTGATAGAAGACACGGCCAACAACATCACCTTGTTTGATTGGCGCTTTCAGTTCTTTATCTAGCACAAAGCTTGCTTTTAGGTTTTTAGCAACGCCACGAGGAAGCGTCACATAAGTATCTTCAGCAAGACCCAGCTTAACTGTATCTTGGCTACCCATCCAAATTTTCTCTTCAGCAAACACTTCACCTTTTTTGTGTGGTGCTACTGTTTCAAAGAAACGGAAACCGTAGTTTAGAAGTTTCTTACTTTCAGCTTTACGAGCGTTTGAGCTCTTGGTGCCCATAACAACCGCGACAAGACGCATTTGACCTTCAGTACCAGATGCAACTAAGTTGTATCCTGCTGTACTTGTGTGGCCTGTTTTAATGCCATCAACGTTCATGCTTTTATCCCAAAGCAAGCCGTTACGGTTGTATTGAGTGATGCCGTTGTAAGTGAATTGTTTTTGAGCATAGAGAGCGTATTCGTCAGGAACATCACGAATAAGCGCTTGGCCTAATAGAGCCATGTCGTATGGTGTTGAATATAAGCCGTCGTTATCAAGGCCATGCACGTTAGCAAAGTGTGAGTTAGTCATCTTAAGAGACTTAGCCCAAGCGTTCATAAGATCAACGAAGGCATCTTCTGAACCTGCAACATGTTCTGCCATTGCCACACAAGCATCGTTACCTGATTGGATAATAATACCGTGGTTTAGCTTATCAACAGTAACCGTGGTACCCACTTCAATGAACATTTTAGAAGAGTCAGGGAAGTTTTTCGCCCAAGCGTTTTTGCTGACTACAACTTCATCATCTTTCGAAATGTTGCCACGTTTTAGCTCTTGACCGATGACGTAACTGGTCATCATTTTAGTTAAGCTTGCAGGGTGAAGTTTAGTGTTCATTTCTTTCTGAGCAAGGACTTTGCCAGAGTTGAAATCCATTAGTACATAACCTTTTGCTGCGATTTGTGGCGCATCAGGAAGTACATTTGGTGCGGCCTGTGAGGCAGCAGAGAACGCAACGGATGCAAGGGCACCAGTGACGGCTAAAGACTTAAGTGATTGGGTTATTTTTTTCATCTTGTTCGTGTCATGTCCAAAGTGAAGGCAATACTGAGCGTATAAAAACTGAGTGTATAGTAGCAGAATCAAAAGCCTAAACTAGAGAGGCCGCCACTAAGCTTGCCAAAATGTATGTTAATTCCAGTCACATTTATTTCGGTTGATGCTTTTTAATAAATGCGCTCGGATGTCCGTTTTGTTGTAATTTTTTTAGAGTCTTATTCGCCTCTACAATATTAGCGATGGGACCAATAAAGACTCTATTGATACTGTTTTTTTGTTCTACATAGCTTGGTTGCTGGTACTCACTACTTAATTGCTTTGACAGCTTTTGCGAGTTGCTAGCGCTCCCTAGACTGGCAACTTGTATGGTATAGCTAGGGTGAGCGCCCTGTTTTGCCTTATTACCTTTAGGCTGAGTAGAAATAAACGCAATTTCCACATTCGCGACACCACTCTTAATTACTCCAAGTTTAGTCGCTGCTGCATAACTAAGATCAATAATTCGGCCATCATGAAAAGGTCCTCGATCATTGACTCGAACAATTGCAGTTTTACCGTTATCTAAATTGGTGACTTTAACGTAACTGGGTATAGGCAAATTTTTATGTGCTGCACTCATTGAGTACATGTCATAGGTTTCGCCATTTGAGGTTAAATGGCCATGGAATTTCTTGCCATACCACGAGGCTTTGCCTCTCTCTTTAAAACCGTCAGGACTATGTATCACAGAATAGGATTTGCCACGTACGGTGTAATCTTTGTTTCCACCTAAGCTATAGGGTTCATAGCGAGGTGTAGCGTCCTCTATATGCTGCAAAGATATAGGCGAATCAGGGGGAACGTCTTGTGATAGGGCGTAGCGATCCTTACCTGAACAACCAAAAAGTAGGGTTAGGCTAATGCCTAAAATAAGTATTTTAAGTTTGTGCATTAGTTCGCCTTTGAGAGCATTTTTCTATGAGTTTGTATGGACATTAATATACCGAATCCCGCCATTAGGGTAACCATGGAGGTACCGCCATAGCTGATCAGTGGTAGGGGAACCCCCACTACGGGTAAAATGCCACTTACCATGCCGATGTTAACAAAAATATAAACAAAGAAGCTAAGGACAATACTGCCTGCCATCATGCGACCAAATGCGCTTTGGGCTTGACTGGCAAGGTACAACCCTCGACCAATAATAAATAAATAAACAGATAGCAGTAAACAGACGCCAATTAACCCCCATTCTTCAGCAATAACTGCAAAAATGAAATCCGTATGACGCTCGGGAACAAACTCCAGTTGCGATTGAGTCCCATGGAGCCAACCTTTACCCATTAAGCCACCTGAACCTATGGCGATTTTACTTTGGATAATATGGTAGCCTGCGCCCAATGGATCGGACTCTGGATTAAATAAGGTTCTTACGCGCACTTTTTGATACTCACGCATTAAGAAGAACCATAAAATAGGGACAAACGCCCCAACGGCTATCGCCGCGGAGAAAATGATTTTCCAGCTGATACCGGCTAAGAAAATCACAAAAATGCCAGAAGCTGCAATTAAGATAGAAGTTCCGAGATCCGGTTGTTTGGCAATTAAAATAGTGGGTAACATTACCAGTAGCAATGAGGTTACTAATACTCGAAAGCTGGGAGGCAACGGGCGATTACCAATATAGCGTGCCACCATTAATGGCACAGCGAGCTTCATTAATTCCGAGGGTTGAAAGCGCACAATACCTAAGTTTAGCCAACGTTGCGCCCCTTTTGATGCTTCACCAAAAAACAACACTCCCAGTAATAGCACAAGACCTGTGGTAAATAAGAGCGGGGCAAGAGACTCATAAGTTCTAGGAGTGATTTGCGCCATGAGCACCATAATCGTCAGCGCTAACACCATACGCATCATTTGACGTTCCATCATCGCTAGGTTTTGTCCGCTAGCACTGTACATGATCACTAATGCGCACCCCATAAGGATGAGAAGCCCTAAAATTAAGGGAAGGTCGAGGTGCATCCGCTCGAACAGCGAGCGGTTCTTGCCTGTTTCAGGATCTAGTTTCATTTTTCAGGCTCAATATAGTCATAGTTTTTATCTAATAAAATATGGTCAAAGATCTGTCTGACCACCGGTGCCCCATGGCTTGAGCCGCCCCCTGCATTTTCCAGTACTATGGTGACGATCACTCTTGGATCGTCATAAGGTGCGAACCCTGTAAATAGAGCGTGATCGCGAAGGTGCTCGGCAATTTCATCAGCATTGTATTTTTGGTCTTCAGCAAGGCCAAATACTTGTGCTGTACCTGATTTACCGGCACTTTTGTATTTTAACCCAGCAAAAGCATGGCGTGCTGTGCCTCGTTTACCATGGTTAACCAGATACATACCGTGTTTTGCAATGGTCCAAAACTCTTTTTTGACACCGGTAATCGGAGGGTAAAGCTCCGGTTGCTTTAACTCTTCTACAGTGCGTTTATCGTCAAGGGTTTTGATGGTTGAATGCAAAATTTGCGGAGCCATCACCTTACCGTTATTGACCAGTACAGAGGTGGCTTTAGCGATTTGCATTGGTGTGGCAGTCCAATAACCTTGACCTATACCTACAGGAATAGTATCCCCTTGATACCAAGGCGTTTTATGTCTGGCTCTTTTCCATTCGCGAGTGGGCATGTTCGCTTTACTTTCTTCATAGATATCAATACCGGTATAGTCGCCAAAACCAAATTCTTCCATCCATTTAGAGATGCGATCTATGCCTAAGTCAAAGGCCACTTGATAAAAGAAGGTATCAACAGATTCTTCGATGGCTTTATTGATATTAACCTTGCCATGTCCCCAACGTAACCAGTCTCTAAATGGACGGGTTTTGGAGTTAGGAATACGCCAATAACCGGGGTCATTACGGGTCGTTGTTGGCGTAATGACTTTTTCTTGTAATGCCGCTACTGCCATAAACGGTTTTACCGTAGAGGCGGGTGGGTAAATACCGAGTGTGGCACGATTTACCAGTGGGCGATTAATGTCGTTGAGAAGCGCTCGGTAATCCTTGCTGGAAATCCCATGGACAAATGAGTTTGGGTCGTAACTAGGGCTCGATACCATAGCCAGTACAGCATCGGTATGAGGCTCTAAAATGACGGCACTGCCACGACGTTTATCGAGGAGTTTAAATAGATAGCTCTGCAGATTGATATCAATATTGAGCACAATATCTTGTCCCGGGATGGGCGGTTGATATTTTAGGGTACGAATAATGCGCCCACGGCTGTTAACTTCAACTTCTTGATAGCCTGGTTTGCCATGTAAAACATCTTCATAATAGCGTTCAATACCAAGCTTACCGATATCGTGGGTTGCTTGATAATCTTTAATTTTCTCTTCGCGAGCCAAACGTCGTAAGTCGCGATCATTGATGCGAGAGACATAGCCTAGTACATGGGTGAGAATTTCCCCATAAGGGTAATAACGTTTGAGTGTGGCTTTGACTTCTACCCCAGGAAATTCATGCTGATGAACAGAGAATATGGCCACTTGCTGCTCGGAAAGTTGATTAAGCAGAGGAACAGACTTGAAGCGTCGGGTATGTTTTCGGTCTCGTTTAAAGCGTGCATACGCATCATCAGAGATGGGGAATAGCGCTTTTAATCGAGTGATAGTTTCATCGAGATTCCCCACTCTTTCAGGGGTGATTTCCAGAGAAAATACAGGTCTGTTTTCCGCTAACACCACCCCGTGTCTATCGTAGATCAGACCACGGTTGGGCGCGATGGGAACCACTTTAATTCGGTTGTCGTTGGAGCGAGTTTGATAGTCTTTAAACTGATTGACCTGAATATGGTAAAGGTTACTAATGAGAACCGCCATCAGTATTAGGATACCGATGAAAGCAACTAAAGCCCGACTTCCAAAAAGTCGAGCTTCAAATTTATGGTCTCTAAAGTGAGAGCGCTTACGCATCATGCTTGATTACTCACGATGGTAGGGATGGTTAGCGTTTACGCTCCAGGCGCGATACAGGCTTTCTGCCATTACTACCCGCACTAATGGGTGAGGGAGAGTAAGAGGGGAGAGAGACCAGCTTTGTTCCGCTGCCGCTTTACATGCAGGGGCTAACCCTTCAGGGCCTCCGATAAGAATAGACACATCCCGTGCATCGAGCTTCCATCGTTCCATCTGTTTTGCCAATTGCGGCGTATCCCAAGGCTTGCCCGGAATATCTAAAGTGACAATGCGGTTTCCTTTCGGTATGGCTGCAAGCATCGCTTCGCCTTCTTTTTGTAAGATGCGCGCAATGTCGGCATTTTTACCTCGTTTACCTGCGGTTATCTCTATAAGTTCCAGCGGCATATCGTTTGGAAAGCGACGCTTGTACTCATTAAAACCTTCTTCTACCCATTTTGGCATTTTAGTGCCAACGGCAACGAGTTGGATTTTCACAGATTAACCCCAGAGTTTTTCAAGTTGATAAAGCTCACGCTGTTGTTCTTGCATGATATGAACCATAGTGGACCCCATATCTACGACAACCCATTCCCCTTCAAGTTCACCATCCATACCTAGCGGTTCGACGCCCACTTTTTTTGCTTCAATTGCAATATGTTGTGCAATGGATGAAACATGACGTTTAGAGGTACCTGTGCACACTAGCATATAGTCAGTTACGCTAGATTTGCCTTGCACATCTATAGTGACTATTTCTAGTGCTTTAAGATCGTCTGCCTTATCGGCTAAAAAGTTTTTCAATGCCTCGCCTTGCAATGGCGGCTCCTTATTAATGTTGAATGTATGAAAAGTATATAAGTGTCACACCATTTATGGGTGTTTTTGTATGCTCATATCTAACGTGAGTTGAGTCAGTATGGGCCAGACACTGTTGTCATAATCTGTTTTAGCCGTATGTTCTGCATTGGCTAAAGTACACACCATTGCATACAAGGCTTGGGGTGTATGACGATTGAGTGCGGCTGTATATAGGGGACGTTTATTGTTCCATACCCTATATTGGTCAAAAATTTGCTGCAGGCTTTGCTGATGTAATGCCTGTTTATAGCTCATTAAAGTATTGAGCTCTTTTTGCAAGGTGCGAAGCAAGATAACCGCTTCAATGCCTTCGTTATGCAACTCGCGTAAAATACGTTGGCTACGCTTAGCTTTGCCTGCCAGCATGGCATCAATCCAGTTAAATGCCGTAAAGTGGTTATGCCTGCTGAGTGCTGATTCTATACGAACTAGGGTAAGAACTCCGTCAGGATAGAGTAAACAAAGTTTTTCTAGGCTTTGCGTTAAAGCCAGAAGGTTGCCTTCATGCCACTGGGCTAACATTTGTACGGCTTCAGAGTCAGGCTTAAGGCCCATTTGATTACAACGTTGCATCACAAACTGAGGTAGACGCTGCGCATCTGGTGTGAGGCAGCTTACCCAGAGCCCATGACTCTCTAACGCTTTGAACCATTTGGCATTTTCTTGAGATTTGGTGAGTTTACTGCCTTGCACAAGTAAAATAACATCTGGGTTCAGCATTTGCTGTACGCTGAGTAACTGTTTACTAATGGCTTGGTTGACCCCCGACTCAGGGAGTTCGAGCTCTATAATTTTTTTCTCTGCGAACAAGCTCATGGCGTTGCAGGCATCAAAAATTTCGTTCCAATCGGTTTGAGTTGTGATGGCAAAGCGAAACACTTCACTAAAGCCATCCGCTTTAGCGCGTTGCTCTATGTGCGTTCGTGACTCTTGAATTAAGAGCGGTTCACCACCAAACAGCAGGTACACAGGGTGTAACTGACGCTGTAATATGTTAACCAACTTATCGGCAAAGGTACGCATGATGACTCTCTACTCGGCGGTGGTCTTTGTTGCTTGGGGTGAGTTGGCCTCATCACTGTTGCTTTCAGTGGTGCTGGGTGACGAATCGGTTGTACTTGTCTCTGCGTCAATTGCTGTGGAGTCTTCTGATTGCATATCAATGGTGATAGTGTCCGCCTTAGGCTGAATGGGCGCGATCATCATGCCATTATCATCAACGTCTAATCCCGGGATAGAGCCTACCTCATGATTGTCAATGTTATTGCGTAGGCGCGCCAGTTGTCGAATGAGTTGGCGAGAGGCTTGCTTGCGCATTTCGTTTTCTAGCATGTCTTGCTCAACGGATTTCGCTAACGCGGTCAATGGGTTATCAAGATAGCTACGACTCACTTGGGTGGTAAAAGTATTGGTGCCTATGTTCGGTACTACCACACGGTATTTCACCACCAACTTAATCTCTTTTTCTGCCGCGCGACTGTTTTGATAAAGCGATAAGGTACGGTCGCTGAGCGTTTCAGAAATTAAATGAATGTTGGTGATATTAGCCGCCGGCGTCACGATATTAATACCGTTATTTCTTAGCTCAGTTTTCACATCTCGAGTGAGTTGTGAGTAATCATCGTAACTGGACAGTGACATAGCATCCACTTCTTCAGGGACGAGGTAACTGCCCCGTAAGTGAAAACCACAGCCACTTAACAATGACGCGATAAGTAGAGCAAAAGCTAGACGTAAATGGGGAAGGCGTGCAATTTGAATCAACAGAATACTCTCTTAAGGAAGTTCGGCTTTTATCGTGCTTCTCTAGTATAGAAGAGCAGGATAAAAAACGAAAAGAGAGGGCTAGTCACTAGCCCTCAATATTAAGCGTAGATTAGTTTGCTACAATATTCAGTAGCTTACCAGGTACGTAGATCACTTTACGCACAGTTTTATCTTCGATGAACTTAACAACGTTCTCATCGTTTAGACCCAGTTCTTCAACTTGCTCTTTAGAAGCGTCGGCCGCTACGGTGAGTTTGGCACGAAGTTTACCGTTCACTTGTACAACGATTGTTTTTTCGTCTTCAACTAGTGCTTTTTCATCAAACGTTGGCCATGTTGCAAAATCAATGTTTGATTCACCTAATGCTACCCACATTTCGTGAGAGATATGTGGCGTCATAGGGTAAAGCATACGAACAACCGCTTTTAGTGCTTCATCAAGGATAGCGCGATCTTGCGCTGACTCTTGAGAGGCTTTAGCCAGTTTGTTCATTAACTCCATGATAGCCGCGATGGCGGTGTTGAAGGTTTGGCGACGGCCAATATCATCGGTAACTTTGGCGATAGTCTTGTGAACATCACGGCGAAGTGCTTTTTGGTTGCCAGATAAAGCCGCAGTATCAACAGTCTCTGCAGCACCTTGTGATGAGTGAGTATGAACCAGTTTCCAAACACGTTTTAGGAAGCGGTTAGCCCCTTCAACGCCAGACTCTTGCCATTCCAAGGTCATATCGGCAGGGGAGGCAAACATCATAAATAGGCGAACAGTGTCAGCGCCGTACTTATTAACCATTTCTTGTGGGTCAATACCGTTGTTCTTAGACTTAGACATTTTGATCATGCCTGAGTGTTCAACGTTACGGCCTTGGGTATCTACCGCTTTTTCAATGCGGCCTTTGCCATCACGCTCTACAGTAACGTCTGTAGGTGCAATCCACTCTTTTGTGCCTTTATCGTTCGTGTGATAGAAGGCATCAGCCAATACCATACCTTGACAAAGTAGTTGTTTAAACGGTTCATCAGAGGTGACGTAACCGGCATCACGCAATAATTTGTGGAAGAAGCGAGAGTACAATAGGTGCATACAAGCATGCTCGATACCCCCTACGTATTGATCCACTGGTAACCAGTAGTTGGCTTTTTCAGGATCAAGGATGTCGTCTGCTTGTGGTGAACAGTAACGTGCGTAGTACCAAGATGATTCCATGAAGGTATCAAAGGTATCTGTTTCGCGCAGTGCTGGTTCTCCGTTAAAGGTGGTTTTTGCCCACTCTTTATCGGCTTTGATAGGGCTAGTCACGCCATCCATTACCACATCTTCTGGAAGAATAACCGGTAGTTGGTCAGCAGGCACAGGATGAACTTCACCGTCTTCTGTGGTCACCATTGGGATAGGTGCGCCCCAGTAACGTTGACGAGAGACGCCCCAGTCACGTAAGCGGAAGTTAACCGTCTTCTTACCTTTGCCTTCAGATTCTAGTTTTGCAGCAATGGCATCAAATGCCTCTTGGAACGCAAGACCATCAAACTCACCGGAATCAAAAAGCACGCCTTTTTCTGTGTAAGCGGCTTCAGATACGTCAAGCTCAGAGCCATCTGCCGGTTTGATAACAGGGATGATGTCGATGCCGTATTTAGTGGCAAACTCGTAGTCACGCTGATCGTGAGCAGGAACCGCCATTACCGCACCCGTGCCGTAATCCATTAATACAAAGTTGGCAACGAAAACAGGAACCACACGGCCATTGAGAGGGTGGATAGCCGTTAGGCCCGTATCCATACCTTTCTTTTCCATGGTAGCAAGTTCAGCTTCAGCTACTTTAGTGTTACGACATTCGTCGACAAAAGCGGCAAGGTCAGGGTTACTCTTCGAGGCTTTTTCAGCAAGAGGGTGACCTGCAGCGATACCAACGTAAGAAACACCCATTAGTGTATCTGGACGAGTGGTATAAACTTCTAAAGGCGCTTCTTCACCGTTAACCGCGAAAGAGAGTTCAACCCCTTCAGAGCGACCAATCCAGTTGCGTTGCATGGTTTTCACCATATCAGGCCAACCTTCAAGGTTGTCTAGATCATCCAGTAGCTCTTGAGCGTACTCAGTGATTTTAATGAACCATTGTGGGATTTTTTTCTGTTCTACAGGTGTATCACAACGCCAGCAGCAACCGTCTTCAACTTGTTCGTTAGCCAGAACAGTTTGGTCGTTTGGACACCAGTTAACAGAAGAGGTTTTCTTGTACACTAAGCCTTTTTGGTAAAGTTTAGTGAAGAACTCTTGTTCCCAGCGATAGTATTCAGGAGTACAAGTTGCAAATTCGCGATTCCAGTCATAACCAAAGCCTAATAGCTTAAGTTGGTTCTTCATGTACTCGATGTTTTCATAAGTCCATGGTGCAGGCGCAGTGTTGTTTTTAACCGCGGCGTTTTCTGCTGGCAGACCAAAAGCATCCCAACCAATTGGTTGCATCACGTTTTTGCCTTGCAGGCGTTGGAAACGAGACACGACATCACCAATGGTGTAGTTACGCACATGTCCCATGTGTAAGCGACCACTTGGGTACGGGAACATAGAAAGACAGTAGAATTTTTCTTTGTTTGGATCTTCACTTACAACAAAGGTTTTATTGCTGTCCCAGTGCTTTTGAACTTTCTGTTCAATATCTTGCGGGTTGTATTGTTCTTGCATCGACGCTATCCGTTTTCTAGGAAACCATGAGACTGATAAAATCAGTTCATAAGAGATCCGCTTAGAATACCTAATGCAGAGAAAAGCAACAACCACAAAGCTAGCTTTAAGCAAGGATATTTGCGTAATGTTAATGAAATACGTGGTGCAGTGGCTTAATTCATTACTTAACGTCAGGCATTAGGCATGCCCGTCATGGAGAAGGGGGGAGTGAATGCCCCAAGAAATACACGAGTAACACTTTGTATTTCAAAAGGGGCATCACTTATAGGTTAAAACTGAGTATCACTGTCTGTTTTATTGATGGCTGACTTAAACAACTTAAGAATGAGCACAAAAAACAACGGAGCAAAGTAAATAACCAAAATGGTGGCCGCTATCATACCACCCATAACGGATGTACCTATGGCGTTACGCGCGTTCGCTCCGGCTCCAGTACTGATAACTAAGGGGAGCACCCCTAATATAAATGTTAGGGATGTCATCAAGATTGGGCGTAAACGCATTTCACACGCTTTGATGGTTGCATCCAGTAAGCTTGCCCCTTTTTCATAAAGCTCTTTGGCAAACTCCACGATAAGAATCGCATTTTTTGCTGTCAGACCCACGGTGGTGAGCACGCCAACTTGGAAGTAAACATCGTTTTCTATCCCTCTTAGCATGATTGCTGCTAGAGCCCCTAGAATACCCAGTGGTACGACTAAAATGATTGAAATAGGGATTGTCCAGCTTTCATATAGCGCTGCTAAACAAAGGAAAACCATCAGTACAGAGATGCCGTACAAAATAGGCGCTTGGTTACCTGCTTCCTGCTCTTGGTATGACATACCTGTCCAGCTGACTTGCACATTATTAGAGAGTTCTGCTGCCAGCCTTTCTACTTCAGCCATAGCTTCACCAGTACTAAAACCTGGAGCCGCTTCCCCTAAAATCTCAACGGCAGGATTACCATTATAACGAATTAATTGCGGTGAGCCTTTCCCCCAATGAGATGAACTAAATGCAGAAAGTGGCACCATTTCTTGTTTGTTATTACGCACAAACCAATGGTTCAGATCCTCTGGCGTCATGCGGTATTGAGCGTCCGCTTGAATATAGACCTTTTTAGAACGTCCACGGTCAATAAAGTCATTCACATAAGATGAGGCCCAAGCAATGGATAATGATTGGTTAATATCGGAGATTTGAATGCCTAATGTTTTGGCTTTTTCGTAGTCGATATCAAGGAATAGCTGAGCATTGTCCTCTAAACCATTGGGTCTTACTTTGGCTAGTACTGGGCTTTGGGCTATTTTCCCTAGTAGTTGATTACGAGTTTTAATCAGTTCGTCGTGACCAATATTACCCGTATCTTCGAGGTAAAAATCAAACCCGGAAGCTTGTCCCAATTCACGAATAGCTGGACTAGAGAAGGCAAATACCGCAGCCTTTTTATACGTTGAAAAATGCATCATGGCGCGCTGGATTATAGAGTTAACATCAGTGCCCGGTGCGGTTCTTTCAGACCAGTCTTTTAGATTAACGAACCCGATACCTGCGTTTTGCCCTTTACCTGCAAAGTTAAAGCCGGCAACGGTAAAAATGGCCTTTACGTTATCGGGTTCATTTTCATCAAAATAGGTTTTGATGTCGCTCATGACTTCATTGGTTTCGCGTAGAGTTGAACCTGTGGGTGCTTGTACCATCATAATAAAATCACCTTGGTCTTCACTTGGTAAGAAAGAGCTAGGTAATATGTTGTATAAGTAAGCCGCACAAGCTAATAACAAGCAATAGCACACTATGAAGCGAATGGGACGCAAGAGTACATGATGTACAGTAGAGCGGTATTTGGTCGACAACTTATCAAATAAGCTATTGAATACTTGGAATGGTTTAAAGCTAGGTGCTTTATTGGTTGGTTTAAGTAAAGTGGCACAAAGTACCGGTGTGAGCACTAGAGCGACTAATACAGACAATACCATTGCCGATACAATAGTGAGAGAGAACTGCTGATAGATAACACCGGTGGACCCTGACATAAATGCCATTGGGATTAATACCACCGCTAACACCATTGTAATACCAATTAAGGCACTGGTAATTTGTGTCATGGATTTCTTGGTAGCTTCAAGAGGAGACAGGTTATCCTCATGCATGATCCGCTCAACGTTCTCTACGACGACAATGGCGTCATCCACGAGCAAACCGATAGCCAATACTAAACCAAACATGGTTAAGGTATTAATGGAAAACCCGAGAATGGCCATAATGCCAAATGTTCCCAGCAGTACCACAGGAATGGCGATAGTGGGTATTAGCGTGGCACGTAAATTTTGCAAAAACAGCAGAATAACAAGAAATACTAGTACGATAGCTTCAAATAGCGTCTTAACCACTTCAGAGATGGAAAGGCGAATGAACTCATTACTATCAACGGCTTTAGCCAGTACTAATCCTTCCGGAAATCCTTTAGACAGCTGAGCCAGTTTTGCATCAACGGCCTCCTGAGTCTCTAGTGAGTTAGCACCAGAAGCTAAAGTGATGGCAATACCTGAAGAGTCGTAACCATTGAAGCGAGGGATAACACTTGAATCCTGGCTTCCTAGTTCAACACGCGCCACATCTTTTAATCGAACTTGAGAGCCATCTTCATTAACCTTAATGAGGATGTTTTTAAACTCATCCACTGTGGTTAATAAGCTTTGCGCGGTAATAGTGGCATTAATTAGTTGAGTGTCTGTGGCAGGCGCTCCACCAAGTTGTCCAACGGTTACTTGGCTGTTTTGTACCGATACGGCGTTAGAAATATCGACAGGAGTGAGACCATAACTGTATAGCTTGGCTGGGTCCAACCAAATTCTCATTGCGTAAGAGGGACCAAAAATAGTCACATCACCCACACCATTAACGCGGCTGATAATGTCCTTGATATTGGAGTTGGCGTAATCTTGAATATCGGCAGCACTCATACTGCCATCAGGAGAATAAATGTTGGTCACTGACATAAAGCCTGAGGTACTTTTCTTCACCGAAGTCCCTAAGCTTTGCACAATGATAGGCAGGCGGTTGGTAGCTTGCTGTAAGTTATTTTGTACCTGTACTTGAGCAATATCTGGATCGGTATCAGCACTGAAAGTCAGAGTAATAGAGGCATTGCCCGCAGAGTCACTGCGTGAGGACATATACAGCAGATTATCTATTCCCGTCATACTCTGTTCAATAACTTGAGTGACGCTGTCTTCAATGGTTTTGGCCGATGCACCAGGGTATGACGCCGAAATAGTGATCGCTGGTGGCGCAATGGTAGGGTATTGCGCTACGGGTAAATTCAAAATCGCCGTTAAACCGCTAATCATGATAATGATGGCAATTACCCAAGCAAAAATGGGTCTACTTAGAAAGAAACGAGACATAATTAATCCTGAGCTGTTGAGTTAGATTGTGTATCGCTATCGATAATGACGGATAAATTTGCTCTTATATTTGTTAGGTTGTTGAGTATGACTTTATCACCTGCTTTAAGCCCTTCTTTTACAACCCAGCCATTAGCGACTTCGTTACCCAGTACAACCGTGTGTTTCTGAGTTTTATTGTCTTCACTGACAACAAAAACAGAAGGCTCACCTGACTGACTTCTTACGACAGAAGATTGTGGTATAACGAGATAATCACGAGCTTCAGGCATCGCAATTTCAGCTCGAACATACATGCCTGCTAATAGGGTATTATCTGGATTAGGAGCAATGGCGCGCAACGTTACTGTACCCGTCGAGCCTTCAACTAACGTGCCAACAAATTGCAATTGACCTTGTTTATCATAAACAGAGCCGTCTTCTAGCTTAATAGACACTGGAACGGTGGCTTTTTTATTGACCGCACTTTTAAATTCTTGTTGAAGTTTATATAGCTCAACAGAAGATTGCTTCATATCCACATAGACATTATCTGTTTGAATAATCGTCGTCAGATAATCCCCTTGACCTGCGGTTAATAACGAGCCCTCTGAAACCTTAGAGAAACCAACTTGCCCTGATATTGGCGCTTTAATCTTGGTATAAGAGAGTTCGATATTGGCATAGTCCAAATCAGCTTGGCGAATTGCAACTTCTGCTTTTGCCTGCAAATAGGTGGAATTTGCTTCATCATAACTTTGTTGGCTGGTGAGTTTTTTGTGTAATAAATTGGTATAACGCTTAAGTTCTTTCTCTGCTATATCTTTGTTTGATTGAGCTTTTTTAAGCTGTGCTTGAGCGCTGTTTACGTTTGATTGATAAACAGTAGGATCAATTTGATACAGCACATCACCGGCCTTGACGTGGCTGCCTTCTAGATATAATCGATTTTGAATGATCCCTGTCACCTGAGGGCGAACTTCTGCTTTTTTAAATGCCACAACGCGACCGGGTAATTCAGTGCTTAATCTTAATCGTGTAGGCGCTATGGTGAGAGTATCAACATGAATGTTTTGTGGGGGTCTGTGTTCCATTCTTGGCTTTTCATTACATCCAGACATAACCAAAAGCAGTATAAAGACAAATGAAAATTTGAATGTTCTAGATAGAATCATATAAATCCCTTAAACAAAGTAAGATGTTAGCAATAAATTATAGGCACGATCATGGCAATGAAAGTAGTTAATCGGACCAACTTTCACAGGTCAGGCATTGCATTAAATAGCGCGATACGGGGGCGTTTAACTGCGATTACTGACCTCCACAACACCTAGGCTACTCATAATGAGAGGCTTATCGTTGGGCGGATTTGTTCGCGATGGCCTAAGCATCGGTTGTTTGAAATTGACTGGCGTATTAAGCAAATGCCGTAATTGAATAAAGGGCTCAGCTTTGCTAAAAGTACGACTTTATTCGCCAGCGATTACAATGACTTACTGTTGTGGATGGGTCAGTCACAATATGAGCTTTTATTGAAAGGAATGATGCGGTAACCAAAAGTGATAAAGCAATAATGTTATTCCAATTCATTTCATCAATGTCAGCATAAAAGTGTCACTTATTTAGTAGACCTATCCACTATGTCGCTAATTTACGGTCAGTTAGTAGATATGTCAACTTGTTTCATGTATAAGGAACTTAGTGAGTCGCCAGCAAAGCTCTTATAACTTATGAATGATAAACAACAGCACTACACAACTCGACCAAATAAGGATCGAACCTCCTTCGATAAAATGTTGGATGAGGTCTATCGTGATAAGAATAGATTGCTTTCCCACTTTTTGGATAAGTATTCTTTAGGCAACGGCCAGTTCCACATTTTAAATATGATTGCTTGGGATGAAGGCGCTTCTCAGGAGCGAATTGCGAGCCAGAGGAACATTGATAAATCGGCGATTGCAAAGTCGGTTAAGAAGCTGATTGACAATGGTTACATACATAAAGTGCGTGATGAGCAAGATAAGCGAGCTTTTCGTCTCTATTGCACGGAAAAAGGGAAGCAAGTGATTCCGGAAACGCGAAGAACCTTGCAGCAGCTTGAACAAATATTAACCAGTGGTTCAACCGTTGAGGAGTTAGACGTCTTTATACGAGTTATCCAGCGTATGAATAAAAATATCGAACACTTTCTCAGTGAAAAATAAGCGGGATTAGTTTGGACTTGACCTGTCAGTGCTAAAATCACGGTGCTATCAGACGACAGGTTACCCTAACTTGCTTCTGCCCGTGCGACCTGAAGTCGTATGAAGCGTTGTTCACCGCTTTATGAGTGAACCGACTGTATCACCAGACGACCCTAAACGTATGTTAGAGCAATTAGTAAGTTATTAATTGGTAAGTTGACGCCAAAGCTCCCCAAGATAACGTGCCACGTCAAAAAGTGATAACAGACCGGCTCGTTTCTATGTGACGGTGAAATAAGAAACTTGATATATATTCTTTAATTTTTAGTGGGTTATGGTAGGTTTGTTGTAATTTAGGCTGGTGGGAAAACGAGCCGGCCTGATATTAATAATGATACATCTCTCAAGGAAGTTATGAGCACTGATTCTAAAGAACCGCTGTATTACGCTAAACGTGAATTACGTATGGCTGAAAAAGCTATTGAACGTATGACACGAACTGAATCATTAGAAGATTTTGAAGATGAATGGAAAATATATTTAAACTCAATTGAAAAGGTATGGATTAAAGCTGAAAGAGCCTGTCAGCATGTACGCAATAGATTTGAACCTTGGCAAGGAACTTTTACCTCAGAGAGGAAGAAAGACGCATTGTTAAAGTATTTAAAACATGCAAGGAATGCAGATCAGCATTCAGTAGCAGAAACAATGGAAAAACAAGCTGCATCAAGTTCAATGTATATTGAAGGTGGTGCGGGTGTTACTCATATCGATAGATTGGTTATAAATAACGGCCAGATTCAAGAGTATAAAGGTAATAAGCCATTAATCATTGAAAATCTTCCTGAGCGACTTGAATTGCTAAAAGTTAAAGATAGAAATAAATGGTATAACCCACCCAAGTCCCATAAGAATATCAAACTAGCTTGGTCTTCACCAATTGATGTCGCAAACTTAGGCCTAAAATATTACAGAGATTTTCTCAAGAAGGCTGAGGAGAAGTTCTTTTAAACGAGATATAACAAGTTACTCAAAAGGGCAAATAACAGTTGGAGGCATTTTCAGTTCAAGTCGAGTTTTGGTGTTTACGATGCAATAGTTTAGGTGGAAGCGTTGCTCACTACTTAACGCGGCGTTGATACCGCAATTAATCATCTAACCTTTTCATGGCTTTACGGTAAACATCGCTACGTTCTCGTTTTCCGACTGCTAAGACGGTTACAGTGATGACATCATCTTCAACTTTGTAGACGAGACGGTAGCCCGATTGACGCAACTTAATTTTATACATATTGTCAGCTCCAGAAAGTTTTGAAGCCGGAACATGCGGGTTATCTAAGCGCTCGATTAGCTTTTTCTTAAATTGTTGTTGCAGAGTATAGCCAAGCTTTTGCCACTCTTTGAGTGCGCTCTTTTTAAAGTTGACTTTATAGGTCATCCATATTTACCGAAATGCTATCTTCTGATTCACGCTCTTTAGCGATAGCTAGTAGTTCAAGATCTTCGAGTCTATCCATCATCATTTCGTATGCTTCGGCTGGTACGCAATAAAATGCTGGCTCATTTCGGTTCAGTACAGCAACAGGTTCACCGTAAGCACTCGTTGCAACTTTCATAGGGTTAGCTTTCAACTCAGTAATACTTGCAGCTACATCGGCTAAAATTCTAGAGGTCATGTAATAGGTCTCTTAAGTAGTCTTTGTTTTGGTCATTTTAGCCTCAGCCAAGCGGTATAACAAGTTGCTTAAGAGTGATTCGCAACGCGTGGCATTTTTACTATGCGTTGGTTTATGTGTTTAAAGATGTCGTTGTGGTGCGATTAGCCTCCCCAGAAGTGTCATCTAAGCCTGAGTTTGATGTAGATATGCTAAAAGTCTTTAGTAAAATATCAAATGCGCTTACGCAATAAAAATAATCATCTACGTGGCCAATGTCTGTAGAGGAAAACAAGTAGACATTGACCTGACTTGTGGGGGGAATAGAGCCCTATACCACAGGTTTACTCAATATTGATGTATCAGCAATCTATGGAGAGCTAGCTGTTTGCTTGATTAATCAGGAGGTTACAGAAAATAAAAGTGTCAATTTGAGCGAACAATCACACAACATCAAAATAATTGATGAATCAGTAGCCCTTCATAAAAATCCTGTTATCTTTGCGAAATGCAGTTGCATATCAAGCTTCTTAACTCATTTAAGAGCGATTGCGCACTATCTAATTAGCCACTTTATAATCGTACTTATTGTTTAAAGGAAACTCTATGAACGCTTCCGTTTTTAATATTTCATTATTATCTTTATTCATCTTTGCTGCTGGACATATATCAGCAAAAGAACTCAACATTCCAACACAAGCACCTTACATAGCACTTAGCTTGAATTTAGACGAGCCAAACGGATATGGTTTTTGTCTAGATACTTTCGGTCGTGGCTACTCTGAGTTGATGCATACGCACACTTGTAAGCCACCTTCAAAAGACAAAAATGCGCCAAGAAATGATTCAAGCAATGATGCACGTTTTGAATACGATACAAAAACAAAACAAATCCGTTCATACGCTTACGAAAATCAATGTATGCAAGTGCTACTCGCCACAGGAAAAACAGAGTTCGCTCTACTTGAGTGTAATGACCATCCACACCAAAAGTTTGATTACAACACAGAAGATAAAACCATCAGACTCGATGTGGATCAAAACCGCTGTGTGTCTATTGATACCAAAACCATTAAGGCGGGCCCTTGGGTTAAACGTACTCTGAAATTAACAGAGTGTGATAAAACTGAGGATTCTTTGAAGCAGTGGGATATTGTCGCTAGCTAATAAACTGAAAATGGGGAATCTTATTTCCCCATTTTCCCCTTAACTCAAAACACTTTCAGCGTCATGCTGAGCTATTGATTAAAGCTTTTAGTAAACTCTACAATGCGAGCAGCATTGACGCCTCGATCACTTCTGCCAATTCGGGACACACTACGAATATCCACACGGCTTTGGTTGTCTATCGGGGTAACTTTAACAACCACATCATCCTTAAAGGCAAAGAAGGTCGTTTGAGCGGTCGCTTCAAAGTGTCGCAACTCAGGTTGCTGAGCAATAATTTCCCAACCTTTATCTTTGGCTATAGTTAGAGCTTTGTTATAGGCATCCGTGGCTGATAGGTTAGATTGGATTGGTTTAATGTATGGGTAAGCTTTTTTCTGTATCGTCGCCACTTTTTCCCCAGCATAAAGCAAAGAGTTCTTAGCCCCTTGGCGCGTATCATCTAATACTAAAAATGCGGGTGGATTAACTGTGTCAGTTGTAATGTCATGAATGGCAGGTGCTCGTTTCGCAGGTTTTATGAGGCCATGAAGCATAGGTGCGATGAGGGCTAGACCAATAAGCATCGCAACCAATGATTTAATAACTCCTGTACGGTTACTCGTTACCCATTGGGAGATCAGTGCAAGGGTGCTTAAAGCGAGCAAAGAGAGGCCCATAGGGTTGAGATAATTTCGAATATAGCCAAAACCAACAATGGGATCCCATAAGCCTAAACGAGCCCCAAAGATCATCACGACAACCGCTAGCACAGCGAGTATAGCGATGATTAATATCAATGTTCCAATACGAGATGTCCGGCGATTTGTCATTTTCTATCCTTTGACGGTTATTTAACGCGACATACGCTATTATGCATCTTCTTGAATGTAAACTTTTTAATGCTTTCAATAATTTACCTAAGCTATCTTCTGTGAAGTATCTCTAAAATCACAAGACCCTTTAGTGAAATTGTATAATTTGTGAGAAACGATAACTCGGTCGTAGGCATAACAGACTAAAATAAACGTAGAGCAAGTGGCGTGTCTATGTATTCCTATGTGCAGACATTGCTATTGATAAGGAGTGTATATGCCAAAAAATCAATCCAGATACGAAGAGTTGTTAACTGATGTTGTGGAAACACTCAAGCATAGTCCTGATGAAATAAACCATGTTATTGCCAACTCAGAAAAGGTGGTTGAAGCCGCTAATGACATGACCAAGGATGAACTGGCTTTGATCTCAGCTTATGTGAAGTCGGATTTGCAAGAGTTTGCCAGCAGCTTTGAAGAGAGTAAATCTGGGCCTTTCTATCTCATGATCGCTAATACGGTGTGGCAATCGCTACTTGATATTACCGATAAAACGAAACTGGAATGGGTAGAGTTTTTTAAAGAGTTGGATCATCAAGGTGTATACCAAACCGGAGAATTAATTGGGCTTGGGGTATTAATTTGTGAAAAATGTGGTCATCGTACTCAGTACAATCATGTCACCGAAATTCACTCATGCACTCAATGTGGTCACAATGAGTTCACACGCAAGGCGCTGAACCCTTAGCCTTTCTTCTTTAGTGGTGCCTGCGTTCTGCTAGATATGTTCGTCACAGAGCAGACACCACAAAGGTCATTAACGCTTTTCTTTCACTCTTTTTACTCTATCCCGCAGTGTGGGAAACAGAGCACTTAGTACAATTACTAGCACCAACATCTTAAGTGGTAACCCGCCGAATAATACATAAGGGGTTTTGCCATTTGTTGGCACTACGGTACCGCGCAATACCGCTTCTTTAAACTGAGGCAGTTCAGCGGTGATGTTACCTTGATAATCGGTAATGGCCGTTACGCCGTTGTTAGTGGCACGAATCACCGGCATACCAAACTCTAGGGCTCTCATTCGAGCGATGGCCATGTGTTGCAGTGGCCCTATGGAATCGCCAAACCAAGCATCATTGGATAAAGTTAAGATGTAATCGGTTTCGTCCGTGACGTTATCTCTTAGTTGCTGTCCAAATATTATTTCATAGCATAGGGCCACAACCATGTGCATGCCATGAGCCACAATATTGTCTTGGATGTATGCGCCACTATGAAATGAAGACATAGGCAAATTGAAAAACGGTGCTAAGGGTCTTAACCATTTTTCAAGAGGCACAAACTCGCCAAACGGCAATAAGTGGTGCTTATAGTAACGAGGTTGGTGTTGGTAGTCGTATTCCCCTGAAGGGGTGATGCCAAGTGTGGTGACACTGTTGTAGTAAACTCGGTGATCTTTTTGAGTTAATACCCCGGTAATAACAGCAGAGTCGTTCATTCGTGCCGCCTTATCTAGGTTACTCATAAAGTAATCTACTTGGTACTCAAAGGCCGGTATAGCCGCTTCTGGCCAGATGATGATATCAGCATCCCAGTTTTGACGGGTGTGGTCCATATACATCATTAATGTTGGCCAACGTTGGCTCGGTAGCCACTTGGTTTCTTGTTGTACATTACCTTGAATTAACGCCACCGTTTGTGCGCGGCTGTTGTCAGGAGTCACCCAGTGTAAAAAATGGCTTAAACTGCACAAGGCAAATAGGCCAAATGGGATCCACAGTTGTTTCCACTGACGGCGAACGGTGATCATGGCGAGGCTACTGGCAATACTCATCACCAGCATACTAATAAAGTCGACACCGCCAATGGGGGCAAGACCGGCCAGTGGGGAGTCTATTTGGCTATAACCGAGCAGCAACCAAGGGAAACCGGTGAGGGCCCATCCTCTTAGCCAATCACAAACGAGCCATAGAGCAGGAGTCACTAATAAGGCAGCAAACCAATTATGGTTGCCTTTAAAACGGCTGTATAAAGCGCCAAACAATGCGCTGTAAATGGCCAAATAGCCCACCAGTAAGATCATGAGCAACAGGCTGGCCGCTTTAGGCATGCCACCAAAGTTATCAATACTGACGTGTACCCAACTGATGCCCGTGGCAAATAGCCCCAGTCCCCATAGATAACCGGTTAGGGTCGCTGCGCGCCATGATTGCCCGTTAAGTAACAACAGTAACAATAACGGGCTAATGAGTGCCATTGGCCAAAGATCAAATGGGGCAAAAGAAAGGGTGGTGCTAGCGCCAACAAAAGCGGCCGCAAGCGGCCGTGTTAGGCGATGAGTCATCAATGATTTCATCTTAATATTGAATCTGTTTCTCTAGGAGGAAGCCGTGGCCAAATAATAGTGAGTTAATCACTATGCTCTTTATCAGATTCTTTATCTGGGACGGTAACCTGCAGTTGAATGATACGGCGATTATCTGCCGAGGTAACCTTAAACATATACTCATTGATTTCAACAATCTCACCCCGGCTAGGGAGGTGACCAAAGCGAGTCATAATTAACCCACCCACGGTATCGACTTCTTCATCACTGAATTTAGTATTAAAGGTATCATTGAATTCTTCAATGGTTGTTAGTGCTTTGACAGCAAAGGTATGTTTACTCAGTTGGCGGATCTCTAACTCTTCTTCATCGTCAAACTCATCTTCAATCTCACCGACGATTTCTTCAAGAATATCTTCGATGGTGATTAAACCTGAAACCCCACCAAATTCGTCCACCACAATGGCCATATGGTAGCGCTCTTCACGAAACTCTTTAAGTAGGCGATCAACACGCTTACTTTCAGGTACTACGACGGCTGGGCGAATGACTTGTTCAATATCGAACGGGGCACTAGCTGAACCTAGATACTTTAATAAGTCTTTAGCTAGCAGTATGCCTTCTACGTGATCTTTATCTTCGTTGATCACAGGGTAGCGGGAGTGCTGAGCATCAGTGATGAGGTTGATGAGTGCATCGAGATCATCTGTGCGTTCTACGGTTACCATTTGTGAACGTGGGATCATGATGTCACGAACCCTCTGTTCAGCGATTTCCATAACACCTTCTAGCATGTCCCTTGTGTCATGGTCGATCAGATCGTTTTCTTCTGAATCTCGAATGACGTCGACCAACTCTTGGCGGTCTTTAGGATCTACTTGAAAAAGTTGCACTAGACGTTCGAAGAAGGATTTCCTACTCGGACCTTCTGATTTTTCCTTTGAGCCCTCTGTAGAGGACGAGTTGCTTTCGCTGTTCATTGCTTCTCAATGGTTGGCGCTATCAAATGTGTAATAGCTCACTGTATCGTTGTTTGTTGTTACTCTTTTTCTGCAATATAAGGGTCTTCAAACCCTAATCCTTGCATGATATCGGTTTCTAGAGATTCCATCTCTTCGGCTTCTTCATCGATAATATGATCGTATCCCAGTAAATGTAAACTACCATGTACGACCATGTGAGCCCAATGAGCCTTTAATGGTTTCTGCTGTTGAATGGCTTCATCTTCAACCACTTGTTTACAAATGACAAGATCTCCAAGTAAATTAATTTCGACACCTGGAGGTGCTTCAAAAGGAAACGACAAAACATTGGTTGATTTGTCTTTGCCTCGATAATCGTGGTTAAGCTGGTGGCTTTCGTCATCTTCAACAATGCGGATAGTGAGCTCAGCATCTGCTTGAAATTGAGTTAGGGTAAAATCAAGCCAAGCTTGAAAATCTTGCTCGGAAGGTAATTGGCTGTCATCTTCGACAGCCAATTGTAGATCTAGATATATTGCCATTTATTTACTCACAAGTTGTGATTGTTGTTGAGTTTGAACTGCGGCTTGTGTAATTAATTTCGCTTCTCGATCTTCGCGCTCTTGTTGACGGCGTTGCTCAATGGCTTTCTTTTCTTTTTGATCTTGTACTTCCCATTTGTCATAGGCGTTAACAATACGTGCCACGACAGGGTGACGAACGACATCGTCAGCAATAAAGAAGTTAAAGCTAATATCGTCCACTTCAGAAAGCACTTCAATGGCATGACGCAGGCCTGATTTTGCCCCGCGAGGTAAGTCTATTTGCGTGACGTCACCGGTGATAACCGCACGAGAATTAAAGCCAATTCGAGTCAAAAACATTTTCATTTGTTCAATGGTGGTGTTTTGGCTTTCATCTAAGATGATAAAGGCATCATTCAAGGTACGTCCACGCATATAGGCAAGAGGCGCCACTTCTATCACGTTGCGTTCAATGAGTTTTTCTACGCGCTCAAAGCCAAGCATTTCAAATAACGCGTCATATAAAGGGCGTAAGTAAGGATCTACTTTTTGGCTAAGATCGCCGGGTAAAAAGCCCAGTTTCTCACCCGCTTCAACGGCGGGACGGGTTAATAAGATACGTCGAATTTCTTGACGCTCTAATGCATCAACAGCGGCCGCAACAGCAAGATAGGTTTTACCTGTACCCGCAGGACCTACACCAAAGGTAATATCATGGGTGACCATGTTTTGTAGGTATTGAGCTTGGTTGGGAGTGCGAGGTTTAATGACGCCTTTTTTGGTTTTGATAAAGACTTCTTTACCTGGGGTAAATTCAGACTCTATCACTTGCTCTAAGACACCACTTTCTTTGACTTCAAGGTGCACTTGTTCTGGCTCTATATCGCCAATCACGCCACGTACTGGAGCGGTTTGAACATAGAGACGCTTAAGGATATCAAAGCCGGCAGAGGCCGTATGCGCTTGACCGACAATAGAGAACGTATTGCCGCGGTGGTTGATTTCAACGCCCAGTCTGCGTTCTAGATGTTTAATATTATCATCGAAAGGGCCACAAAGGCTGGTAAGACGTTGATTGTTCGCTGGTTCTAGGTCAATTTCTAGAGTGACAATTTTATTGCTCAATTCTGCCTCGCATATGCTTTATCTAATAAGAGCCCAAATGGGCTCTTATTGTAACACTATGAGTATAGTGTTTAAGGCGTAAACGTTGCTACACCTAATTCATCTTCTCTTCGTGTTTTTGCCATCATTTCCGTTGGGGAAATAGCAATACGAAGATCCATTTCTGATTCCACTCGGACTACTTTACCACGAAGGGAGTTAGTAAATACGTCTGTGATCTCCACATCAACGAATTGACCAATAAGATCTGCGCTACCTTCAAAGTTAACGACACGGCTGTTTTCTGTACGAGCGCGAAGTTCCATTAGGTTTTTCTTCGATGGTCCTTCGACGAGAACTCGTTGCACTGTACCGAGCATTTGACGTGAATAACGCATCGCTTGGGCATTGACCGTTTGTTGAAGTTCCCATAGACGATCTTTCTTCTCTTGCTCAGGAACATCGCATGGGTAGTCAGCGGCAGGTGTACCAGGGCGAGGAGAGAATATGAAGCTAAAGCTCATATCAAAATCCACATCACGAATGAGTTTCATGGTGTCTTGGAAGTCTTTATCGGTTTCACCAGGGAAGCCGACGATAAAATCTGAACTTATTTGGATGTCTGGACGCGCTTTACGCAGTTTGCGAATAATAGATTTGTATTCGATAGCCGTATGAGGGCGCTTCATCATCGTTAGAATACGATCAGAGCCACTTTGTACAGGCAAGTGTAAGAAGCTAACCAATTCAGGGGTATCTTCATATACCGCAATAATATCATCACCAAACTCTAGCGGGTGGCTAGTGGTAAAGCGTAGGCGGTCGATACCATCAATGGCGGCGACTAAACGCAGTAGTTCTGCAAAAGTACAGATATCACCGTCATAAGTGAGCCCGCGATAGGCATTCACATTTTGTCCTAGTAGATTGACTTCACGAACCCCTTGCTCTGCAAGCTGAGCAATTTCGTATAAAACGTCATCCATAGGGCGACTTACTTCTTCACCACGAGTGTAAGGAACCACACAGTAAGTACAGTATTTAGAGCAACCTTCCATAATAGAAACAAAGGCTGTTGCCCCTTCAGCACGAGGCTCAGGTAGGTTGTCAAATTTCTCAATTTCAGGGAATGAGATGTCCATGACAGGCGCAGAATTACCTTGCGACTGCTTAATCATTTCAGGAAGGCGGTGCAGTGTTTGAGGACCAAAAATCACATCAACATAAGGGGCACGCTGGCGAATATGATCGCCTTCTTGTGTGGCCACACAGCCGCCGACACCAATAACTAAATCCGGTTTTTTGTCTTTTAGTGTTTTCCAACGACCCAGTTGGTGAAACACTTTTTCTTGTGCTTTTTCACGAATAGAGCAGGTGTTTAACAGCAGCACATCCGCTTCTGTCGGCTCTTCTGTCAATTCAAATCCATTGGCGGCATTTAACAGGTCTGCCATTTTAGATGAATCGTATTCGTTCATCTGGCAACCCCAGGTTTTGATCAGAAGTTTCTTACTCATTGCATTCATACTCGTGTTAATTAATCACTTTTTAACTGGCTTTATCGCTCAGCATTTCGCCACACAGAGTTGTGGCAAGCCGCGTATTGTACTGACTAAATGAGGTAATGACTAGCTTTCAAGCTTAAATTCCGTTCATTGTAGGCTAAGGTGTTGTTTGTATTGAGTGGCTTTGCTGTTAAATGAGCCAGAATAATGAATTGGATGGCTAGGGGATGACTCGTCCATTAAATTGTGTCGTGATACAGGTATTGCGTAGTGCTTTTCAGTACAATGAAAATAATGCACAAGCGAACGTTGTTAAAGGATAGGAAATGACAAAAACGCATTATGATGTGGCGGTAATTGGTGGTGGCATGGTGGGAGCGGCTACAGCCCTTGGTTTAGCAAACCAAGGAAAGACAGTGGCGATTATTGAAGGGCGTCAACCACGGGCTTTTGATGCCACCCAACAGCATGATATACGTATCTCTGCCATTTCAAAAACTTCCGTTGACTTGCTTGAGCGCCTCGGGGCTTGGTCCTTTATTCAAAGTAAGCGAGTTTACCCTTATACTGGTTTACAAACTTGGGAGCTAGATAACTGCTATACCCGATTTGATGCAGCGTCTCTCGATTTGCCTTTATTGGGCTATATGGTGGAAAACCGCCTTTTACAACTGGGTTTATGGGAAGCGATGCAGCCCTTTGCCAACATCCGCTTTTATTGCCCAGACGCCTTAGTGAGCATGGATGTCAGCTCGGCTGAAAAACAGATCACATTATCATCAGGCAAGGAGATTACTGCAGATCTTATTGTTGGGGCGGATGGAGCCCACTCAAAGGTGAGACAAAGTGTCGGTATTGGCATTACCGCATGGGATTATCGGCAAGACTGCCTGTTGATTAATGTTGATACCGATTGCCAAGATACCGACGTTACCTGGCAGTGGTTCACAGCAAGTGGTCCTCGCTCTTATTTACCAATGGGAGAGGGCGCAGGGTGTTTGGTGTGGTATGACTCTCCAAAGCGAATAAAACAGCTGAGCCAATTGGACCCCGCAGCACTCAAGCTAGAAATAGAAACGCACTTTCCTAAACGCGTTGGCAATGTCACAGTGAAAAACCATGCCTCTTTTCCTCTAAAGCGTCGTCATGCCCATCAATATTATAAAGAAGGAGTGGTATTAGTTGGAGATTCAGCACATACGATTAATCCACTAGCAGGGCAAGGGGTTAACTTAGGTTTTAAGGATGTATCTGCATTACTGCAGGCATTACAAGATAGCGATGACATGTTTTCTAGCTTGCACACTTATCAAAGTGCGAGAAAAGCGGATAATTTAATGATGCAGACGGCAATGGATGTGTTCTATCTAGGGTTTAGCAATAATATCGGCCCGTTTAAGATCTTGAGAAACATCGGCTTGAAGCTAGCCGATAATGCTGGACCATTAAAGCATCAAGCACTGAAGTACGCGCTTGGATTGTAATAGTGATTAATACTAATCGTAGTAATTAACTGATCATTCGAGCTTGTTAAAACACTTGATCACGGCGTTGCATTTTTTAATGTAGAACAACTACTTATCAAAAATAGCGCCTTGTTCTCAAGTGTTTTTCCTGCGCTATTTCTGACCACTTAATAAATTTGAATTCTTATCTACTGTATTCTACAGGCAATAAAAAACCCGCCTAAAAGACGGGTTTCTTGAATAATGGTGCGGAAGGAGAGACTTGAACTCTCACACCTTGCGGCGCCAGAACCTAAATCTGGTGCGTCTACCAATTCCGCCACTTCCGCATTGCTTGTTTTATCTCTAAGCCAGAGTGTAGTTCTACTGATGATTGGTATAATCAATAAAACGTTGTAAATGGTGGCTACTGCGGGATTTGAACCTGCGACCCCATCATTATGAGTGATGTGCTCTAACCAGCTGAGCTAAGTAGCCACTTTATCCCCAAGGTTTATACCTTAAGAATGAATATGGTGCGGAAGGAGAGACTTGAACTCTCACACCTTGCGGCGCCAGAACCTAAATCTGGTGCGTCTACCAATTCCGCCACTTCCGCATTGCTTGTTTCATCTCTAAGCCAGAGTGTAGTTAAAGAGACGATTGGAGAATCTCAGTAACGTTGTGTGCTCATAATTAAATGAACATTTTAAATAGTGGCTGGGCTACCTGGATTCGAACCAGGGAATGCTGGCATCAAAAGCCAGTGCCTTACCGCTTGGCGATAGCCCAACAGAAGAAGTTCAAAGAACTTAATCATAAAATAATGGTGCGGAAGGAGAGACTTGAACTCTCACACCTTGCGGCGCCAGAACCTAAATCTGGTGCGTCTACCAATTCCGCCACTTCCGCATTGCTTGTTTCATCTCTAAGCCAGAGTGTAGTTAAAGAGACGATTGGAGAATCTCAGTAACGTTGTGTGCTCATAATTAAATGAACATTTTAAATAGTGGCTGGGCTACCTAGAGCCGAACCAGGGCAATAACGTGGCATCAAATGCTTTGTTTTCCCTTTTAAAAAATGGCTGGGCTACCTGGATTCGAACCAGGGAATGCTGGCATCAAAAGCCAGTGCCTTACCGCTTGGCGATAGCCCAACAGAAGAAGTTCAAAGAACTTAATCATAAAATAATGGTGCGGAAGGAGAGACTTGAACTCTCACACCTTGCGGCGCCAGAACCTAAATCTGGTGCGTCTACCAATTCCGCCACTTCCGCATTGCTTATTTAATCTCTAAGCCAGAGTGTAGTTAAAGAGACGATTGGAGAATCTCAGTAACGTTGTGTGTTCATGATTAAATGAACATTTTAAATAGTGGCTGGGCTACCTAGAGCCGAACCAGGGAAATAACGTGGCATCAAATGCTTTGTTTTCCCTTTTTTAAAATGGCTGGGCTACCTGGATTCGAACCAGGGAATGCTGGCATCAAAAGCCAGTGCCTTACCGCTTGGCGATAGCCCAACAGAAGAAGTTCAAAGAACTTAATCATAAAATAATGGTGCGGAAGGAGAGACTTGAACTCTCACACCTTGCGGCGCCAGAACCTAAATCTGGTGCGTCTACCAATTCCGCCACTTCCGCATTGCTTATTTAATCTCTAAGCCAGAGTGTAGTTAAAGAGACGATTGGAGAATCTCAGTAACGTTGTGTGCTCATATATAATGAACATTCACTTTAAAATGGCTGGGCTACCTGGATTCGAACCAGGGAATGCTGGCATCAAAAGCCAGTGCCTTACCGCTTGGCGATAGCCCAACAGAAGAAGTTCAAAGAACTTAATCATAAAATAATGGTGCGGAAGGAGAGACTTGAACTCTCACACCTTGCGGCGCCAGAACCTAAATCTGGTGCGTCTACCAATTCCGCCACTTCCGCATTGCTTGTTTTATCTCTAAGCCAGAGTGTAGTTCTACTGATGATTGGTATAATCAATAAAACGTTGTAAATGGTGGCTACTGCGGGATTTGAACCTGCGACCCCATCATTATGAGTGATGTGCTCTAACCAGCTGAGCTAAGTAGCCACTTTAATTTTGAGCGAGAGAGGATAAACCAATCTCACATTATTTCCAATGATTTTTTATCAAAATCATGAAATAAATAGTGGCTAGGCTACCTAGAGCCGAACCAAGGCAATAACGTGGCATCAAATGCTTTGTATTCCCTTTCAAAAAATGGCTGGGCTACCTGGATTCGAACCAGGGAATGCTGGCATCAAAAGCCAGTGCCTTACCGCTTGGCGATAGCCCAACTAAATATGGTGCGGAAGGAGAGACTTGAACTCTCACACCTTGCGGCGCCAGAACCTAAATCTGGTGCGTCTACCAATTCCGCCACTTCCGCATATTTCCTAACAACTCTCTGAAAAAGAAAGCGTTTAGGAAATGGTGGCTACTGCGGGATTTGAACCTGCGACCCCATCATTATGAGTGATGTGCTCTAACCAGCTGAGCTAAGTAGCCATTACCATATTGTCTTTCTCTGTGCTGTTAGACAGCAGTGAGAACGGAGCGCATTATGCGGATATCCCTGGAAACCGTCAACAGTTTTTTTTGTAGATTTTGTCTGTTCGAGTCTGTTCGGTTTTTTTTTAAACAAAGCGTGCTGTTTTCACGCAAAACTGTATTAATAATTGCCCCAAGCACGGGCAGTTTGTTCTTAGATATAGCGCAGTGGGGCGATTAGCTGGGTGTGTTTCGCTCCCATAAAAAAAGATCGCTTGAGCGATCTTTTTAGTAAAACGTTAATCAGAGTCTAACTAAGTAACAGAATTTGACTAGACGTTAAAGCGGAAATGGATAACATCGCCATCTTTTACGATATAATCTTTACCTTCTAGACGCCATTTACCTGCGTCTTTAGCTCCACTTTCACCTTTAAATTGGATGAAATCTTCATAACCCACAACTTCAGCGCGGATAAAGCCTTTTTCAAAGTCGGTGTGAATTTTACCAGCCGACTGAGGGGCTGTTGCTCCTACAGGGATTGTCCAAGCGCGTACTTCTTTAACGCCCGCAGTGAAGTAAGTTTGCAGTGTTAGCAAATCGTAGCCAGAGCGGATTACACGGTTAAGTCCAGGCTCTTCAATACCCATATCTTCAAGGAACTCAGCACGATCTTCATCGTCAAGCTCAGCCATCTCAGATTCAATAGCGGCACAAACCGGAACAACTACGTTGTTTTCTTTTGCTGCAAATTCACGTACTTGATCTAAGTATGGGTTATTTTCAAAGCCATCTTCAGCAACGTTGGCAATGTACATTGTTGGCTTCAGTGTTAGGAAGTTAAGGTAACCCACAGCAGCAAGTTCTTCTTTGCTTAGCTCAACAGTACGTGCCATACCACCTTCAGTCAGTACTGGAAGCAGTTTCTCAAGGGTAGCCAGCTCAAATTTAGCGTCTTTATCGCCGCCTTTGGCTTTTTTAGCATTACGATGCATGGCACGTTCACAACTGTCTAGATCGGCCAGTGCGAGCTCAAGATTGATAACTTCAATATCTTCGATGGGTGCTACTTTACCTGAAACGTGAACGATGTTTTCATTCTCAAAACAGCGAACTACGTGACCGATAGCATCCGTTTCGCGGATGTTGGCTAGGAATTTGTTACCTAGACCTTCACCGCGTGATGCACCCGCTACAAGACCTGCAATGTCTACAAATTCCATTGTAGTAGGCAGAATTTTTTGTGGATTTACGATTTCAGCAAGAGCGTCTAAGCGTAGATCTGGCACAGGAACGATCCCTGTGTTTGGTTCGATAGTACAAAACGGAAAGTTAGCCGCTTCGATACCTGCTTTAGTAAGTGCGTTGAAAAGCGTTGATTTACCAACGTTTGGAAGACCAACGATGCCACATTTAAAACCCATGATTAAAACCTTATTCTGCTTTGAAGGTGTGTAAGCGATTTTGTGCTTTAGTTAAACCGTCTTTTAGCAATATATCTAAACTGCGTACGGACTCGTCGACTACGGCGTCTAGGCACTCTTGCTCTTTCGTTGGAGCTTTGCCTAATACATAGCCAGCAACTCGGTCTTTGTGACCGGGGTGGCCGATGCCAATGCGTAGTCGATAAAATTCTTTGTTATTGCCCAGTTTACTAATGGTATCTTTCAAACCATTGTGACCACCGTGGCCACCGCCTTTTTTGAACTTACCTACGCCAGGAGGCAAATCAAGCTCATCGTGGGCGAGCATGATTTCTTCAGGCTTTATTTGGTAAAACTTAGCCAATGCGGCGACAGATTTTCCTGAAAGATTCATAAACGTTGTTGGGATTAATAGGCGAAGATCATAGTTACTTGCTGTTATTCGACCTGTTAAACCAAAAAACTTAGGCTCATTTTTTAATGTCACATTATGTATGCGGGCTAACTCTTCAACGACCCAGGCACCAGCATTATGGCGTGTTCTAGTATATTCAGGCCCAGGATTGGCTAGACCGACAAGTAATTTGATTTCTTGACTCAAAATGCTGATCTCATTATAGGTGACAATAAAAAGCGCGACATGATAGCACGCAACATAGTTAAGAGTAAAAAATCCCGGTGCTTAATAGTAAGTACCGGGATTCTTGAATTTACAGCGGTTCGCAAGAACCCAATAGTGACAGCCACTGCATGAGTGGTTAAGAACTATTAGTTGCTGAACATCGCAGAGATAGACTCTTCGTTGCTAATGCGACGAATAGCTTCTGCAAGCATGCTAGACAGTGTTAGCTGAGACACTTTACCTGTAGCGGCCATCTCTTTGCTCAATGTAATTGAATCGGTAATGATAACTTGGTCAAGTACTGAGTTTTTGATGTTTTTCGCTGCACTACCAGAGAATACTGCGTGTGTTGCGTAAGCAAATACACGTTTAGCGCCACGCTCTTTAAGCGCTTCAGCTGCTTTACACAAAGTACCGCCAGTATCGATCATGTCATCAACGATAACGCAATCGCGTCCTTCAACGTCACCGATAAGGTTCATTACTTCAGAAACGTTCGCGCGAGGGCGACGTTTATCAACGATAGCAATATCAATATCGCCCAGTGCTTTAGCCGTAGCGCGAGCACGTACAACACCACCTAAATCAGGAGATACAACAACAGGATCTTCTAGACCGCGGTTAGCCATATCTTCAAGCAGTACAGGAGTACCGAAGATGTTGTCTACTGGTACATCGAAGAACCCTTGAATTTGTTCTGCGTGTAAATCGATAGTCAGAACGCGGTCAACACCCACGTTTGATAGGAAGTCAGCGACGACTTTAGCTGTAATAGGCACACGAGCAGAGCGCACGCGACGATCTTGTCGAGCGTAGCCGAAGTAAGGGATTACAGCGGTAATACGGCCGGCAGAAGCACGACGCATAGCGTCAATCATTACTACCAATTCGATCAGGTTATCGTTGGTAGGTGCGCATGTAGATTGGATGATAAATACATCACTACCACGAACGTTTTCATTAATTTGTACAGCGACTTCGCCGTCAGAAAAACGGTCTACAGTAGCATCACCTAGAGAAATGTATAGGCGATCAGCAATGCGTTGGGCTAGTTCAGGTGTTGCGTTACCAGCAAATAGCTTCATATCAGGCACGGTGGAAACCTCAAGGTTGCGTCCAGTTAATTGGGTTGGTTTTGGGCAGAATACTGCTCCAATGTCAGGTGCAAAGGAGATATATTGTTTCCTTGTGCAACAAATGCTGTTGTATTTTCAGGAAGTTGTCTTAATATATTTTCTGCTTCGAGTTGAGTTTCAAACTCTGCAAAAACACATGACCCTGTTCCTGTCAATCTTGACGGCGCGTATTGTAACAGCCATGAAAGTTGCTTATCAACCTCTGGGTACAGTAAACGCACTATTTTTTCGCAATCGTTTCCGTAGGATTGCCTTTGAAGCTCCTCCCAGCCACGTTTTACGGTGTTTCTGGTAAGATCTGGGTGTTGGAAAATATCTGCCGTTGAAATCGCTACATCGGGTCGAACAACCAGATACCACTTCTCTACAGGGGCAACTTGCGTCAGTTTTTCGCCAACACCTTCGGCAAAGGATGCAAACCCTTGCACAAAAACGGGAACGTCTGCTCCCAAGTCTAGTCCAATCTTTGCAAGTTGTGGCATAGGGATATTTAATTGCCAAAGATAATTTAACGCCACCAAAGTGGTAGCCGCGTTAGATGAACCGCCTCCAATACCGCCACCCATGGGTAATATTTTATCAATATGAATGTCAGCACCTAAAGTGCACTGGGTATATTCCTGCAGTGCTTTGGCCGCCTTCCAAATTAAATTTTGCTGTAATGGCACCCCTGTTAATTCTGGAGTAACGCGTATGTGTCCACTGCGGTTTGCTGTAATGGATAATTGGTCCCCATAGTTAATGAACTGAAATAGGGTTTGCAATTCATGATAACCGTTAGCGCGTCGCCCGGTGATATAGAGAAAAAGGTTTAATTTGGCTGGGGAAGGCCAGTGAGTGGTCGCAGTTATCATTGTATGTCCCATTTGCTGATGGCAATGTTCAGTTTTATCGGGCTTCGAGAGAGGGTCATTTTGTTGGGCAAAATAACCTCATTCTGTTCTTGGTAGCCTTTATAGTTCATTAACCAAGTTTGCCCACCTCTGGTTTGTTGTAGTGATGATAGGGTTCCATTATCCGCTACTTGGAAACTATCTGCCGCCGTGGGCTGGCCTTTTATCCAATCTTGCATATAGACAATGGGTAAGCGCATACCGGTTAATTGATAGAAAAGCAGATCGGCATCTTTATCAAAGTAGCGTTTACCTTCCAAGTCGGTGACGGTTGCCCCTTGTGCATCAATGGTCAAGCTAAGGACGGTTTTGCCTAAAAAAGTGGATAAGCGCAGTTCACTTTTTTGTGGGGATTGCTTCCAGTGAAAATTAAGGCTTTGTCGCTGCGTTGGATCGATATAGCCCAGTTTTCCGGAAATACGAAAATGGGTGAGTGCAAGCAACTTTTGTTGGTGGGATTGGTATTCCACACTGTGGGTTGGAATGGGCGCAGTGGTTTCACAACCGGAGAACAACAGCGCAAGTAAAATTGGTGTAAACCTAACCAACCATTTAAAAAAAGACGGTAATTGAGTGATTTGCATAGCAAGAATTAGAGTTCTGATTCAAGGTTTATGCCAATGATACAATAAAGCCTCTTTTATTGCTGTAATGGTTCAAGTAAAATTGCCCCTTTGTTTTATCCATGTCTAAGTAATTAATGTCTTTATTGACCATTGGAATCAATCACAATACCGCCTCGGTACAACTGAGAGAAAAAGTCGCCTTTTCTCCAGATAAAATGAGCGATGCCCTGCAACAGTTGCATTCTATGCCTGCGGTCAGCGGTAGCGTGATTTTATCAACCTGTAATCGTACAGAGTTGTATGTGGAGGTGGATGCTCAGGCAAGCAATGACATCATTCACTGGTTGATCGATTTCCATCAGGTCAATGAAGAGGATATTAAGCCTAGCCTCTATACTCACACGAATGAGGAAGCCACAAAGCATCTAATGCGAGTAGCGTGCGGTCTTGACTCGTTAGTGCTTGGGGAGCCTCAGATTTTAGGCCAAGTAAAGCAGGCTTATGCGCAAGCAAGAGAAAACGAGGCTGTACAAGGTAACTTAGACAAACTGTTTCAAAAAGCCTTCTCTGTTGCAAAACGAGTGCGAACGGAAACAGAAATTGGCAGCAGTGCGGTGTCGGTGGCGTATGCAGCTTGTACTCTGGCTAAGCATATTTTTGAATCGTTACGTCATTCCCGAGTATTATTAGTCGGTGCTGGTGAAACGATAGAACTGGTCGCTAAGCACTTATCGGACAATGGCTGTCGCCAAATGACGGTTGCCAACCGTACCAAAGAGAGAGCGTCGGGCTTGGCCGAGCAGTTTGATGCTCAAGTGATCAGCTTAAGTCAAATCCCCACCGCCTTAGTCAATGCCGATATAGTGATCAGCTCTACGGCAAGCCCTCTACCGATAATCGGTAAGGGGATGGTCGAAAGTGCGTTAAAGTCTCGCCGAAATAAACCGATACTGTTTATTGATATTGCGGTGCCACGAGATATTGAGTCAGAAGTTTCAGAGTTAAACGATGCCTATTTGTATACGGTGGATGATTTGCAATCCATCATTGACCAAAATATTGAGCAACGTCGGGCTGAAGCGGTTCAGGCCGAAAAAATTATTGCTATTGAGAGTAAAGAGTTTCAAAACTGGTTGCGCTCTCGAAAAGCTGTAGAAAGTATCCGAGATTACCGCCACGCATCTGATACTGTGCGCAAAGAATTGCTAAGTAAAAGCTTGCAAGCATTGAGCTCAGGTGGTGATCCAGAAAAAGTATTACTAGAGTTAAGCAACAAATTAACCAATAAGCTTATTCATGCTCCTACTAAGGCGCTTCAAGAAGCCGCCGAAAAAGGTGAGTTAGAAGATTTAGCTGTATTGAGAAAAAGTCTTGGTCTTGAAGACCTATAACGAATTTAAGAAGAATATGAAAGCATCGATATTAGTGAAATTGGAGACGCTGGTTGAGCGTTACGAAGAAGTGCAGCACCTACTTGGTGATCCCGATATTATTGGCGATCAAAACAAGTTTCGTGCCTTATCAAAAGAGTATTCTCAACTAGAGGAAGTCACCAAATGCTTCCAAGCCTATCAGCAAGCTCAAGAAGATCTTGAAGCGGCGCAAGAGATGGCTAACGAAGATGATCCTGAGATGAAAGAGATGGCTCAGGAAGAAATAAAAGATGCTAAAGCTAACATTGAATCATTAACCGATGAGCTGCAAATCCTGTTGCTACCGAAAGATCCTAATGATGAGCGTAACTGTTTCCTTGAAATTCGTGCCGGTGCAGGTGGTGATGAAGCGGGTATTTTTGCTGGTAACTTATTCCGTATGTATTCAAAATTTGCGGAGAAGAATGGCTGGCGTGTTGAAATGATGAGTGCCAATGATTCAGAGCAGGGCGGTTATAAAGAAGTGATCGCGAAAGTCTCAGGCGATGGCGTTTACGGCACTATGAAGTTTGAATCTGGCGGTCACCGTGTACAGCGTGTACCTGAAACAGAGTCTCAAGGTCGTGTACATACCTCGGCATGTACTGTCGCGATTATGCCCGAAATTCCAGAAGCGGATCTTCCTGAAATTAAATCTGTAGATCTTAAAATTGATACCTTCCGTTCATCGGGTGCCGGTGGTCAGCACGTAAACACCACAGATTCTGCTATTCGTATTACTCACTTGCCAACGGGCACAGTAGTGGAATGTCAGGATGAGCGCTCTCAACATAAAAACAAAGCGAAAGCGATGTCAGTATTGGCCGCGCGTATTACTCAAGCTGAAGTGGCAAAACGTGCTGCCGAAGTTTCTGATACGCGTCGTAACCTATTAGGTTCAGGGGATCGTAGTGATCGCATTCGTACTTATAACTACCCGCAGGGGCGTGTATCGGATCACCGTATTAACCTGACTTTATACCGTCTAAACGAAATATTAGAAGGGGATATGAGCGCTCTTATTGAACCTGTAATGGCTGAGCACCAAGCGGATCAGCTTGCCGCTCTTGCAGAAAACAACTAAGCGTGTCGTTACCTTGCATCCAAGAGTCGCTTATTGCAGCGACTCAACGTTTGAGTGAATCAGGCTCCGATAGTGCAAAAATTGATGCCTCAGTATTGCTGTGCCATGCACTGCAAAAGCCTGCCAGTTATTTATTTACTTGGCCAGAGAGAGTATTAACGGAAGCTGAGTATCAAAACTTTAATGTTCTTCTACAGCGCCGTATTGTTGGTGAACCGGTGGCTTATATTGTTGGTGAGCGAGAGTTTTGGTCTTTACCGCTAAAGGTATCACCCAGCACATTGATTCCTCGCCCAGATACAGAGCGCTTAGTTGAGTTAGCTTTGCAAAAAATAGCACCCGCTCCAGGTAAGGGACTCGATCTTGGAACGGGAACGGGGGCTATTGCGCTCGCGTTGGCATCAGAATGCCCTCATTTTGAATTTATCGGTGTCGATATTCAGACAGAGGCGCAAGTGTTGGCAACAGAGAACGCACAACAACTGGGGATAAAAAACGCCCGCTTCTTGCAGGGCAGTTGGTTTGAACCGGTAGTCAACGAAGGGCCTTTTCAAATCATAGTCTCCAACCCACCTTATATTGATAACCAAGATCCTCACTTAGCCATAGGCGATGTTAGATTTGAACCTGATTCTGCCTTAGTGGCCGCTGACAATGGTTATGCTGACCTTAAGTATATCGCCCGACATGCAAGGGAGTATCTTGCAATAGATGGTTGGCTATTGATGGAACATGGATTTGAGCAAGGTAAAGAAACACGCCAAATTTTACAGGATATGGGCTATCAGTGTGTATCCACACAACAAGACTATGCCGGTCAAGATAGAGTGACTTTAGGGCAATTTAAGGGAAGAAATTCATGTATGTAGCGTTAAAGCACATTCACCTAATGGTGATCGCTCTCAGTGCGGGTCTGTTTGTGACTCAGTACATTTTAATGGTGACTAAGTCGCCATGGCAGAGCAATAAATTTATAAAAGTCGCTCCCCATGCGGTAAATGGCTTACTTATTTTATCCGGTCTTATGTTGTTGTTTGTGACCGGTTGGGTGCCATTTGCTCCGGGATCTGAGTGGCTAACCGAGAAATTCACCTGCCTGCTGGCTTATATCGCATTAGGCGTTTTTGCTCTGCATATGGGCAAAAACCAACTACTGCGCGGTTTTGCCTTTGTCGGTGCGTTGGGGTGGTTGTTAATGGCTTTCAAGATCGGCATGACTAAAATGCCTATCTTTGCGGGGTAAATATGTCAGATCTGTGGTTTAAAGGTCTTGATGATTTAGAATTAGTGGAAGGGGCGCTACGCCTTAGTACGAAAGTGGATCCTACGGTTAACGCAACTTGGGTTGAGTTACAGTTAGAAAAAATGCTAGATGAAGCTGAGTTGGTCTTATCAAAAGAAGTGGACGAAAAAGCGCGTTTTGATGCTTTGCTACGCCTTTTTTATCAGGAATGGGGCTTTCAGGGTGACGATGAAACGTACTTTTCCTCAGAAAATGCATTCATAGAGAAAGTACTGCAACGCAAAAAAGGGATTCCAGTCAGTCTGGGGGCTTTGTTGTTGTTCTTTGCCCGTAAACTGGGTTTTCCTATGCATGGGATTAGCTTTCCAACGCAATTTTTATTGGTCGTGAAGTGGCCAGAAGCGTTGCCTGAGTATATTAACCCATTTAATGGCGAGTATGTGGCCAAGCATACGCTATCATCTTGGTTAAAGGGACTAGAAGGCAATGCGGCTGTATTGAAAACTGAGCACCTGAGCGTGGCTGACACCTCAACGGTGATTGGACGTTGGTTAGCGGTATTAAAAGGCGCGTTAATGCGTGAGGAACACTACACCAAAGCGTTGGCGTGTAGCAATATCGCACTGAGTCTGGTTCCTGAAGATCCGTATGAAATTCGTGACCGAGGTTTTATCTATCAGCAACTGGATTGTTTTCAGATTGCGAGACAAGATTATCAGTATTTTATAGATAACTGCCCTGAAGATCCGGCAGCCGAAATGCTGAAGCTTCAATTAAAAGCAATTAATGAAGAGCCGGTGGTTTTACATTAGCGCTCAATAACAAGAGAGATACACATGGAACAAAAAGTCGTTCAAGTTGGTGATATTTCAGTCTCTAACGATAAGCCATTTACGCTGTTTGGTGGGATTAACGTCCTTGAATCTCGTGATTTGGCGATGCGTGCTGCCGAAAAATATGTGGAAGTAACGGATCGCCTCGGCATTCCTTACGTTTTTAAAGCTTCATTTGATAAAGCAAACCGCAGCTCTGTGCATTCTTATCGTGGTCCAGGCCTTGAAGAAGGCATGAGGATCTTTGAAGAAATTAAAGCTACTTTTGGCGTTAAGATCATTACCGACGTACATACTGAAGCTCAAGCACAGCCTGTATCTGAGGTGGTGGATGTGATTCAACTGCCGGCTTTTTTAGCTCGTCAAACCGATCTTGTTGAGGCGATGGCTAAAACAGGGGCGGTGATAAATGTGAAGAAACCGCAATTTATGAGCCCTAACCAAGTGGGTAATATTGTCGATAAATTCGCTGAGTGTGGAAACGACAAAATTATTTTATGTGAACGTGGCGCATGCATGGGTTACGACAACCTAGTTGTGGATATGCTGGGCTTTGGCGTAATGAAGAAAGTATCGAGCGGTAGCCCGATTATTTTTGATGTGACCCACTCATTGCAAATGCGTGATCCAAGTGGTGCCGCATCGGGTGGTCGTCGTGAGCAAACGGTGGAGTTGGCTAAAGCTGGGTTAGCGACAGGTATTGCAGGTCTATTTATCGAAGCTCACCCTGATCCCGATAAAGCGCTTTGTGACGGACCGTCGGCGTTACCTTTAAATAAACTTGAGCCTTTCTTAGCGCAAATGAAATCATTGGATGATTTGATTAAAAGTTTCGCACAAATAGATATAAAATAAGTTTTATATAAATAACTCTGTGATATCATTAATAAAAACGGGCATTGCATTCGCAAGCCCGTTTTTTTATTGCTATTTTTCGCCTGTATACATCATCGAGAAAATAAAATTTATGGACCAAATAAAAATAAAATCACTGGTATTAGCGGCCGCAGTGGGGACGCTGACAGTGGGTTGTTCTGCTGAAAGTGTTGTTGAAACTGACGATACAAAAAAACTAACCATCTTACATACAAATGATCACCATGGTCATTTCTGGCCTAACAAATATGGCGAGTTGGGTATGGCGGCCCGTAAGACCCTTATTGACCAAATTCGTGACGAAGTTGAGTCTGATGGCGGGGTGGTTTTATTGCTTTCTGGTGGTGATATTAATACCGGTGTCCCAGAGTCCGATCTACTCGATGCTGAACCTGATTTTAAAGGCATGACCCTTTTAGGTTATGACGCAATGGCAATTGGTAATCATGAGTTTGATAACCCTTTGTCAGTATTAGAAAAACAGCAACAATGGGCTAAGTTCCCTATGTTGTCTGCCAATATTTACGATAAGCAGAGCCAAGATCGTAAATTTCAGCCTTATCAAATGTTTGAAAAAGAGGGTTTGAAGATTGCTGTTATTGGTTTAACCACTCAAGATACCGCTAAGATCGGTAACCCTGAGTATATTAAGGGACTGGAGTTTCGCGATCCGAAACCAGAAGCCAAACAATTATTACAAGATATCGCAAAGTCAGAAAACCCAGATATCACCATAGCGGTAACGCATATGGGGCATTATCAAGATGCTCAGTCAGGTGGCAATGCGCCAGGTGATGTCGCGTTAGCTCGTTATCTACCGGAAGGCGCGTTGGATATGGTGATCGGTGGTCACTCGCAAGAGCCGGTATGTATGGAAGGCCCTAATTTAGTTAAGCAACAATTTCAGCCCGGAGATGAGTGTCAGCCAGACCAACAAAATGGTACTTGGATCATGCAAGCCTTTGAGTGGGGTAAATATGTAGGCCGTGCAGATTACGAATATAGTAATGGTGAGCTTAACCTTGTGCATTATGAGTTGGTGCCAATTAACTTGACCAAAAGAGTTGAGATTGATGGTAAGAGAGAGCGTGTTCTCGTCGGTGAGAAGATCGAGCCTGATTCTGATATTGAAGACTTCTTAGCGCCTTATCAAGAACAAGGCCAAGCACAGCTTAATGTAAAAATTGCTGAATCTAATGGCAAGTTGGAAGGGGATCGCAATAAAGTAAGATTTGCCCAAACCAACCTAGGTCGCTTGATTGCTACCTCGCACATGCAAAGAACTAAGGCTGATTTTGCAGTAATGAACTCAGGTGGCGTTCGTGATTCACTTGCTGAAGGCGATATTACTTACAAAGACGTTCTTACGGTGCAGCCGTTTGCAAACATCGTGACTTACGTTGATATGAATGGCGCTGAAGTATTGGATTACCTTAATGTTGTGGCACTCAAACCAACAGATTCGGGTTCTTATGCTCAGTTCGCTGGTATCACAATGACAGTGACGAGTGAAGGGGTGAAGGACGTGCTACTTAGAGGTAAGCCATTGGATGCTAAAGAGATGTATCGCTTTAGTGTGCCAAGCTTTAATGCCGCAGGCGGTGATGGCTACCCTGTAGTTACAGGACATCCAGGTTATGTTGATACCGGATTTGTTGATGCAGAGGTGCTGAAGGAGTATCTTGAGAGTCATAGTCCGTTAGACGTGACTCAGTTTGCTCCACAAGGAGAAGTGAGTTACCAATAAAGTAAGAGAAAATTATGACACCTGCTGTACGTTTATTGAAAAAGAACAAAGTGCCTTTTGAACTTCATCAATATAAGCATGACCCTAACCATGACAGTTTTGGATTGGAAGCGGTTGAGGCGACGGGAAAACCGGCGGAGCAGGTGTTTAAAACCTTACTTTTTTCAGTGGACGGCAGTGCCCAAGGTTTAGGGGTTGCTGTTGTCCCGGTAAATAAAAAACTGAATTTGAAGCTTGCCGCTAAAGCGAACAAGTTAAAGAAAGCGGCCATGGCCGATCCTAGTTTAGCGCAAAAAGTGACGGGATATTTGCTTGGAGGGATCAGCCCTTTAGCGCAAAAAAAACGTCTTCCTACCTTTATTGATCAAAGCGCAGAGCAGCAAACAACCATTTGTATTAGTGGTGGTAAGCGTGGATTGGAAATAGAAATCAACCCACAGCTTTTAATTAAGCAAGTTCAAGGCCATTTTGCCCCATTAAGCGAATAAGCTCCTTTCTCGTACTCTAGCTCTAAAAGACAGAAATAGCCGACATCAATAACAGTGATGCCATACTCACATTAAATGTTTTAATACGTATTGGCGTTGTTAACCAATGTTGAAGTTGGGAGCCGGCTAATGTCCACAGAGTCACCGAGGGTATATTGGCTATGGTGAACACGGCGGCCACAATAATCAGCTCCCACCATGCCCCTGTGGCGCTAAATAATGTAATGGCGGATAGAGCCATGGACCATCCTTTTGGGTTCACCCATTGAAAACTGGCCGCCCCCAGAAAACTCATAGGCGTAAAAGCGCCATGCTGGCGAAACGGCCCACTCATGGCGATCTTTACTGCTAAATAGAGTAAGTAACCAAGACTGATGTATTTCAATATGGTGTGGCTGTGCGGGTAGGCATTAAAGAGCCCCATTAGTCCCACGCCGACTAAAACCAGCATTAAAGCAAAGCCTAAAGTAATGCCTAGCATATGCGGTATCGTTCTTTTAAAGCCTATATTGGCTCCTGAACTCAGTAACATAATATTGTTCGGGCCCGGTGTTGCCGTTGATACCAATGCAAATAGCAATAAAGCGCTAAGCTGTTGCAGTTCCATGTTATGCCTCATTCTTTCTATATGAATACACAATTTTAAGTGGAACTAAGCGCAATTAATTGCTTATATTACTTAAATAAAATCATTAGGCACAACAAAAGAGCATTATGGATAACTTAGACGAAAGGATCTTGTTGGAGTTAAAGCGGGTGGGGAAGGTGGCCAATGTTGAATTGGCAGCGCAAGTGGGGTTATCTCCATCAGCGACCCTAAGACGAGTGCAAGATTTAGAGCGTAGAGGGGTGATTAAGGGCTATAAAGTGGTGCTGGATAATGGGTTGCTTGGTGTCGGTTTTATTGCGTATGTATCTATTGGTCTCTCCTCTCATAGTAAAACGGCTCAGCAAGACTTTGAAGATCATGTGGCCTTTGTCAATGAAGTTGTCGAGTGCCATAACATTACAGGGGCTAATGAGTATTTATTAAGAATAGAAACGACGGATTTAGCCGCGTATAAGCGCATCCATGCGGATGTGTTGGGGGAGTGTGAGTTTGTTAAGTCTATAACGACTATGGTGGTGATGGACTCTCCGAAAGACCAACGTCAGTGAGCGATGACAAGATGAAGAACCGTTCAGCTTCTGGATAACCCACCTTGGTTATCCAGAAACGCTCTAGGTATAGCTTATTTCTTTAATGTTAGCGTGCCTTTAATTTTAGGCTTATGTGTGTCACTGGCATTTGTCGATTTAGGCTTAGTGTATTTTTTGTTGCTGGTGGGTTTGCCACTGGCCGACTTGTTATTTGGTCTGTGTCGAGTTGGGGTAAACTTGCCATCAAAGACTTGTTTTTGCTCATCTCTGTTACGGCGTGCACGAGAAGCTTGATTTTCTTCGCGGCTGTCATACAATTTGGCGTCGGTGGCTTTGCGAATGCGTCTCCCTTGAGCATCCTTAATAGAGGCTTCCTCTGTGCCGACGGAGTCACCGCTTAACTTTAGTAACGTACTGACTTCATCATCCGTTAAGTAGCGCCACTTACCGTTAGGGATGCCGTCTATTGTAATGTTCATGATACGAACGCGGCGCAGTTTGAATACACGATAATCTAACGCTTCACACATACGGCGAATTTGACGATTTAAGCCCTGCGTTAACACGATGCGAAAACTGTACTCTGACTCTTTAGTGATTTTACAAGGTAGAGTGACGGTATCTAAAATAGATACCCCGTTGGCCATTTTACTTAAAAATGCGTCAGTAATGGGTTTATCTACTCGAACAACATATTCTTTTTCATGCTGATTCCCAGCACGTAGAATTTTGTTCACAATGTCTCCATCGTTGGTTAAAAAGATCAGACCATCGGAGGGCTTATCTAATCGGCCAATAGGGAAGATACGTTCTTTGTGACCGATAAAGTCAACAATGTTACCTGCAATATCACGCTCTGTGGTACAGGTGATACCGGTCGGTTTGTTCAATGCTATGTAGATGGACTTTTGTTTAGCTCGAAGCGACTTACCATCCACAAGGACCTCATCTCCAGAGAGCACTTTGGTGCCCATTTCTGGGATGATGCCATTGATAGTTACTCGGCCTTGATCAATTAATTTGTCCGCTTCTCTGCGAGAGCAGAAGCCGGTTTCACTGATGAATTTATTTAATCGCTTTGCGTTGTCGGACATAGTTCTCTCTATATGAGTTAACCAAGACGTTTTTGGTGTCGTTCTCGGTTCTCTAGTTTTTTTTCAGCGTTTTTCTTTAGCATTACGTATACAGCACCGCTGCCACCATGGAAGGTTTGGGCGGAATGAACGCAAAGCACCTCATTAATTTGTTGTAGCCAAAAAGCGATATAGCTTTTCATTAACGCCGGTGGATTAGAGTTGTGCCCTTTGCCATGTACGATAATGATGGTTCTCGCTTCCAGTCGTAAGCATTGCTTAAGAAAGTGTACAACCTCTTCCCTTGCTTGAGTCAAAGTTCGACGATGCAGATCGAGCTTGGCTTGAATGGGGTACTTGCCCAGTCTGAGCTTCCGATACACTCCATCTTGTACACCGCTGCGTTTAAACTCAATAATGTCGTCTGGTTTTAACATAGGCGCATTATCTAAGGTTAAATATTCAGGTAACTCTTCTTCAATACTTACTGCGGCCTGTTGTCTCAATAAGTGATTCTCATCGACGGTATGAGACTTCTTATGAACGGCTGTGTCTTGAGGGAGAGGTTTCACGTCTCCCATCATTTCCTGAAAGGAAAAATTGTTATCAAATTCTTCAGACATAGAAATCAAGAAATAGTTTGCGATAGAGAGATTATAAATGGAATACAGCGTACGTCACTTAAAAAAGAAAAACCGAGACAATTGAGGTTGTCTCGGTGCAGCAATATACTGCGAACTGATCTAGTGAGGAGATGTACCACTCATTATCGAGTGACGTTTACAATGATAAATTGTGAATAAATAGTGAGTATGATCTGGATCAATTGTTACTCTCCTGTGGTGCTGTGTTTATTAATTGTGTTTCACAAGTCTCATTTTTGGCAATTAGAATAAAAAACATCCACCCAGACAAGAATGTGGTTTTTTTCTTAAATTAGCTATTGCACAGCGCGAAAATATCCGTAATATACGCGGTCTCGGAAGGGAATAACCTTCTTAGAGATTTCGGTGAATAGCGCAGCTTGGTAGCGCATCTGGTTTGGGACCAGAGGGTCGGGGGTTCGAATCCCTCTTCACCGACCACCTTTAGAAGCCTCGCACTTGTTGCGAGGCTTCGTCGTTTCTGCCCATTAAAAATCCCCTTTTCCTCTATTAACTCTTCTGCAAGTTCATACCAGTCACAATAAACCAAGTATCCGCCAAGTGAGTTATCAAGTGTTTTTGGTGCACAATTTATGACCATTGACAGCGGTGTCTGACATGGTGATTTATTTATACTAACCGTACTAAATAACGGGTCATTCTAGTTGGTTAAAATACTCGATAATTGCGTTAGAACTTTTGATTGTAGAATAACGACTTATCTAAAAATTCAGCCTTGTTTTCGAGCATTTTTCCTGCGCTATTTCTGAACACTTACTTAGTGTGATTAGTATTATTTTTGACCAGATAGTTGCCTTTAAGCAAAAACTTGTCTAAAAATTAAGCACTGCGAGTAACGGAGAGCTTGTGATGTTAGGTAAATTGAGCACCTGGTGTGGCACGGCTTTGTTGTGTGTAGGTCAACATGCGTTTGCAGAGGAGATCAGCGATGTCACTCTTACTGTCAGTGATGTTATAGACAAGCCTGGTGTACTCTCTCCTAAAGGAACATGGTCATTAGAAGGATCTCTTAGCTTTACTCAAAATTCATCTAACCGGGTATCTGTTGTCGGTTACACGGTTTTACCCACCTTAATCATTGGACGAATCGAAGTCAGCGATGCCGATTATGTCACTACAACTCTCGGGCTTACTGCGCGACTTGGTTTAACCAATGCAACTGAATTTGAATTACGTCTACCTTATGTGTATCGAAATGACCAAGTGGTCGTCAGACCGATACAAGACGGCTCTCCAGACGTGATTAATCGTTCAACCAGTGGAGGCGCTATAGGGGATCTTGAAGTTGGCTTACGTCATCAATTTAACTTTGATAGCACACCCTATTGGATTGGGGGATTGAGAGTTAAAACTCGAACCGGACGCTCTCCTTATGATATCGAAATAGATGAAACAACGAATACCTTAAAAGAAGTGTCCACAGGTTCTGGATTTTGGAGTGTCGAACCCAGCTTAACCATGTTGTACCCTTCAGATCCTGCTGTGCTCTATGCTAACTTTGGTTATATTTTTAATATTCAAGACACGGTTGAAGTGGCTGGTGATAAACAAAAAATTGAGTTAGGAGACACTATCTCAATTGGTGGAGGAATGGGATTTGCGGTGAATCCTGATCTATCGTTTTCACTAGGGGTCACTCATAGAACGATATTAAAAAGTAAAGTAAATGGTCAAGAATCCGATGATGCCAAATTATTGCATTTAGATTCTTTGACTATGGGGGTGAACTTTAGAATGAACCCGCGTTCATCTTTGAACATCAGTGCTCAGGCCGGTTTAACCGAAGACACACCTGATTTTCAGCTCTCCTTACGAGTGCCTTACTATTTTTAACCGTTGGTAGTGTTATACCATATATGGACCCTCTCTTATTGCAAGAGACAACTATGATAATTTCTGATACTCAATTGCTCCCATATATTCGGCTTTGGGTATCAGGTTCACCCGCCATGATGGATATCCGAACCTAGTTATCATATCAATCGGTACGGCTTCAAAGAGCCTTTGGTATAAACTGATTTGAACTAGGTGGTTATGAGCCTTCAATCATCATATTGTTTCTTTAGCAATTTGCTGAAAAGGTTCCTCTGTTTTTTGTGATCTGCTCCAGAAGTTTTGGACACTGAGTTAAGTGAGTATAATCACTAACGAGGTGAACAATGACAACTAAAAAAACACGAATCAAACATGCTCCTGAATTCAAAGCCGAAGCGCTTAAATTAGCAGATAAAGTCGGTGTCGCTGCTGCCGCACGACAACTATCGTTACATGAATCTCAAATCTATGGATGGCGTAAAGCCGTCAAAAAAGACGCGAAAATCAGCGATAGAGAAAGAGAACTCGCCACTGAAAATGCCAAACTCAAACGATTACTGGCTGAGCAAGCTGAAGAGCTAGATATTGTAAAAAAGGCCGCCACCTACTTCGCGAAAAATCTAAAGTAGATTGTTATGAGTTTATGCTCGAACACCTTATGCAGTATAGAGTTGTCCGTATGGCTAAGGTGTTTGGGGTTTCTCGAAGTGGGTTTTATTATTGGATTGATAATCGCCATAAAGTCACTCAACGCAACGAGCACCGAAAGCAGCTTGATAGCAAAGTTAGAGAAGTCTTTGATGATAAAAAAGAACGCGATGGTGCAAGGCGTATTCAAAAAGAACTTGAGGCAAATGGTAATAAGCACGATGTAAAAACCATTGCCGCGAGCATGAAACGTCAGAGCTTAATCGCGAAGGCCGCCCGTAAGTTCAAATGTACAACAGACAGTAAGCATAGGCTTCCTATTGCCTCGAACTTGCTTGAGCAAGACTTTAATGCGACAGCACCAAACCAAAAATGGGCTGGAGATATTACCTATCTAGCGACAAGCGAAGGTTGGATGTATTTAGCGGTTGTTATCGACTTGTACTCACGGCAAGTAGTTGGTTGGTCAATGGGCACCAGAATGACCGCGAATCTGGTCTGTGATGCGCTATCAATGGCATTGTTCCGTAGAGGCATGCCCGAAGGGGTGATTATCCATAGTGATAGAGGTAGTCAATATTATTCAAAAGACTACAGAGACTTAATCTCAGCCCATAATTTAAAACAAAGTATGAGGGTAATCCTCCCATTAATAATTGCATTCAATCGTAGAATCTATGCTGCAACTTGTAGTGGTGGGTACCCTCCATTAGCTAAATGTGGACGCTGGTGATTGTAGAACCATAGCCACTGAGTTGCTTGATCTTGAACCTCTTCTAAGCTGTCGAACAGGTACTTACTCACCAAGCTGAACCTTACGGTTCGATTAAATCTTTCGATATACGCATTTTGTTGTGGGTTCCCTGGCTGAATATAGTCTATTCGGATGCCATGCTTGTCTGCCCACTTTGTAAATAAGTGGCTAATAAATTCGGGACCATTATCACAACGTATCGCTATCGGTTTCTGACGTTGTTCAATTAGGTTATCTAAGATCCTTGTGACGCGCTCTGCTGGCATCGAAAAATCAGGCTCTGCGGCTAAACCCTCACGTTTGTAGTCATCTATCACATTGAATAAGCGATATTTCCGCCCATCCGATAGTTGGTCATGCATAAAATCGACCGACCACACTTGGTTCGCTTTGATGGGTTCCTTGAGTGGCTCAGGTGCATGACGATTTAGGCGACGCTTAGGCTTGATACGTAAATTCAATGACAACTCACAGTAGATCCGATAAACCCGCTTGTGGTTCCATTTATACCCTTCCAAATGGCGAAGATGATGGAAGCACATGCCAAATCCCCAGTCGGATCTTTCCTCGCTGTTGCACAGCTCTAGGAGCAAGTTAGCAATGTGCTCATTCTCTGATTGCAACTTAGGCTCATAGCGATAGCACGTCTCACTAATTTTAAACCAGCGACAGGCATTTCTAATACTGACATGTTGATTCGCCACTGAATTCTGAGCCATCAAACGACGCTCACAGGGCTTCACCACTTTTTTGCCATAGCTTCTGAGATAACTTCAGCTTTGAGGCGTTCCTCTGCATACATTTTTTTGAGCCGTCGATTCTCTTCTTCAAGCTCTTTCATTCGAGTCATAAGAGATGCATCCATACCACCGTATTTAGATCGCCACTTGTAGAATGTGGCGGTGCTCATGCCATGTTCTCGACAAAGCTCTTGAATAGGGGCTCCAGCCTCTGCTTGCTTTAAGATCGCTAAGATCTGACTGTCCGTGTAACGTGATTTTTTCATAGTGAATCTCCTGTATAAATCATACGAGAAAATTCTACTTTTTCATGCTGTTATTTTTCGGGGGGATTACCGGTATGTAAGCCCAGTTAACTTTGAAAAACAATATGTCGCTTAATGCGGTGTCCAGTCTGACTGGAGCAGATCATTCATTGTGCCTCCTTAGAAAAAGACACTATCGCAAAGCTTGGGGGCTATTGGTATGTGTGGTTCGTTAAGCGTTTACAGAAAAAAAAGGTAGCGTTCAAAGTTCTGTGTCATTTCAGTAGAATATCCAAAACAGGAGTGACACATGACCCAACCATTTGATTTTGACCAAGCGCTTAAAGCACTTCAAGCAGGAAAAAGCCTTACGGGTAAAGACAGTGTACTTGGCCCACTTATCAAGCAACTTACTGAAGCTGCTCTGACTGCTGAGTTAGAGCTGCATCTTGAGAACGATCCCATCTCTAACCGCAAGAATGGTAAAACATCAAAAACAATCAAACATCCTTCAGGTAGCTTTGAACTCGATGCTCCAAGAGATAGAAACGGCACTTTTGAACCACAGCTCATTAAAAAGGGGCAAACAACATTAACTGATGAGATAGACCGTAAAATTCTCTCCATGTTTAGCATGGGCATGAGCTACCGAGATATCAATAAACACGTTGAGGATATGTACGGCATTAACGTCTCAAGTGGCACAATAAATAGTGTTACAGATAAGCTTATTCCTGAGCTTAAAGCTTGGCAGCAACGCCCCTTAGACAGCCATTATCCAATAGTTTGGCTTGATGCTATTCACTATAAAGTCAAAGAGGATGGCCGTTATATCAGCAAGGCCCCGATTTCAGATAATAACTGCGACATTCATGGAAAGGCATAGAAGAGGAAGCCAACTGCCGAAAGTGGTACGCTCTTCTCGCCAAAGAAACAAGCAGAACTACTATGAATTATCAGCAGTTGACCGAGGGAAGAAGATATCAAATTTCTGCCCTTTTGGAACGGGGAATTTCAATATCTGAAATTGCTAAGACAGTTAAATGCCATCGCTCAACCGTTTATCGAGAGCTGAAGCGATGTAGCAAGAAAGAACAATATCGGCCAGACAAAGCACATCATCAATCAATAGAAAAACGACGGCAAGCCCGTAAGTATCAAGTACCTCAATCGCGTATAGATTTTATAGAGGTTCTGTTGTCTATCGATTGGAGTCCAGAGCAAATATCTAATGTCTTAACCCGCGCAGGGGCTAAAGTGAGCCATGAGTGGATTTACCGATTCGTCGCTCGTAATAAGCGACAAGGTGGAAAGCTATTTAAGCACTTGCGCCAAGGCCATAAGCGGTATCGACGGGGCAAGACAGAGAAAGCACCTGCAATCAAAAACGCAGTTTCAATAGATGAAAGGCCTGACATTGTTGATAGTCGTGAACGCTTTGGTGACTGGGAAATTGATACGGTCTTAGGCAAGCATGGAACGGGGGCAATTGTCACTCTCTTAGAGCGTCAAACGCGTTTTTATCTGACACAGAAAGTGCCCTCTAAGTCAGCAAAAGACGTGACTAACGCAACCATAGCAATGCTGAAGCCTTATAAAGAGTTCGTTCATACTATTACCGCAGATAATGGTCGTGAGTTTGCAGGTCATGAAGAAATAGCACGGGCATTAGAAACCGACGTGTACTTCGCACACCCTTACAGCTCTTGTGAACGAGGAGCGAATGAAAATGCTAACGGCCTGTTGAGACAGTACGTAAAGAAAGGAACAGATCTAAGAACGGTTAGTGATGATGATATTGAAAGGGCGCAACAACGAATTAATTATCGTCCAAAAAAGTGTTTAGGGTTCAAGCAACCTGCTGTCATTTTTAGAGAAATGATGGAGGCTACTTGAATATTAAGAATGTCGCACTTCGGAGTTGAATTCGGGGCTGTTTACACGATTTTAGCGTTGAACATGCAAGGTAAGAAAGAAATATTAGGGCTTCATTTATCAGAAAATGAAGGGGCTAACTATTGGTTATCTGTGCTGACCGACCTGCATAATCGTGGTGTTAAGGATATCTTAATTGCTTGTGTCGATGGGTTAACAGGTTTCCCTGAGGCGATAGCGACTATCTTCCCAGAAACAGAAACCCAGCTGTGCGTAATCCACCAAATCCGTAATTCCATGAAGTATGTCGCCTCAAAAAAATCAGAAAGCCTTTATGGCGGATTTGAAGCCTGTTTATCGAGCGGTAAGTAAAGAAGCAGCTGAGCTTGCACTTGATGAACTAGAAGCCAAGTGGGGGGACATATACCCACTGGTCATCAACTCATGGCGCAGAAAGTGGAATAATCTCTCGCATTACTTTAAATATCCAGAGCATATACGCAAGGTGATTTACACGACTAATGCGGTTGAGGCCGTCCACCGTCAATTTAGAAAGCTGACTAAAACAAAGGGCGCGTTCCCTAACGAAAATAGCTTGTTGAAGCTACTTTATGCTGGCATATTGAATGCGTCTGAGAAATGGACAATGCCAATCCATAATTGGAGCCTTTGTTTATCCCAGTTAGCCATTTATTTTGAAGGGCGTTTAGACAGCGTGCTAGAAATTTAAAAATTAGCCTGACACAGAATATTGAACGCCCTCATAAAAAACGCTTACCATTTCCCGCCTAGTGAATTATTCACCATTAGTTAAAACCAATCAGTTTTTAGTGATTCTTCGTACTTGTGAACAACCTGTTTACCTTCTTCTTCAGTAACTACTAGTTCTTTACGTAGAATCTTCACGTTAGAGTTAATAGATGACAATTTAATGCAAATATAGATAGCGCTGATAATTATAAATAAATTAAAGATAAATCCGAATATAAACATAATATTTTTCCTCTCTATAAATGGGGCATATGCCCCGTTAAATTAACCGTTTAGTTTAGCTAGAATCTTTGCTTTCAAATCGCTCAAGCTCTTAGCGTCTTTTTCACGTTGTGCTCTATACCCAATTAACTTGAAGATGCAGGTTTAAGAACTTGGAAGTTATCATTTATCCTAGACGTCAAAGAGCCTGTGATCTCTGGAAGAGTCACCATAAATCTTGCCCTTTCCGTATCCAACCATACGATATTTTGGTCGCTTGAGTAGGATGAACCGCATCGATAAATAAAATCGACTCGTCCTTGCTATAGCTTGCTTTGAGCACTTCATAAACCTCAAGAAACGCTTCCTGTTTTGCTTCATCAAACTTATGTGGAACGCCTTTCGGTTGCTTGTAGCTGAAACCATTGTGATGAAGCCACGTGTTCATACCCGAAACTGTGTAATCAAGACCAAACGCCTCTTTAACGTAGGCGATAATTTGATGAGTGTGAGAATAGGTTTTCTCAGTTAAATGCTCGATAAGGTGTTTCGTCTGGGTAGCAGAAAGTTTGCTTTGGCTGCCCCCATTTTCAGGCTTTAGCTTTTCTGAAATCACATAATCGCTGAGATGGCAATCTACAGTGGATTCATGGATACGAAGAGCTTGAGAAATCATAGTTTTACTCCAACCTTCAGAAGTAAATAATACCGCTTTTATACGGTCACGCACTCGACCATTACGAGTAGAATCGTGCATTTATTCGAGTTGTATTTTCTGTTGAGGAGTCAGCGTAATTTTCATAGTACGTAGTGTTATCCTGATTCTAATGAAAATCAAGCATTTTCAATGATCACGGGTATAGCTCGAATATTAAGATCCAGTCTCCAATCAAGAAGAGATTTGAAATGGCGAAATGACGTACAAATAAAGAATGGCAAGTACTTAACGACTAATCTGAATCAAGTTCATTGTGGAGATTAGCATTATGTAAACTTAATGACGTCAACCTCTCTACTTTTCAGTCTAAGCGCCAGAAACTTGACAGAACTGGCGTGTCTCAAGGCTTTGTAGGGCAATCTTATAAAACCGTAGCTTGTTTTACTTGACCACTACAATCAATGCAAGAAGGGTTGTCCACCGATTGAATGCGTATGTAGTGCTTGGAATAGTTTTTGTGAAGATAAACGTAGAGTCAAATCTCTCTGTTTTAGAGATTGGACTCAACTGATAAATTACTTAATGGAGTTGATATTAAATAATAATTCTATCTTTCGAGACTGTAACAGATTCTGTGTCAATGACATTTCTTGTCAGAGCATGTATCGGCAATCAGGATAGGCTGAACTTGGGTTTGAACTTCTGGCTCATTGAGTTTCTTAGACCAGTAATAAAAGGTTTGATAGTTAATATTGTTGTCAAAACAAAACTGTTTGACGCTCACGCCTCTATATTTTCTGTTGCTCTAAAACATTGGTCCAGTGTTCACGCTTAACTTGCGGTTTCATAGTACCTCCTTAGAAAAAGACACTATCACAAAGCTAAGGGGTTATTGGTATGTGTGGTTCGTTAAGCGTTTACGGTATTCTAGCCCATGGCCTGAGTCATTTATGTTTATACCATTAATCGTAGTAAACCTCTGATCAGCCTATCAGATTAAAACACTTGATAACCGCGTTGAAATTTTTGATTGTATAATGGCTATTTATTAAAAATACTCGCCTTGTTATCAAGTGCTTTACCTGTGTTACTTCTGACAATGATCTTGCGGTGATGGGGATGTTCACTACGACTCACAGATTGACATCAGTAATGGTGATTAAGTAGAGCGCCTTTTAAGCGAAGATCGTCTCGGATCTGCTTATTTACGCTCTCTACTCGCGCATCAATATCGACCACAGTATTAATACCAATAACACTGTCATCTAAGGTGTTTTGAATGACACTAATGATATTTGACGGTGCTGTGACGGGCGGTGTTGGTGTTTGCTCTGTAGATAGGCTTTCAGGGGAAGTAATGACCCCTTCTTCAATGATATTACCGTCACCGACTTGAACCACAGTGACAAGGTTAGACTCGTGATTATTAGAAGGGGTTTTGACGGCAAGGTTGCCATTTTGGAAAACCAAATTGGCAATGGTGGTTTGATAAATGTTTTTACCATTAATGGCTGCGCTGATGCTGATCCCAATATCAACAATGTAATCATTTGCCAGTTGAAAGCCACCCCTCAATGTAGACAAGGTGTTGTTATCTGCCACTTTAAATTCAGATAATTCAACCTCATCGGCATACACATTGCTCGTTGGTATGCTCAATAAGGCGACGACTAACAGAGTGGTGAGTTTATGGGTCATTGCTAGTACTCCTAGTAGTCGGCTGGGGTTGGTAATGTAATACTAAAGATGCCAAGGGAGTCTCTCGATACTCCCGTCTCTAGAGGTGAAGCTTGGTAAAGAGAATACTGTTCATCTCGAATAAACCCAGCTTTGCCAATTTCAGCTTCATTGCGCACAAGAAGTGTCAGTCCTTGATAGTACTGCTTAAACTCTGCAATGGGCATAATCATGGTGCCTCGCGATGGATCGCCTAATATAACGTTGTCATTATTAAGCCCTTTGATGACGACAAAGTGCATGTACCCGTCAAAATTAACCAGAGTAATTCCTGGCACTCCAACAGTACGCATTTTTTCCAGGCTAATATGGAAGCCATCCGCTTTTAAGCCAATAGTTTCAAGGTACAACTTCATATCTAGTAGGGAAAAACCACGCTGGCTGATGATCTCTTTGTCGCCATTTTCATACATAACATCAAATATTTGTCGCTCTTTAGATGGACGCTGATAATGGTAATGCAACAAAGAGGCCAGTGCTGCAGAGCCGCAACTGAAGTCATACTGTTGACGGTACACATCCCCAAAAACCACTTCCTTGTAACTTTTTACAGGTACAGAGTAATTGGCTCTATGGGGTAAAAATTCGATAGCAAAAGTTGATGCTGACCATGTCAGCATCAACCATGCTATGAGACTCCTAATTAAAGTCATATTGCTATTCGATACTCAGGTTGACCACGGTTGAGTTCTGGATCAGAACGTTATTCCCTGTATTTTGAATAACGCTCGAAATCCCAGAGCTATCCGACAACGCGCCTGATGATAAAATATTATTACCATTGACTGTGTTGATTGCTGTGTTCCCTGCGCTTATGCCATCGATATCCGAAGCTAAACTGGTGAAATCTAACTCGATTGATTGCTTACCTCGAGATTGTTCCATCACAGTGTCAGCTGCGGTCATATCAGAGAGCAAAAGTTCTTCAGCGTGCACAGAAAAGGTCAACATCAAACTGATAGTACACAGTGTCAAACGCATCATTATCTCCTAGCTACTTTGCTTACTCGGTCAACACACTGGCGTTAGTTGTCACGTTTTGTTGAACCAGAGAGTTAGCTCCTGCATTTTGTGTCACAGTAGTAATACCGGCTGCACCACCAAAACCACCAAGGTTATTGGTGTTATTCATGCCGGCACCACCACCTTGCATGCGACCATGACCACTACCAGGGTTGACACTATTACTTGCTACCGCACCTACTTGAGCTGAGCTGGCAATAACGACATCGGCATCAATAGTGATGTTATTTTGTGTACTATTGTCGTTGTAGCTGTCTGTGTAGCTTGAGCTTGAGTCAGTTCGGGTATTAAAGCTGTCTTTTGCATCATTTTTGACAATACTGCTGTTATCTGAATTATCGTCAACACTGTTGTCCGAGTTATCGTCCACACTATTGTCTGAGTTATCATCTACTCGGTTGTCAGAGTCATCTCGTACAATACTGCTGTTGTCCGAGTTATCGTCCACGCTATTGTCTGAGTTATCATCTACTCGGTTGTCAGAGTCATCTCGTACAATACTGCTGTTGTCCGAGTTATCGTCCACACTATTATCTGAGCTATCTCTCGCGCTATTATCAGAGCTATCATTGAAGCTGTCTTTGGCGTGATTACTGGCATCATTTTTCACAAGACTGCTATTGTCCGAGTTATCATCAACGCTATTATCAGAGTCATCATGTGTACTGTTATTTGAGCTATCATTGAAGCTGTCTTTAGCGTGATTACTCGCGTCATTTTTTACCATGCTGCTGTTATCGGAATTATCATCAACGCTATTGTCAGAGTCATCATGCGTACTGTTGTTCGAGCTATCGTTGTAGCTGCCTTTTGTATTCGCACTGTCTTCCCATTGTTTATTGCCATTACCGGTATCAACATAATTGTCATCGACTTCAACACTATCTGATGCATTAGGTGAACCGTGGCCATGTTTACCACCGTTAGCGTAGGCATTACCGCCAAGCAAAATTGCAGCTAATGCGATTGCGATTCCTGTTTTGTTAAGTGTCATAATATGTACCCCATTTCCTTGCTTCTTCAGTTGAGGATTGTTGCAAAATACACCGTTACTCCCACTGCATTTTGAGAGCCTCAGAATTATAGGTAAGAAGGTTGATACTGTTAGCGGGCAAAACCCAACAAGAGAGGGGGAGTTGGTGATTTGCAAATTAAATGCATTGCTAATCAATGAGTTAATGAATGGATCGCAAAGGTTGTTTTGAGTATGAGTTGGATTGTTAAATAAGTATGAGCAAGTATTAGGCGTTAGATTAGACAAGGTAGTGTCATAAATATCGTAACTAAGCCATAAGCGGATCTAGGAAGAAAATTAATTTTACAAAACAAGGTATTAGCCTCTAGAAAGGAGTACCAGTGAAGAAAATCAAGGCTCTACACCGCGATTTATTCATTCTTTTTAGCGGTGTAATTCATCATATTGTCAGCTTTTGAGCCTTTCTCTATCTGCACTGTTAGACTATATTTGCTGTACAATTAATAACCAGTTAGAGGTGGTGGCGTAAAGCACTCAATTTGTGCATCGCTACATAAATGTCACAAATGAGCACTAGGAATCTATTGATCCTTGCAGAAAAAAATCTCCAAACCAGTTTGTTAGAGAGGCAACTCGCAACAGGCCTGCACTTTGATGTGCAAGTACTCCTTCCAGAAGAAGCCATATCGCAAAGTCATTGCCTGATTGTTGATCTTGTTTTAATTGATTATAACTACTTGTGTGACATGGAAAAGCAGCACTTACTTCCCGATTTTGACATGCTCAATTGGCCTATTATGGTTCACAATGTGCCAATTGATGCTGTAAAAGAAAACTTGCTACGTTGGACGTTACTCAAAGGAGTGCTGTTAAAAAGTGCACTGGTAAAGCATATCAACGAAAGCATTGAGTGTATTTTTAATGGTGGGTTATGGTTGCCACGTCCTTATATGGAGAAGTTAGTGTGCAATGTTAGATGCACAGACTCCTCCTCTGAACGTCAAAATTTAGGGTTAACCTCTAGAGAGAAGCAAATTCTAGAGTTACTGTCATATGGAATATCTAATCAACAAATTGCAAGTCGTCTGTTTTTGTCGGAAAGCACAGTAAAAAGCCATATTTATAAGCTATATAAAAAGCTTAACGTGCACTCTCGCCATGATGCGGTGAGATATGCTCGGATGAATGACTACTCTTTAACCAAGTGAAAGTCCATATCGGCAGTAGCAAGCAGATAAAAAAATGAGCATCATCGCTTAGATCACAATTTTCATTGAAAACCCGATTCATAACGAAAACACCTCTGCTGTTTTGCTGTCTGTTTGGCATCTCGGTCTAGTATTAGAGATAAGAACTATTGATTGAGCTTGAAAGGATACAAGGTTAATGAACAAACATATTTTCACTACTTCTTTGATACTCGCGCTGTCATCGGTGGCCAATGCTGCTGAGTCTGACAACATTACCTTTTCCCACTTTTATGGTGGGGTGAAGTTGGGTTCAGCTAACTATGGCGATCTGGGTTCCGCAGTAACCAGTGTGACAGGTGTGGATGATTCCCCTTTTTCTTGGGGGGCATTTTTTGGTATTCAAGCGCTACCATGGTTGGCGTTTGAGTTAGGTTATCATGACTTAGGTAAAGCAGATTTAACTGATGTATCAGGTAGTTATGATGCTAAAACTCTTGATTTAACCGCGAAGGGCTCTTATGAATTTGTAGATCGCCTCTCTGTATTTGGCAAAATAGGCTTTCAAGCTTATGAATGGAATGCAAATGGCGAAGGAGTGGCTGAAGATGATAAGGGCTGGACGCCTCACTTAGGGGTTGGTGTTGAGTATCAATTGCATAAAAACTGGTCAGGGGCTTTAGAATACACTTGGTACAATGATATTGGTGGTCCAGACATTAATTATTACGGTATTTCAGCGACTTATCATTGGTTCTAACCTGCAGATAATTGAGAGTGGGGGAAGGTAACGAATAACGTATACTAAAGAGGCAGTGTCGTTCCTTTTCCTGCGCAATAAACACTGCCTCGTTTTATCCTAAGCTATATTCCGTTAATCGTACTAAATAACGGGTCATTCTAGCTTGTTAAAATACTCGATAACTACGTTAGAATTTTTGATTGTAGAATAACCACTTATCGAAAAATCCTCCCTTGTTTTCGAGCATTTTTCCTGCGCTATTTCTGAACACTTACTTAGTGTGATTGGCCTTATTGCTCTAATAGCCATTTCAAAATATGTATCTTCTCTTCTTTAGAGGATTTTTCGTACCAGTAAGACATCATCTCTGTTGGCTTTGCATCGCCCACTAGTTGTGTGGTTATCTCTGTACGATTTTGAAATGCCCATGCGCTAAATGCTTGCTGCTGCTGTGGCGTTGCCTCTGCATACCAGTATTGCACCATTTCTTCTGCTTTAGATGTGGTGACTGGAGTTGCTGGTGGAGTCGTTGTTGTCACTGTTGGCGCTTTATTTGCGTTCGCTATTGCCGTTTTATGTATGGTATCTATATAGCCTGCAGGGACGGTAAAATCGGTGGTCATTGTTGCGTTGCTGGATGTTAAGGTAAACGCTAACCCTTCCTTAGATGCTAAATCGATATTTTCTGGAGTCATCGGGAAGGTAAAATATTGAGTTGCTGTGCAGTGTTCATTACAACTGGAAGTGGAAGGCTGTGTTTTCTTTAATGGTAGCTGTTGTCCGTTATAGTTGACGGTTTTGTATTCATCATAGCTTTGAAAATAGCTGACATTCATTGCTATATAAGAGGACAACTTAGAACTGTCATTTAGTGGGTAGTTATCTACAAAAGTGAGTGAGGATTTTAGAATACTTGGTCCTTTAATCGCTTTAAACTCAGGCTTGTATTCGTTACCTGTCACTTGAATGTGATTCAATTGGGTATCTACGCTGGCAATGGAATGACTAAAGTCACTAGATGAATCTAGTGCTGTACACGCACTTAGAACCAAAGGGGTTAATGCGCCAATCCAAGCCTTATTTTTATACAGCATCATAAACTCTCTTGTTTAAATTTAAGTTATTCCACAAAGGATATTGTCTATCAAACTTTGACTCACCAGTCGGGGGTATCTATCGACAGTTAGGGCCTTAGTTGTGAGCATGTTCATTTAAAATAGTGATTAGAACAAAAAACGCTGACTTTAGTCAGCGTTTTGATTCTATGTCAGTTGCTGATCCTTAATACAGGGTTAGCGCTGATAAATGAGACTTAGAAACCGTATTCAAGACCAAAGCGCGTTACGATATCCGTGTCTTTTTCATCTGTGAAGTTAGAGCGGGCAGCAACACGTACATAGGGTACGAATCCGTTAATTACGCCCATCACCTGTACAGAGGCAATACTGTTAGAGTCGTCTTGTGTTACGCCACCCTTCTCGGAGTCAAAGTTTTCAGCGTAACCTGCTTTGATACCTAGTGGACCATTCCACCACTGACCGATGACAGATATAGAGTCCTGAGTATGTTTATCTATACTATTGTCTATTTGGTCATATTTGTAAGCAGCGGCAATGCCAAAACCTGCAGGAAGACCCGCTTCAAAGCCCACAATGTAAGCTAGGGTGTCATCATCAGGAGCCGTTGCCTGTGCACGAGTCCCGCCTTCAACTGCGGCCATTAATGTGACTGTGCTGAAGTTGTATTTTGTATTCGCACTGTAGAAGTAGGTATCACGAGTTGCGTTACCGCCGCCATTAGCATCGTCATCACGACCAACTGACGCGGCAAATGTGAAACCGCCATAGTTAGCAGAGTCAAAACGTACTTGGTTTGATTGACGATCATAATTAGCGTTAATGCCGCCCCAGTCAAACGTTGCACCAAGACCTGGGTTAGAGAACGGCCAGTCAACAATTTCGTATAAAGGAGTTAAAACACGACCAACACGCAAGTTACCCCAGTCACCTGAAGCGCCAAGGTAAGTATCACGGAAACCAAGCACACCACCTGAAACGCCGCCATGAGACCAATCTGTACTATCAACATAGCCAGATTCGATCTGCATAGAGATCAAGAAATTATCAAACATGTCTTTAGAAGCACGGAAACCTATGCGTGATTCATTTTCAACCACAAAACCTGTGCTGGCATCACGGTTGTCAGAGACGTTGTAGTTAACTACAGATATTGCTGCCACACCGTACACTTGAACACTAAAGTCGGAAATAATACCGACTTGTCCTGTCTCTGTTGCTGCCGATACGGAAGCGGTAGCGAAAACACTTGTTAGTGCAATAGCGATGGCGGTTTTATTGCATACCTTCTTCATTTTTAACTCCTTGTATGGATACTTTAGGTCGCTTCTCAGTCACTCTATTTATGTAGGGGGGGAGACTGTAGACGCGTTGAACGATGTTTATTTGTAAACTTTCAGACCTTTCTTGTTACGTTTTGTTTATCACTTTGTGTTGATGGAGTTATCTTTGTCTCTGTTGCAGAAAACTGCAATTTAAACTTAATTTTTATCTCGAATTATGAGAGCGGGAGCACTCTTTTAATCTAAATGTGCTGTAGATCACTATTTAATATTGAACTTTTCTATTTTTGAAATTTTTAGATTAAATACGCTTTAACTTATTGATTTGTATTATTTTTATATTGGTGTATAAAAATATATAAATGAAGATTGAAAGGGGGTAAGTGTGCTTTGATAGGGTGTCAATGAGTTTAGTACTAAATAAATCATAATAGGGATGAGGTTATTAGGTGCTTATTTTCTTGTGTGAAATAAACCGGTTGAGCCTTTTATTTATCACTATTATGGTGTTTGTTTTTATTTAAGGTGCTGATATTAAATATTTTTTTCTTATTTTAATGGAGGTGTTCACTGTTGTTCTATGTTGTTTAGTGTGGTTTAAACTAACAATGTGACAAAAACATACGCCTATTGTTTATCTATTGAGTCAAACTGAATAACTAATAGGATTATTTGCCAATAAACGCCACTGAAAACAAGCTTTGATGGGCTTAAATTATGCGTCACTATAACAAAATCACTACATGTTACTGAGTGATGAGTAAATGAAATGTGATTAATCAAGATGTGGTTATGTATCTAAGGACTCTAATCTTTACGCTACGATGTTGGCAAGTGACAGCATCGTTATTGCCCCTCCATGTTTGCTTTGCAAAGCCAATAAAGTTCTTAACGTGTTTTATGCGAGCGATAAGTCAATACGATTGAATCGTCAGCACTTGCTTAGTGCTGCTTATATTAACTCAGCACCACACAAAAGCCCTGCTGTAGTGTGTTGTGGTCTTTATTTTTAAAGCGAAATATTGGTTTTTCTTATCTAATTTTGAGGGGGTATAGGTCTTAACTCTTGCCTTTATTATGCTTGGTTTAGTGAGTTATCGTGAGGGGTGTCACGTTTTAGTGGGTGATTTGCTGAGGTAATCTTAATGGTTGTAAATCGCCTATGATGTTGATCACGCAGTACGTGAGATAGGCTGTTGGTTTTGTGATCCTCATTGTTTGGCGGGTTTGTGTTTAAAATAATGAAACTTAATGGAATTATATTAAGTTATTGTTTATTAATGAATAAAATGGATTTAGTTTTTTTTATAAATTCACTCGCGTGACCGATATCTCAGTGTGAGTTGTATTATTTTTCTTTGCAAATTAACCATTGCAGAATTATTGCCAAGTTCAGGAAATACGGCAGTGGCGCTTAACTTATCAGGGTGAAAGTGGCCATTTAGAGTAAGAGTTTTTCTGGTTGGTATTTTCCAGATTGCGAGTTTCGGATGCAGAGTATTTTGGTCTGATGCTTGAGATTCTTATTAAATTCTAGTTTGCAAAATGTAGGATATATTCATGAAAAAAATTATCGGGTTAAGCGCACTGGCTTTGGTGGCATCATCGCAAGCATTTGCCTCTTCTTATGTCACAGGTAACATTCAGTTTCACGATGATGGCCGCATCCATGGCTCAAAATCGACATCCACACTAGAAGCGGGACACACGTTTGATAATCGCTTTGGCGGTCTAACTATTTATACAGAGTTTGATGGTATTCAATTAGGCGACATTGTGGACGATAACGGTGGTGCAGGAAATACAACGCCAGCAATTACTGTTGGTGGTGAGCAAGCCTTTAATCTAACCGATCACTTGTGGGTTGCAGCAGGTTACCAGCATCTTATTTCAGCGGGTGAGTCAATCCAGTTTCGTCCTTTAATCAAAATTGGTTATAACTTCGATAACGGCCTCTCAATTAGTAACCGTACTCGTGCGCACATTGATGACACTGACGCGGATGCAGACACCGATTATCGTATGGATAACCGTATCGCGTATACTTTTTCTGATATGGATTTAGCGTTAAGTTATAACAACATTTATATGATAGATGCTGAGACAATGGACCACGAAATCCGTGCCACATGGACTCGCCAAGGTGTACAACCTTACTTTGAGTTCCGTAGCCAAGCTAATGGCCTAGACAACAGCGCAGGCAATAGTTTATCTAATAATGCCTTTGTGTTTGGTGCTTCTTACGGATTCTAGGTGACCGTTATTTTTTTATACGCCGAGCAGGGAAGTCTGCTCGGCTTTTTGTTTTAGAATTCTGCGGTAATTTGGTAAGAGGTAAACTTACGCATATTAATGACGCCAGTATCAAAGTATAAATACTGCCCCTTAATACCTAATAAAATGCCGCCTAACTGAGGGGTTTTATCAAAATTCAGTGAGCTGATTTTGCTGGGATACTCCGTCACAGGATAATCAATTTCAACCACATCCTGCTCTAGTTTCTCAATGGCATCTTGACCATACTTCAGTTGAAGTTCGGCAAGCTTATGCTCTATTTGTGGAATGAGATTTTTCGCGTGCTCTTTAAGATCAATGGGTTCCGCTTTGCCTTTTAACATATTTCGCCAATTGGTCTTATCGGAAATAAATTCTTTTAATGCGGTTTCTACAAGCCCAGACTGTAGGCGTGAGCTCACTTTAAAAATAGGCAATGCCTGATTTGCACCTTGGTCAATCCAACGGGTTGGAATTTGTGTGTGACGAGTAATACCTACCTTAATGGCAGTAGTATTAGCAAGATACACATAATGAGGGACGAAGCAGTTCTCCTCTCCCCACTTAGGCTCACGGCAGGTACCTTGTGCAAAATGGCAGGTTTCGGGCTTCATGATACACATGTCACATTTAGCCAACTTGCTCATGCAAGGATAACAAAAGCCTTGAGAGTAGCTTTTTTTGGTTTTTTTACCACATTCTTGGCAGTGAATATGCCCTGAATGAGTCAAGGTGAGTGGCTTACCGATCAGTGGCATCAGGTCTAACATTTGATCATCGAGTGGCAATTGGTAGGAGACCTGCCCTGCTTGTAACGTGGCGGTCATTTTACGAATATGGCCCGTTATTTGTGTCATATTTTGCTTATTCCTTGTTCTTGTAGCACTCTGCATTAGTTGCCTATTATATCCAATACTTACCCTAGTCATACCATCACTGTAAGTAAGTTATTCGTATTATTGTTAGAGACTTTATCGAGAACCGCTCCCTTATCGTTGTACATTTGCACTTCGGTGCTAAAATAGCGTCAAATTTCACGCTTATCTAAGCGACTGGACTGTTTAAAGGTAAATTTAATGACGGTAAAAACGCGTTTTGCCCCAAGCCCAACGGGCTATCTACACGTAGGCGGTGCTCGCACGGCACTATACTCATGGCTTTTTGCTAAAAATCAAGGCGGTGAATTTGTACTGCGTATCGAAGATACTGACCTAGAGCGCAACTCTCAAGAGGCGGTAGACGCTATCCTTGAAGGAATGAAGTGGATGGGGCTAGATTGGGACGAAGGTCCATATTACCAATCGAAGCGTTTTGACCGATACAATGAGTGCATTGATCTGCTACTGGCTGAAGATAAAGCTTATAAGTGTTACGCATCTAAAGATCTTCTTGAAGAAATTCGTACAGAACAAGAAGCCAACAAAGAAATGCCTCGTTACGATGCGAATCACCCTAAAATAGTTGCGGCAAACGCTGCAGCTAAAGAAGGGGATGACTTTGTGGTACGTTTCCGCAACCCTAAACAGGGCAGTGTCGTTTTTGATGACCAAATCCGTGGTCACATTGAAATTAGCAACACACAACTAGATGACCTTATCATTCGTCGTACCGATGGCGCGCCAACTTATAACTTCGTAGTGGTTGTAGATGATTGGGATATGGGTATAACTCATGTTGTTCGTGGGGAAGATCATATCAACAACACGCCTCGCCAAATCAATATCTATGAAGCATTAGGTGCTCCAGTACCTACATTTGCTCACTGTGCCATGATTTTAGGTGATGATGGTGCAAAACTATCAAAACGCCACGGTGCGGTGTCAGTGATGCAATATCGTGACGAAGGTTATTTACCTAACGCACTAAACAACTATCTAGTTCGTTTAGGTTGGTCTCACGGTGACCAAGAGATTTTCTCAAATGAAGAGATGATTGAGTTCTTTAGCTTAAATGACATCTCTAAATCGGCTTCTGCATTTAATACAGACAAACTGTTGTGGCTTAACAACCATTACATCAAAACGTCTGAGCCAGAATACGTTGCTAAGTACCTGCAATGGCACATTGAGCAACAGAATCTAGATATTAGCAATGGCCCTGCGCTTACTGACGTTATCCAACTTGTTGGTGAACGTTGCCATACTTTGGTTGAGTTGGCACAGCAAATTCGTTACTTCTATGAAGACTTTAGTGAGTTTGAAGCGGGCGCGGCTAAAAAACATCTTCGTGGTGTTGCAAGAGGCCCTCTAGAGTTGGCTTTAGCAAAAGTAGAAGCTTTAACCGAGTGGTCAACAGACTCCATCAAAGATGGCATTATTAAAGCTGTGTGTGACGAGTTAGAAATTGGCATGGGTAAAATTGGTATGCCACTTCGCGTTGCCGTAACCGGTGGTGGTCAATCGCCATCCGTTGATGCTGTGATGGCGTTAGTGGGTAAAGAGCGTGTTATAGCGCGTATTCAACTGGCTTTAGCCTTTATCACTGAGCGTGAAGCTAACGCTTAATTAAGTCGCTATTTGAATATTTGAAACCGCTCACTTGAAAAGGTGAGCGGTTTTTTATTGACCATTTTTTATGCTTTTTAAGTTTAATGATACCAATCGTAGTCATTAAAGGATCATTCTAGCTTGTTAAAATACTGGATAACGGCGTTGCAATTTTTCATTGTATAACAACTACTTATCAAAAATAACTCCTTGTTCTTAAGTGTTTTTCCTGCGCTATTTCTGCTCACTTACTTAGTGTGATTAGTATGATTTTTATCTATGATGTCGTCGGATAAGGCCGAATCGTTAAATTTCTGACTGTGCCGTTTGAGACTCTTATTGTGATACATACTAATATCGGCTTCGGAGAGGAGCTGATCAATATTGGTGTCTGGATCTTGAAACAAGCTATAGCCAATACTGACTTTGATATGAAGAAACGTTCCTTGGATGTCATATTGATGCTGCTCAAGATGAGATTGTATCTGCTGCACTAAATGCACCAACTGCTGACGGTTTTTTACTCGAGAGACAATAATTAAAAACTCATCTCCGCCCACCCTAGCGATAGTATCGTGAGAGCGAACACTGTTACGTAGTTGTTGAGCGACCTGCTGTAATATGCTATCTCCACTGGCGTGGCCATAACGGTCATTGATGAGTTTAAAGTCATCCAAATCTATATTTAATAGTGCAAAGCTGGACTGATAATGGGCGGCATTATTGATTAAATTTTTAAGGGTATAGATAAAATAGCGGCGATTGGGTAACCCAGTTAATTCATCTTGCATAGAGCGCTTTTTAGCGTGCAGGTAAAAGATCGAAATGACGCTAAACAGCATTAACAGCATACCGAGTGAGCTGTAGCCATACCAACGAACAGAATTGTTCAAATACCAATTGTCATAAATAGAATGGGTTTTATTAGCAACAATTTTATCCGCAACATAAAGTCCCCAATCTTGGTTGTTGACTTTTATATCGCTGATAAATAATGGTTTTTTTAATGCGTCTGGGTTACCGAATACAGGTGTAGTATGCTGTTTATGTTGCAGAGCTATGATATAGGGGCTGTTCTTATGTTGCGCTTCATCGAGGACTTTTTGTAGATTGACCAATAATAAAATATGTCCTTGATAAATACGGTTATTAATATCCCCAGAAAAAATAGGGCTACGTAAAATATACATGTCCTGAGCGTTATTTAATGCTTGAATGGAACCCTGCGCAAGAGAATAAGGGTTCTCTTTAAAGTGGTCTAATTGAGCCTGTATTTCACTAGAGGTTTCTTCTCCTAAAGCGAAAGAGTAGGGCAAAGTGGGGTATACAAAATTAATAATGTCATTTAACGCAATTCCCACTCCCATCAGTTGGGGATCGTAGTTGAGTAAATTTTGACTCACCGCTTGACGTTGTTGGTCGGTGAGTTCTTGTTGGGAACTGATAATGTTGGCTAAACTGTAGGCCGCATAAATTTTCTTCTGCAGTGATAAAGAAAGGGCATTGGTAATTTGTGAAGCCTTATGCTCCGCATTGGATATTTGCAGTTCAAGTAATTGGTTTTGCCTAAACTTATAGAGATTTTCCACAAAGTAACAACCGACGATACCAACAATAATAATGACTGAAGAGATGAGTGTTTTTTCGAGTCTTGAGGTTAACTGCACGCTTTCCACCTAGATTGATAATGTATTAGCAACAGCAATGTATCCCATGTTATGAGATCATAATCATAGTCAATTCTTACAGTGTTACTTATAAATAACAATGATTATTTCTTATGCAGTTCAGAGGAATAAATTTGAACAAGCTCCCGTTTTTGCCACTTCTGGCGCAAATTTTATAATTACTGTTGATTTTGACAAACCTGCCCCCATTTTAATTATAAGTTCGGCCTCATACTAATGAGATCCGGCGATGATTATTGAAGAGTGTTTAGTGCATGTCTCGACAGCGCAAGTCGATGTCGGTAGAATGTCGCGTCAATTTATTACTCTGAGGTTAATTGGAGATATCTTAAATTAAGGTGTCGCTAATTGATTCGTGGCTGTCTTTTTTGGCCGCCACGACACTCTCTTTCGTATTTAGATGTCTCTTTGAGACGCACACTAGGATGTTGTCACTCTCGTTTATGTAGTGACACTATGCTCAGATAACTGAGCTTTTGTTGAGGTTTAAAAAATAATGCAAGCTACTGTTGAAACTCTAGAAGGTCTTGAGCGCCGTCTAACTATCACTGTTCCTGCTGCTAACATTGAAGATGCAGTAACAGCTGAACTACGTAACATCGCTAAAAACCGTCGTTTTGACGGCTTCCGTAAAGGCAAAGTGCCTTTGAAAATGGTAGCGAAAATGTACGGTCAAGCGGTACGTAACGACGTGATGGGTGAAGTGATGCAGCGTCATTACATCGAGTCTATCGTTAAAGAAAAGATCAACCCAGCGGGTGCACCAACATTCGCACCTGTAGAAGCGACTCAAGGTCAAGATCTTGTATTTACAGCAACTCTAGAAGTTTTCCCTGAGATCGAACTAAAAGGTCTTGAGAACATCTCTGTTGAGAAGCCTGTAGTAGAAGTGAAAGCAGAAGACGTTGATAACATGCTTGAAACTCTACGTAAGCAACAAGCGACTTGGACTGAAGTAGATGCGGCTGTTGAAGACGGCATGCGTGCAACTATCGATTTCACAGGTTCTATCGACGGTGAAGAATTTGAAGGCGGTAAAGCTGAAAACTTCCCTCTAGAAATGGGCCAAGGTCGTATGATCCCTGGTTTTGAAGAAGGCATCACTGGCAAAGTTGTTGGTGCTGAGTTCGAAATCGACGTAGCTTTCCCAGAAGATTACCACGCTGAAAACCTAAAAGGTAAAGATGCTAAGTTCACTATCAAAGTGAACAAAGTTGAAGCACGTGAACTTCCTGAGCTAACTGACGAGTTCGTTGCTAAATTTGGTGTTGTTGAAGGCGGCGTTGACGCACTTAAGACTGAAGTACGCAAGAACATGGAGCGTGAGCTTAAGCAAGCGGTTAAGACTCGTATCAAAGATCAAGCTATTGACGGTCTTGCTAAAGAAAATGACATCACTGTTCCTGCTGCACTTATCGAGCAAGAAATTGGTGTTCTTCGCCAGCAAGCGGCTCAACGTTTTGGTGGCAACACTGAAGCTGCTGACCAACTTCCTCGTGAGTTGTTCGAAGAGCAAGCTCGTAAACGCGTTGTTGTAGGTCTTCTTCTTGGTGAAGTTATCAAAACTGAAGAACTAAAAGCTGATGATGAGAAAGTAAAAGCACTTATCACAGAAATGGCGACTGCGTACGAAGATCCTTCTGAAGTTATCGCATACTACGAAAGCAATGAAGAAATGATGAACAACATGCGTAACGTTGCTTTAGAAGAGCAAGCTGTTGACGCTATCATTGCTAAAGCTCAAGTGACTGACAAAGAAGAGTCATTTGATGCAATTATGAACCAACAACCTGCATAAGGACGTTGAGTTTACGTAGAGGGTTGACTTTATAGTGAGTCTTCTACTAATAATGGTCCGTATGAGATAATCATTCGGGCCATTTGTTTTTAGGGATAGGGGTATAACAGTATGAGCTACCAAGAAAAAAATGTAATGTCGCCAATTGTCGATGCACTGGTACCTATGGTGGTAGAGCAGTCGTCACGCGGTGAGCGTTCTTACGACATCTACTCTCGCTTATTGAAAGAGAGAATCATCTTCCTGACTGGACAGGTGGAAGATCACATGGCTAATCTGGTAGTGGCTCAGTTGCTGTTCCTAGAATCAGAAAATCCAGACAAAGATATTTTCCTATACATTAACTCTCCGGGTGGTAGTGTTACTGCGGGCATGTCTATTTATGACACCATGCAGTACATCAAACCTAATGTGAGCACAGTATGTATGGGACAGGCATGCTCCATGGGTGCATTCCTATTGGCTGGTGGTGCACCAGGTAAGCGTTTTGCGCTACCAAGTTCACGTGTGATGATTCACCAACCGTTGGGCGGCTTCCAAGGTCAAGCATCTGATATTCAAATTCATGCTCAAGAAATTTTGACTATCAAAAACAAACTAAACACACTTCTTGCTGAGCATACAGGTCAGCCAATGGAAGTGATTGAGCGCGATACCGATCGTGACAACTTTATGTCTGCAGAAGACTCTGTGAAATACGGACTTGTAGACTCAGTATTGTCTCGAGGCAAATAAGCCATCGGTTCAAGATTTTTTGATGTAAACTTTAAGAGATTAAAGTTTAAAGCTAAGAGGTTAGCGAATGACAGATAAAAGCAAAGAGAGTGGCAAGCTTTTGTACTGCTCTTTCTGCGGTAAAAGTCAGCATGAAGTTCGCAAGTTGATCGCGGGACCATCCGTTTACATCTGTGACGAGTGTGTTGATCTTTGTAACGATATTATTCGTGAAGAGATCAAAGAGGCTCTTCCTAAGAAAGAGTCTGAAGCTTTACCGACACCACGAGATATTCGTGAGCACCTTGACGATTACGTCATTGGCCAAGAATTTGCGAAGAAAGTGCTTTCAGTAGCGGTATACAATCACTACAAGCGCCTTCGTAACGGCGACAAAACCGCAGACGGTGTTGAGCTTGGTAAGAGTAATATCTTGCTAATTGGCCCAACAGGTAGTGGTAAAACATTACTAGCAGAAACACTAGCTCGTTTCCTAGATGTACCTTTCACTATGGCTGACGCAACCACATTAACTGAAGCCGGTTATGTGGGTGAGGATGTAGAAAACATCATCCAAAAACTGCTTCAGAAATGTGACTACGACGTTTCTAAAGCAGAGCGTGGTATTGTGTACATTGATGAGATTGATAAAATCTCACGTAAGGCTGAAAACCCATCGATCACCCGTGATGTTTCAGGTGAAGGTGTGCAACAAGCACTACTTAAACTGGTTGAAGGTACTATCGCTTCTGTGCCACCTCAAGGTGGTCGTAAGCACCCTCAGCAAGAGTTTTTGCAGGTGGATACTTCGAAGATCCTATTTATCTGTGGTGGTGCTTTTGCTGGCCTAGATAAAGTGATTGAGCAACGAGTTGAAACAGGCTCTGGTATTGGCTTTGGCGCGGAAATTCACGCTAAAGACGAGAACAAGAGCATCAGCGACATGTTCAAACAGGTAGAGCCAGAAGATTTGGTTAAATACGGCCTAATCCCTGAGTTTATCGGACGTCTACCAGTAACAACTACGCTTACTGAACTTGATGAAGCTGCACTTATTCAGATCCTTAGCCAGCCTAAGAACGCTCTGACTAAGCAGTATGCTGCTCTGTTCGACATTGAAGATGTAGAACTGGAATTCCGTGAAGATGCACTAAACGCAATTGCGAAACGTGCAATGGAACGTAAAACCGGCGCTCGTGGCCTTCGTTCGATTCTTGAGAACGTACTTTTGGACACAATGTACGAACTGCCTTCATTAACCGATGTTAGCAAAGTGGTTATCGACGAGTCGGTCATCAATGGTGAATCTGAACCACTGATGATTTACAACGGCGGTGATAATCAGGCTGCAATAGCAGAATCGTGATTTGAAGTCATACCGAGTAAAAAGCGAGCAGTAGCTCGCTTTTTTTATATCTGAATGTTTATGAGCGTTGCATAAAAATGATTTGCCATAGACACATAACCTGTGATTTGCTGTCTATTTCAGCTAAAACATCGTTAAATCGGCACTATTTGATTAAGTTAAGTGATTCTTATTGTTACAGGTATTGATTCTATTTAAAGTGACCTTATATAAAGACCATAAGCCGAAAACGGAAGAGAGATAATTATGAACTTGGAGCGTTCCGAGCGTATTGAAATACCCGTGCTGCCATTACGAGATGTGGTCGTTTACCCACATATGGTCATTCCTCTGTTTGTTGGTCGCGAAAAGTCGATCAACTGCCTTCAAGCTGCTATGGACAACAACAAGCAAGTATTGCTTGTTGCACAAAAAGAAGCAGACACCGAAGAGCCGACCAAAGACGATTTATTCCAAGTAGGTACAGTTGCCACTATTTTGCAACTGCTGAAACTCCCAGATGGAACCGTCAAGGTACTCGTGGAAGGCCAGCAACGAGCCAAACTTCATTCGGTTACCGATGAAGATTTCTTCGTAGCTGATGCGGAATTCCTAACGACACCCGCAATGGATGATAAAGAAGAGGAAGTGGTTGTGCGCAGTGCACTTAACCAGTTCGAAGGCTTTATCAAATTAAATAAAAAGATTCCGCCAGAGGTTCTAACCTCGTTAAACGGTATCGATGATGCCCCACGCCTTGCGGATTCTATTGCCGCTCACATGCCTTTAAAGCTGGTTGAAAAGCAGCGAGTATTAGAAATTATTGACGTGAATGAGCGTTTAGAATTTCTAATGGGCAGCATGGAATCAGAAATTGATATCCTACAAGTAGAAAAACGCATTCGTGGTCGCGTTAAAAAACAGATGGAAAAATCGCAACGCGAATACTATCTGAATGAGCAAATGAAGGCGATTCAAAAAGAATTAGGTGATATGGATGATGCACCGGATGAATTTGAAGCGTTAAAGGCAAAAATTGAACAATCAAAAATGCCACAAGATGCTCGTGAAAAAACCGAACAAGAATTGCAAAAACTAAAAATGATGTCACCGATGTCAGCTGAGGCCACCGTGGTGCGAAGCTACATTGATTGGATGGTAGGCGTGCCTTGGGCGAAACGTTCTAAAGTGAAAAAGAACCTCGCCAAAGCGGAAGAGATACTTAATGCGGATCACTTTGGTTTGGAACGCGTTAAAGAACGTATTCTTGAATACTTGGCGGTACAAAACCGTATTAATAAGCTGAAAGGGCCTATCTTGTGCCTTGTTGGTCCTCCAGGTGTTGGTAAAACTTCTCTAGGACAATCTATTGCGGCAGCAACCGGTCGTAAATACACACGTATGGCGCTTGGTGGTGTGCGTGATGAAGCTGAAATTCGTGGTCACCGCCGCACTTACATTGGCTCTATGCCAGGTAAGCTGATCCAGAAAATGTCTAAGGTCGGAGTGAAGAACCCACTGTTCTTGCTCGACGAAATCGATAAGATGTCTTCAGATATGCGCGGCGATCCCTCTTCGGCGCTATTAGAAGTGTTGGACCCTGAACAAAACAATGCATTTAACGATCACTATCTAGAAGTGGATTATGATTTATCTGATGTTATGTTTGTAGCGACCTCTAACTCAATGAACATCCCTGGCCCACTTCTTGACCGTATGGAAGTGATTCGTCTATCGGGTTATACCGAAGATGAGAAGCTGAACATTGCTAAGAACCACTTATTGGAAAAACAAATTTCTCGTAATGGTTTGAAAGCGCACGAAATTGAAGTGGATGACTCTGCCATTCTTGGCATTATTCGTTACTACACCCGTGAAGCGGGAGTGCGTAGCTTAGAGCGCGAAATCTCTAAGATTTGTCGCAAAGCGGTGAAAAATATTCTACTTGATAGCTCATTGAAGAAAGTCACCGTTAACCAAGATAATCTGAAAGATTACTTAGGCGTACAACGTTGTGACTTTGGCAAAGCTGACGACAGCAACCGTATTGGCCAAGTCACTGGCTTGGCTTGGACCGAAGTGGGCGGCGATCTACTGACCATTGAAACAGAATCAATGATAGGTAAAGGAAAGCTGACTCAAACGGGCTCTCTTGGTGATGTGATGCAAGAGTCTATTCAAGCAGCAATGACGGTAGTGCGCAGCCGTGCTGAAAAATTAGGCATCAACCCTAACTTCTATGAGAAGCGTGATATTCACGTGCACGTACCAGAAGGGGCGACGCCTAAAGATGGCCCAAGTGCTGGTATTGCTATGTGCACTGCGCTAGTTTCGAGTTTAACGGGTAACCCTGTTAAAGCGGATGTGGCTATGACGGGCGAAATTACATTACGTGGTGAAGTATTGCCTATTGGTGGATTGAAAGAAAAACTATTAGCCGCTCACCGTGGTGGCATTAAAACTGTGCTTATCCCTAAAGACAATGAGCGTGATTTGGAAGAAATCCCAGACAACGTGAAGAAGGATTTAGTGGTTAAACCGGTGCAATGGATTGATGAAGTATTAAGCATTGCATTGCAAAACGATCCTTCAGGCGTGTCCATTGAAGGGACAAACAGTGATAAATAGCAAAAATTAGTATATTTAATAAGCTGATGAGTGCAAATCACTTGTCAGCTTTTTTATTGAACGCTACTTTAACTATTGAAGCGATAGCCCTTTATCAAAAGGGGAGTAGCTAAAATCCTAAACATAATGGAATTGACTTACTCAATATTTTACTGAGTAGTACTAGGGGAATTATACCGTGAATAAAACTCAACTTATCGAAAAAATTGCAGACAGCGCCGATCTCTCTAAAGCCTCTGCTGGTCGCGCTCTTGATGCAGTGGTTGAATCAATCAGTGAATCATTGCAAGAAGGCGATCAAGTGGCTCTTGTGGGTTTTGGTACATTTAGTGTTCGTACTCGTGCAGCGCGTACTGGCCGTAATCCAAAAACGGGTGATGAGATTCAAATTGCAGAAGCAAAAGTACCTGCATTTAAACCAGGTAAAGCTTTAAAAGAGGCTGTGAACGAATAAAACACGGTTAAATCTTGTCTGACAACAAATTATCGTTATCAAACTTCGTATTTATGCGCATCCTACTGGTGCGCATTTCTATTTCTGATATTATCGAGACCAGGATTTTTAGAGCCTGAATTTAATACAGGCCTCGTTTCGGAGTTTCACACTATTATGATGGAAAGATTACGCGAAGGCGTAAATAGCATTGCAGTTAAGATCATTCTAGGTCTGATCATTCTCTCTTTCGTTTTTACCGGCGTAAGTGGCTATTTAGGCGGTGGCAGTAGTTCTGCTGCAAAGGTTGGGAATAAAGAAATTTCTCGTCCAGAGTTTGAGATGGCGTATCAAAATGAACGCAATCGTGCCCAACAACAAATGGGCGACTACTTTACTAGCCAACTAGGTGACCCAGCGTTTGTTCAATCGTTCCGTCAGCGTGTGCTAGACCAAATGGTCAACCAAATACTGTTAGAGCAATATGCAGAGTCTATGGGACTGCGTGTCAGCGACAAAAATGTTCGTGACGTTCTATTAAACATGCCTCAATTCCAAAAAGACGGTAAATTTGACCAAGAAATTTATCAAGCGGCTCTACGTCGTGGTGGATACAACGCGGAAAGCTTCGCGGAATACCTGCGCAGTGACTTAGTACGTCAAAAGATTTTGGGTGCGGTAGAGCAAAGCGAATTTGTATTGCCTAAAGAAGTGGCTCAAGTATCGTTATTACTGACTCAAACTCGTGATATTCGCACTGTGACTATCAAGCCGAGCGAAGTAGCAAAAACAGTGAAACCTACCACTGAACAGCTACAAGAGTTTTATAAAAATAACCCTGACCGCTTTACTCGTCCACAGCAGTTTAAAATTTCATACGTAGAACTATCTGCTCAGAAAATGAAAAAAAGCGATGTGGTAACGGATAAAGAAGCAAAAGATTTTTATGAGAAAAATCTGGATCGCTACTCGACTCAAGAACAACGCAACCTGAGCCATATCCTAGTTAAAGATGAAAGCAAAGCGAAAGAGTTGCTAGCACAACTTAAAGCAGGTGCAGACTTTGCTACTTTAGCTAAAGAAAAATCAGAAGACGTAGGTTCTGCTGAAAATGGTGGTTCTTTAGGTTGGGTTGAACATGGCGTTATGGATCCTAAATTTGAAGCTGCTGCATTTGCTCTGAAAAATAAGGGTGATTATAGCGAAGTGGTTAAATCGAACTTCGGTTATCACATTATCAAGTTAAATGAACTTAAAGCGTCACAAGCTAAGCCGTTCGCTGACGTTGCTGCAGACATCAAAACTGAAGTCGCTGAACAACAAGCGGTAGATCGCTTCTATGATTTACAAAATAAATTAGAAACGGTTGCTTTTGAATACCCAGATTCTTTAGATGATGCGGCTAAGGCAGTTGGACAAAAAGTTGTGACAACAGATTTTGTTTCTAATGCTGATGCACCAGAGATTCTTAAATCTCGCGCAGTTATGCAAGAGCTACAAACACCAGAAGTGAGTGAAGATGGTTTAAATTCATCTGTTGTTGAAGTAGAGCCTGAACATATCATTGTGGTTCGCATCGATGACTCTCGTCCACAAACGGTATTGCCTTATGACGAAGTGGCCTCTCAGGTAGCTGAGCAGTTCAAACAAGTTGAAGGCTTGAAACTGGCAAACGAGTTAGCGAATAACTTAGTTAAAGGTTTAGAAGCGGGTGATGATGCATTATTGGCGAAAAATAAACTAGCCTTCAGTGATGTTGAAAGCGTACATCGTGGCGCGGCACTGTCAAAAACGGTATTTGCTATCCCTCGTCCAAGCAAAGATGCATTACATTATGCTAAATCTGCTGACGCGAATGGCAACATCGTGGTGATTGAATTGACTAAAGTGAACAGCAAGGTCGATGCTCAATACAATGATCAAATTGGACAACAGCTTAAGTCTGAGCTTGTACAACAAGATCTTATGGGTCTACTGCAATCATTGCGTAAGAAGACTGATATTGAGTACCACATCTCTGGAGATGCGCAGTAATATCTGATTCGTCTTTTCATAAGTAAACGGGCCGCTTTAAGCGGCCCGTTCTATTTTGAGCTATTGGTGATTCCGCAGCGTCTATTTATCCCCTAGTTTGAGCATTGAGTCCAAGGTGAACTTGGCTTGAGCACTATGAATGTAACTAAAGGAGATAGGGATGCGAGCGTTAACTATTAAGGGCTATTTGAGTTTTGTCTGTTTGCTGTTGTTTACTCTAACCGCCCAGGCGGCGGATGAAATGCAAGGGGATAAATATGAAGGTATTGATATACAAGTGAACATCAATACCGCCACTAGTGAGGAACTAGCCACACTGTTAGTGGGCGTTGGAGAAAAGAAAGCCCAACAAATCGTCGCCTATAGAGAAGTGCATGGTGAATTTCAGCATGCCGATGATCTGCAACAGGTAAAAGGAATAGGGCAGGCGACCGTAGATAAAAACCGCTCGCGAATAAGGCTGTAAGAGCGTATACAGCAAATCATTGGCAAAAATGACCAAGGCAAAACACTTGATACCTATCGCAGTAATTTATGGGTCTTATCAAGTGTTTTTATCTGCAGGCATGGCTTAGTTATACCCTCTATGGTATTACAATGAGACTTGCTTGAGCACCTTGCTGGCGAGCAGTGCAATGATTAATCCGCTGATAGCACCAATAAGATGCGACTCTGTAGATACGCGAGCGTTAATCAGTTCGGCAGATGAAATGGTGACAAAACCGCTGTTTTCCGCCAGTAATTTGAGCCCTAGACCGGCCAGTAAAAACCAACTGCTGTGTTTTCCACTTTCCACCTCTTGATATGCATACCAAGCAAAAAGCCCGTGTAACACTCCAGAAAAGCCGTAATAGGTATGGGTGCTGGTGAACAATAAACCGACTCCAATTGCGCTAGACAGAAGCCCAATAACAATAAGGAGCGGTTTTACTCTGGCGTTGAATAAATAGCAAATCACCCATAAACCCGCTAAATTCATCAATAAATGATACAGGTTAGTATGAGTGAAATTACCGGTTATCAGTCGCCACCATTGATGAGTTGCGATAAGATCGTGCTCCCAGCGTAATGCATCAGACAGCGTTGGAATTAATAAGAACGCTAACAATACACTGAAAGCAATGAGGAATTTATACACGTTTTATGTCCCGATACTGTGAGCGATGTGGTCGCGCGAAAAAAGCTTGTTTATGTCAATGGATACAGCCCGTTACCAGCACCACTGAGGTGGTTATTTTGCAGCACCCTAGTGAGGTGAATCAAGCAAAAGGTACCGCTAAAATTGTTGAGCTGACCATTACCCCTTGTCAGGTGTTCGTTGGTGAAAACTTTTCTGAGCACGCACGGATAAACCAATGGCTCAATGAACCCGATACCGTTAACTTACTATTGTTTCCCTCGCAAAATTCATCGCAACTGCATGCACAGTACCTGACGGGAAAAGGTCATAATAAAGTCCGTTTGTTTCTTATTGATGGCACTTGGAAAAAAGCCTTTAAAATATACCAGTTATCGCAGAACTTGCAGCAGCTGACGCAGGTTCATCTTGCTCCCGATCTTCAAGGGCGCTATACCATACGTAAAGCCCCTAAGGACAATGCGCTATCTACAGTAGAAGCGGCATACTTCGCGCTGACTCAATTAGGCGCTTGTGATGCCACACCCTTGATCTCTGCGTTTGACCATATGGTTGAATTTCAAATTTCCCAATTGCCAGAAGGCACCTTTGATAAATATTTTGCTGGACGCAAACGTTAACTGGTAAACATTTGTGAATGTATTTTCTGTGCGTAACCGTCGGTCATTGCAGCAATATAATCACTAATTACGCGATAGCCTTGGTCTTGTTGATCTCTGGCTTGTCGCCATTTCTTTTTAGTGGCGTCGGGGAGCAAGCGTTCAGGATCGCCACTTAAGGCTTCGAACAAGTTAATGATAATTTGTTGCCCTTTGTATTCAATTAACTGAACCTTGGTGGCGTGAATAACATAGTGGCTGACGAAATCTTTAAAGACTTTCAATACCTCAAGCATAGGAGGTTGCAAAGTGGCGTTATATTGCAATAAAGGATGTGAAAAAGTCGGCGAATTAACGTCTGTAATAGTGGCACTGGTCAACAGTGCATTCACTATGCCACCGATGGCATCTTTGCGTAAATAATGCTCCCCAGAGAACAACTGCTCGGTAAGACGATCAATTTCTTTTTCCATCCAAGGGTGTCCACAGTCAGCAAGTTTGCTTGCTGCAGATTCAAACCACTGCTGCTTTGACACTAACCCGAGTACGATGGCGTCTTCGAGATCATGCACCCCGTAAGCAATATCATCCGCTAACTCCATAATGGAGCAATCAAGGGATTTAAAGCGGGTCTTTTTGGGGGCATAACGCTCACCGGTGTGGGGCTGTAACTGGGTAAAAAGGCGCGCATCTTGGCTAGGAAGTCCTTGCATAACCCAAGTGAAATAGTGGCTGTCTATATCAAAGATCCCTTTTGCAGGCATCCAGCGACTGGCTTTTAGTTGTCTTGGATTATCAACACCATCAGGGATGGAGTCTCGTTCAACTTGACTGAGTAGGGCGGGATATTTCAGTAGTCCTAACAACGAACGGCGACATAAATTCATACCGTGAAATTGTGTATAAGGTTCCAGTTGACTGACAATGCGAAAGGTTTGAGCATTTCCTTCAAATCCGCCATGCTCACGCATCATATAATTGAGCGCAATCTCTCCTCCATGACCAAAGGGTGGGTGACCAATATCATGGGCTAGACATAAGGTTTCAATTAGGCTGTCACTGGGTAATATCGGCTGTAAATGGCCATGCTTAGAATGCAATTGCGCCAAAATACCCGAACCAATTTGCGCCGCTTCTAACGAATGAGTAAGACGAGTGCGGTGAAAATCATTACTTCCCGTGCCATGCACTTGAGTTTTGCCTTGTAAGCGTCGAAATGCCGCCGAGTGCAACACTCTGGCTCTGTCCCTTTGGTAGGGATCGCGATGATCGTTAAGGCGCGCTTTTTGTTCTGCATTAATTCGTTGTTGCCACAAAGGTTCTACTTGCATGTATTTGCTTCGCATTAACTGATTTCATCCAGTGTCAGTTCAAAACTGGATGAAAAGGTTTTTAAAAAATAACACATTTCTGGGGAGTGTCTTTCTTGTAGCGTTTGTTCGAGGCGTCTTTTTGCCGCCGCAAACTCATGATTTCCTGCTGACAGCTCTTCTAAGCACTTTAAATAAGCGCAGATACAGTCGGCCTGCTTTACCAAAGCGTGCTCTTCGTCCGTGGCCTCACCACTGATGAGAAAGGGCTGAAAATCCTCGCGAAATTCCTCTGGTACCATAGACAGCAGTTTTTGCTCTGCGGCCGCTTCAATCTTCTTATACTCTTTAGCAATAAATGGGTTGTAGTATTTGACTGGGGTTGGAAGATCACCCGTAAGCACTTCACTGCTATCATGATACATGCCTAATACTGCGACCTTTTCAGGGTTAATGTTCCCAGAAAATTTTTTATTTTTGATAATGGCCAAAGCATGTGCCACAAAGCCCACTTGTAGACTGTGCTCTGAAATATTTTCTTTAGATACCGAGCGCATTAGTGGCCAGCGCTGAATAAGCTTCATTCTCGCTAAGTGAGCAAAAAAGTGACTTTCGTTGTTCATGCTAATTACCCTTTTAATGGATCTAAAAAAAGAGGCACTAGGCCTCTTTTAACAAACTACTGACGGTATTGAGTGATAAAACGCTCAAAACGACCGATGGCAATCTCCAAATACTCTATATGTGGCAGTGTCACTATCCTAAAGTGGTCAGGCTTAGGCCAATTAAATCCAGACCCTTGCACGAGTAAGACTTTTTCTTGCTTTAAAAAGTCCAATACCATTTTTTGGTCATCGTGAATTTTGTAAATCTTAGGGTCGAGCTTAGGAAACAGGTATAAAGCGCCTTTAGGTTTAACACAGGAAACACCAGGGATAGAGGTGATCATTTCATGGGCTCTATCTCGTTGCTCTAATAAACGTCCACCAGGAAGAATCAGCTCATTGATACTTTGATAACCACCTAGTGCCGTTTGCACGGCATGCTGCATTGGAACATTGGCACACAAACGCATGGATGCCAGCATGTCTAAGCCATCAATGTAGCCTTTAGCTAAGTGTTTAGGGCCACTTATAAACATCCAGCCACTACGGAAACCACAGATACGGTAAGCTTTAGATAGCCCATTGAATGTCACCATGATCACATCGTCAGCCAGAGTGGCAATGGAAGTGTGGGTGGCACCGTCGTATAAAATTTTGTCATAGATCTCATCGGCAAAAATGATGAGCTTATGCTGGCGTGCAATCTCGACGATTTGTAACAAAAAGTCTCTACTATACACAGCACCGGTTGGGTTGTTCGGGTTAATCAGTACGATAGCGCGAGTCTTAGGGGTGATTTTGGCGCGAATATCATCAAGATCTGGAAACCAGTCCGACTGTTCATCACATAAGTAGTGAACGGGCGTGCCACCGGATAGGGATACCGCAGCACTCCACAAAGGGTAATCAGGAGCCGGCACTAGGAGTTCATCCCCATTATTAAGCAGTGCTTGCATAGCCATGACGATCAACTCTGATACGCCGTTGCCCATGTAGACATCTTCCACATCTAAAGAGAGCAGTCCTTTCTTTTGATAATACTGAACGACGGCCTTACGGGCAGGGTAGATACCCTTAGAGTCACTATAACCTTGTGAAGTAGGAAGGTTTCTTAAAACATCGACTAAAATTTCATCCGGAGTATCAAAGCCAAACGGGGCAGGGTTACCAATGTTTAGTTTAAGAATTTTCTGCCCTTCTTCTTCCATGCGCTTAGCATGTTTAAGAACAGGACCACGAATGTCATAGCATACATTATCGAGTTTTGATGACATCTCGATATTTTTCATTGTTAACCCTTAGAATTTACCGATTTGAATAGTGTCAAATTACACCAAATTGAGGTTTTTGAGTAGAAAAATCTACATCTAAGCCACACTGTTATAGTTAATTTTGCCCTTAAATTTATGTTTACTCTACAATTGTAGTTGTCCTGCTTGATTTGGCTAATCAGTCGCCCTAGAGTATGCGAACTGTAGGGGTAAACCTTAAGAGAAATAGAGAGTTAGAGGTCACATTGTCTCATCTTGAAAACGCGATAAAACAACTCGAACAACAAGTTGACTCTGCACCTAGTGATGTCTGCCGCATTGAGGTAGAAGTCGCAGAGGTGTGCGTTGATTTCGCTCTACCTTGGATGAGCAATCAACCGATATTCCCTAAATTTTATTGGCAGTCTAGGGATGCAACCGAAGAAGTGGTTGCGTTAGGACAAGCAAGAACGTTCAGTGAGCTCAACCCTGCCTACTCGGTGCTAAATCAAGGGCAGCGAATATGGGGGGGATATGCGTTTCCCTATAAAGAAAACAAAACCCGTTGCCTTGGGGCTTTTTTCTTTTTACCCCACATCGAATTAATCCGACGCGACAAACGGTGGGTTTTGGTGGCGAATTTAACCGAAGACAGGACGGCATTGCGTCGAACCATCAATGAGTTGCGTGCTGAAATTGCGCCATTGAATAGTTCAGTCCCGACGGTCACCGAGGTAACGCACACTCCGGATAAAGCCTTGTGGCGTGATAGCGTAGAGCAAGCCTTAGACAGTATCGTGCACACCGACTTGAAAAAAGTGGTGTTGGCTCGTCAAACCACCATTACCTTAGATGCCGATCTCAAAGGCATCGAACTGCTGGCACTAAGCCGTAATAAGAACCGTCATAGCTTCCATTTCCTATTTCAATTAGAGGAAGGGCATTCGTTTATTGGTTCGACACCAGAAAGGTTATATCACCGCCAAGGTCAATTAATTGAAACAGAAGCATTAGCGGGAACCATAGGTCGACATAGCCAGCCAGATCAAGATTTACAACTGGCGGATTGGTTAATTAATGATAAGAAAAATCTACAAGAAAATCAGTACGTTGTAGATGATATCGTGCAAAGTTTGTCTCCGTTTTGTTGCAAAATACAAGTTGAAAGTGAGGCTCGCTTAGTTCGATTGCGTCGCGTGCAGCATTTAAAACGCCACATTCAGGCGGAGCTGATTAAACACGCGGATAAAGGTCGACTATTACAGGCGTTGCAACCAACGGCTGCGGTAGCGGGGTTACCTCGACAATTGGCATTAGACTTTATCGAGAAACATGAACCTTTCTCCCGTTCTTGGTATAGCGGTTCGGTGGGATACATCAGTGAGCAACACGCCGAGTTTTGCGTAGCCATACGCAGTGCATTAGTACAAAAAAATACACTTCATCTATTTGCTGGGGCGGGTATCGTGCCCGGCTCCCATGCGGATCATGAGTGGCAAGAGTTGGATAAAAAAATGTCCACATTGTTGAGTTTAATTACAGAGAAAAATGTATTGGAACAAGCGTCATGAGCGAAGTGGCATTGGCTGAATTATCCCAAGCACAGATAAACCGAGTATGGTCGTCAGTCATACTAGAAGAAGCGTGCCGATTTGGCGCGGTGCATGTGTGTATAGCTCCCGGATCTCGCTCTACACCATTAACTCTTGAGGCCAGTAGAAATAGCCAGCTTAGGCTGCATACTCATTATGATGAAAGAGGGTTGGGCTTTTTTGCCTTAGGCTTAGCCAAAGCCACCCAGCAACCCGTTATTGTGATTGTGACTTCAGGCACCGCAGTAGCGAATTTATTACCCGCGGTGGTAGAGGCTCACTTAACGGGTGAAAAACTGATATTGCTGACCGCAGACAGGCCCCAAGAGTTAGTAGGCGTGGGAGCCAATCAGGCCATTATCCAGCCGGGTATTTTTTCTGAGCACGTCACTCAAGCGCTCTCTTTACCCAGCGCCAATGTAATGGGCAATATTCACTGGTTATTAAGCCAAGTGGATGAGGTGCTACATACCCAACAAGAAAAACAGGGACCTGTGCATATCAATTGCCCTTTTCCTGAGCCTTTGTATACCAGTGAAGAGTGTCGTTTGGCCAATATTAAAGAGCTCGCCACTTGGTTACCACAGCAGACGCCTTTTATCGAAAAGCCATTATCTAGCCCAGGCCAAGGCGCACTATTGGCAAATTTCCTAACGGAACATTCTTACGCTAAAGGGCTCATCATACTGGGACAATTACCTTATGAGCGCAGCCAACAAGTTCAACAGTTAGCGCAACAGTTGGGCTGGCCAATTTTATGCGACCCTCAATCAGGGGTTAGCTCTCAATGGCAGCATTACGATATATGGTTGCAAAATAACAAGGCCAAACAGCATCTGGCTGAGTGTGAAGTGGTGGTGCAATTTGGTGCAAGAGTAGTCTCTAAAAGACTGTTGCAATGGCTAAAAGAGCGAGTTTCAAGGAGGGGTTTTGCCCGATATGCTTTAGTTAGCAATCAAGGGGGCGTGTTAAACCCCGATCACCTTCCTATGTTACGTTTGGCAGAACAGTGGCCCTTGCCAGTAGATATAAACAACGACTCGCCTAGCTTTGGTTGGGGCGATGCCGTATGTGATTTTGCCCTGCAAGTGGATAAGCATACCCAAACGCTATTAGCCAATGAACTGAGCGAGCTTGAAGTAGCGTATCGATTACCAGAACTCTTGGATAAAGGTTATCAACTGTTTCTGGGGAACAGCTTAGGGGTACGCTTAGTCGATATGGTGAGCCAGTCGTTGAATGTTAGCGCTTACTCTAATCGTGGTGCATCAGGCATTGATGGCATTATAGCGACTAGTGCTGGGGTTTCTGCGGCAAGCGAACAGGCCACCTTGACCTTGATTGGAGACACGTCGTTATTACACGATATTAACTCGCTGCCTTTGCTCGCCCAGCAAGGGGATATTGTCTTGTTATTTAACAATGATGGTGGCGCGATTTTTGACATGTTACCGGTGGATGAAAACAGCAAACAGAGCCTTTATCAAATGCCTCATGGCTACTCATTTAAACATGCAGCGCAACAGTTTGGTCTGCACTACGCTCAACCCAAGACATGGCAGCAGCTAGAGCAAGTGGTGGCTAACTTTTCAAGGCAGCATGGGTGCTCGTTGTTGATAGAAGTAATGACGCCAGCAGGACAAGCCTCGACACACATTAAAACGCTTGTTGAGCAACTGAAAAAGGGCTAACTATGGTCACTGGGAACGGCTTAGTCTTGCTACGCGGGGCGTTACAGGGAGTGGCAAGTAAGAGGCTATTATTTATACATGGTTTTTTAGGCAGCAGCGCTGACTGGCAATCGGTTGTGCCATATTTGCCACCGTCATGGGAAGTGTATGCCATAAATTTGCCGGGGCATGGGCGCACCGCATCCCCTATACCCGATTCCTTTAGTGGTTTTACCGATTATATCCACCGGCAATTGCAACGGTTACCTAATGATGGTGTCCCTCTCGTTTTATTAGGATATTCATTAGGGGCACGCTTATTGATGCATTATGCGACACGGCCTTATGAGAAGGTAGTGCAAATTCAAGCATTAGTACTTGAGGGAGGAAACTTTGGGCTACAACAATTGTCTGAAATAGAGTCTCGTCGAAAAAGTGATAGTGATTGGGTTGAGCGTTTTACCCAGCAAAATCTTAGGCAAGTATTAGAACTTTGGTATCAGCAAGGTGTGTTTGCTTCGCTAAATCAAAGGCATAAAGAGCAATTAGTTGCAGAGCGTATACAAAATGATGGTAAGGCTCTGGCACAGGTGATGTCTGCAACCTCTTTAGCGCGTCAGGCCTATTTACTACCCGCACTTAAACGCTCACCGCAGACGATGTATTATCTTGTCGGTGAGTTGGATGCTAAGTTCCTTCAACTGTATCGTGTGAGCAAGATCACATTTGAAGTGGTTTCTGGGGCTGGGCATAATGCCCATAAAGAACAACCGCAAAAATATGCACAAAAATTGACGCAACTCTTATCGTTTTCTGAGACAGAATCGTTATGATGCACTCCGTTGGTGTTGTCGCCTATGTTAATTAGGAATTAACCATTATGAGGAAAGCAAATTTATACCGTTATCAGTTAGAAATGGATAGTGGTGTTATCTTACGCGAACAAAAACTCACTCAGCGAGAAGGTTGGGTGGTTGAACTCTTTGAGAATGATAGCGTAGGTCGTGGCGAAGTGGCGCCACTGATTGGATTTAGCCATGAAACCATGGATCAGGCGTTTGTTGAAGTCGTGGCGAAACTGAAAAAGTGGATAGCAGGAGAGTCACTTGACTGTCACTCTCAATATCCGTCTGTGGCTTTTGGTTTGTCTATGGCGGAGTTTGAGTTGAAAGGCTTATTAAGCAAAGAAGGTAATTATCAAGCCGCTCCATTGTGTAATGGCGATCCAGATGATTTGATCCCAGCGTTGCATGCCATGCAAGGTGAAAAGGTCGCTAAAATTAAAGTCGGTTTGTATGAACCGGTTCGAGATGGAATGCTGGTCAGTTTGTTTCTTGAGTCCGTGCCTGATTTAAAACTGAGATTAGATGCCAATCGAGCTTGGAATTTAGAGAAAGCTAAGCAGTTTGCAAAAAGAATTAAACCGTCACAACGTTCACGTATTCAATATATAGAAGAGCCGTGCCGTGCTCCGGGGGACAGCCTGACCTTTGCCATTGAAACGGGTATTGCAATTGGCTGGGATGAAACCCTACAAAATGGAGTGATGAACCCAGATTTTGACCTTGAGTTTTTAACGGGTGCTAAGGCGATTGTGATTAAACCTATGCTAGTGGGAAATATAAATCGCTGCATTCAACTCATTGAAAAAGCGCAAGCAGCAGGGTTGATGGCAGTGATCAGCTCAAGTATTGAGTCCAGCTTAGGCTTGTCACAGTTGGCGCGTTTTGCACAGCAATTTACCCCTATGACCACGCCCGGTCTTGATACATTGCAACTGTTTAAAGAGCAACTCCACACCCCTTGGCCAGGAAGCACCTTGCCCGTTAAAAGCTTGAGTTCGCAAACGTTAGTTTGGCAAATGCATGCGGAATAAGCCTTGTTAGAGCTAGCGTCACGTTTTAACCATCAATCGCCACTTTGCTATTGGCATAATGCCACTAACAGCATGGTGGCGGATAAACCGAATGCCATTGCCCTAAAATGTGCTGAGGGAAGTTACTGTTGGAGTGAGTTATTCAATCAAGTAGCTAGCGTACAAAAACAACTGCTTAGCCAAGGTATTAACGCTGGCGATGTGCTGATGCTTATAACTGCACACAGTTCATTGCACAGTTTACTTGTCTATCTAGCCGCATTAGAAGAAGGGATAGTGGTTGCCTTTATCCCTCCTTTATCTCATTCAGAGTTATTGAAAAGGCAGGGGATTTTACAAAGCGCTGCTTGTTATACTTGCCCTTCTCTTGACCCCTCTTATACCACACAGCTACACAGCATTGAGATTGACTTTACGCTGCCGGTGTCGACATTGCTACCAGCGACTTCCTATACAAGGTTTTTTACCCATATAGCTAGCCTCATATTCACTTCAGGTTCTACGGGCGAGCCTAAGGCGGTAGCACACAGCGCCTCTAACCATTTAGCGTCCGCTATAGGGTTGCAAAAAGGGTTCAAATTTGGCCATGATAGCCATTGGCTTTTGTCATTACCTTTGTTTCATGTCTCGGGTTTGGCTATCGTATGGCGTTGGTTACTCAGTGGCTGTTGTTTGAGTTTAAAGCAAGGTAAGAGCTTAAACTTGCAAGGGATCAGCCATACTTCTATGGTGCCCACCCAGTTATTGAGAGTATTGCAAACCGAGCAAGCCCCCCGTTTAACGTTAGAACGAGTATTACTTGGTGGCGCAATAATACCACAGCAACTGGCCCATTTAGCTCAAGCTCGTGGTATAGATACATGGGCCGGTTATGGGCTCACAGAAATGGCCTCCACAGTCAGTGCTAAACGAGTGAACGAACTAGACAGTGCGGGTAGCGCGTTAGAGTATCGACAGATCAAACTGCAACAACAGCACATCTTTGTTCGGGGGGATACCCTTGCTCTTGGATATTGGAAGCAGGGCAAAGTACAGCCTTTAACTTTAAGTGATGGTTGGTTTGATACCAAAGATCTTGGCCGCTGGCAAAATGATGAGTTAGTCATTATTGGCCGAGCTGACAACCAGTTTATCTCTGGTGGTGAAAATATTCATTGCGAAGAAATAGAGCGGGTTTTACTCGAACACTCACAAGTAGAGCAAGCCTTTATTGTGCCTATCCCAGATGAGACTTTTGGCCACCGCCCAGTGGCATTACTCACCCTTAGTGACAACACACTTTCCCTGAAATTACAGGTGCAACTACAGCATCTGAGTTTATCCAAGCTGCAAAAATTCAAATGTCCTATCGCTTATTACCAAATTCCTGAGCATTTATTAAATAAAGGGATAAAAATTTCTCGAGCTCAGTTGCACTCTTGGCTGTCTCAGAAAATGCTTCAGCAGCAGGATTAATCGGTCGTATCACCACATATCATTGGCGCTATCATTTAGCGAATGACCGTTGAGTGGTCGATAGTGTTTCGGCGAATGGTAAATCATTTTGTTATGACTTAGAGCAAAAGGTGATTTTTTAAACGAGCTAATTACAAGCATACTTCAATTCTAGTGATACCCATCCTAATAAGTAAACGGCCGTTAAGGCGAATTATTTATTACCATGGGTATGAAGCATAACTGAGTTGGTAAGCACTAACTCAATGAGTGGATGGAATGGATTATGTATACTCTTTGGGCGTTTGTCGCAATAAGCCTACCGGTGGCGATATTAAATAATGGATTATTGGGCTCAATAGCAGCAGCATTAGGTTTTACTTTATTGCTGACGATCACCTTTAAAAACAGCCAAACAGCCACGAAGAAAAGCAGCCAAAGAATGCTCTTGCGTATCAAGCCAAGCTATTATGACAAAGTGCTATAAGTGATTGCGTTGCCGTTCGTGCTATTGCCACTACACGCTTAATGTAACAGCCAAAGCAAAGTGCCGACAGAGATGGATAGCCACAGACCAATGCCAAATAGCAGCGGTTTTACCCCAGCTTCTTTTACCTGCTCGAGAGAAATAGCCGAACCAATTAAGAACAAGCAAGCTACTAAGGTTTGTTTAGCTACTGAAAATGTCATTTGATATATATCACTAAACTGTGGAAGCAAATCGCTTATCACCACAGCGCCAATGTATAAGAAGATAAAGGTTGGCACTTTGAGCTTATGGTTGGCTTTACCAAAATACCAAGCACTGCCCAGAGTGACAGGAATAATCCAAAGTGCACGGGCCAATTTAAGTGTCGTTGCCGTACGCAATGCTTCCTCGCCATAGGCACTAGCGGCCCCAACCACCGATGAGGTGTCATGAATGGCGATGGCGGCCCAGACGCCAAAAGTGTGTTGATCAAGGTGGAGTGCATGACCAATTACAGGGAACACAAACAGAGCCACTGAGTTGAGAATAAATACAGTAGCCAGCGCTAACCCTGTTTGGTTGGCGTTAGCATTGATAGCAGGAGAGACGGCCGCAATGGCGCTACCACCACAAATCGCAGTACCACTAGAAATGAGATAACCGGTTTTTTTATCGATCCCTAATTTGATGGCAATCCAAGTACCGATGAATAAAGTCACGAAAATAGTGGTCATAATAAGACCAATACCACTGGAAGTCGCTTTGAGCGCTTCGGAGAGTGAGATACCAAAGCCGAGACCAATGATAGAATAACTGAGTAACTTTTTAGTCCACTTTGCAATAGGTAACCCGCTAGGCACAAGGCCGAGCTGAGATAAAATCAAACCTAACATGAGCGCCGAGGGGGACTTTAATAGCGGTGTAAAACAAAGGACTAACACGATTAAAAATGGTATATGTTTCTTGGTGAGATGTTGCATACATTGACTGCCCTTTGAGTTAAGGCGCAATAATAACTATGTTATTTTTAGAAGGCTAAATATTTGCGATCTTAAGGCATTATTGTTCTATTAAAATAGGCAATATTCCATAAGGTAATAAAAAATAGTGTGATATAGCCCTAGATTGCAATAAAGTGTAACAACTCAATGGGAAAACTCAGTTCAACTTTGATTCCCTAGTAGGTACTATTGAATGGAATCTTAGAAATTAAAGAGAGATTATGAAACGTATTTTTTCGATCATGGCAGTATTGCTAGTATCAGTATCAATGACATTTTCGCCAGTGACTGAAGCTAAGCGATTTGGCGGTGGCAAATCATTTGGTAAAAGTTTTAAAACTGCGCCAGCACCTAAAGCGCATCATACCAACACTAATTCAATTAACAAAGGCACGCAGAATAACTCTAGAAGAGGTGGCATGCTAGGTGGATTGATGGGGGGACTACTTGCAGGGGGCCTTTTGGCTGCGTTCTTTGGTGGCGCGTTTGAGGGTATCCAGTTTATGGATATTCTTATCATAGGTTTGATTGCCTTTTTTGCCTTTAAGTTTTTACGTGGCATGCTGGCATCAAAAGCGGGCAGCATGAATCAGCAACGCCCTGCCTATAGTGCATCTCAAGGGAATGTTTCTCAAGGTGGGGCAAATGATGTTCCGCCATATAATACTCAGTTTAGACAGCAAGCTGACTCGCAGCCATTTTCTCAGTCCAATGGTGCAGGTTTTGGTAGCGCTGCTCAATCTGATGTTCCGCATAACTACCCACCGGGTTTTGATCATGCTGGATTTATTAATGGTTCGAGAGAGCACTACCGTATTTTGCAAGGCGCTTGGAACCATAATGAGCTTGAAACGATTCGTGAATACGTTTCTGCAAGTTTGTTTGAAGACCTCAAAAAAGAACGCGCTTCGCTACAAGGTGAACAACATACCGACGTTATGTTTGTTGACGCTGAAATTGTACGTGCCGACGTTGATGCAAGCAAAGCACAACTAAGCCTACAATTTACCGGTCGCTACCGCGATACAGTGGAAAATGTAGAAGAAGAGATCAATGACATTTGGCATCTTGAGCGTGATTTAACTCAACCGAATGCGCCATGGTTGATTATTGGTATTCAAGTGTAAGGTTTATATTACCTAATACATTAAGGCCAGGACTTTTGTTCTGGCCTTTTTTATTTTTGGTGCACATACGCCATTACTCTTTGTTTTTACACTTTCGGCACTTATGCATTTTTGCTGCGCTACTTCTGATCACTTACTTAGTGTGATTAATGGTATTATTTAGACAGAGGCCCCACATGGAGTGCAGTTAATGGAGGGGCAATCATTGTTGCTCCTACGTGGTTGCTAGCGGTCAGTTGCTTACTGATGGTCATGTCTGTTTCATCGGGCCCTAATAATAATATAAAGTTAGTACTTGGCATTGGTTGGTTTATGCTATAAACCCCTTGTGTTTCTGTAGGTTGTTCTTTTGGATTTAGCTCACGCCATTGCAGTGGAGCAAAGGTACGGTTAGCGCCAAAATCTACAGGCATATTATCGTTGTGGATGATATTTCCAATCCAATTGAAACTTTTTTCGTGAATGGGTTCAGGCTTAGTACAAGGCATATCCCCGCGTTTTAAATATTTTTCTGTGACTAATTGTTTGGCGTTTATAACTAGGTTATTGGCTACTATCCAATGCTCCGGTGGATAGACAACATATTCTTTATTTTTATCAACGTACTGGCGTTTAATATCAGATATTTTCTGGTATTTATTTAAGCATTTTTTAGACCAGAAAAATAATGATTTACTATCAATAATCGTATTAGAGGCAATCATGTTTTTAGTGGATAACCTATATGCCGTTTCTTGAATAGTATAAGCGTTACTATCATTATGATTTTCCCACCACTTCAGTCGTTGTTCACGATTAATATAAGGAACATCTCGATCTCCCCAATATGTTTCAACAAAGCTCTTGGTTAAACCGTAAGCATAATTGTTAAATACCTTGTTGTAATAACCGTGTACGCGCACAGCCCCCGTTGATTTTGATGTATAATTTAGAAAATAATTACCATAAACCTTATTGTAATCGCCACCGCGAATAGATACGGTTCCTTGGTTATTGATAAAGGTATTATATCGAATCGTATTTTGATGGCTTTTAATACCAATGAGTTCCCATTCAGAGTCTAAGTTTTTAAATAGGTTATATTCTACAATAGCATCCATATCCCAGCGGTGACCATGTTTTCCGTGCAAGTAGATAGATTCGCCACCATTGCCACCAATATTTGCGCGGTCATGAAAGTAATTATGATCGATATTAATTAATCGACTTGGGTTACCAACAAAAATATAATTACCAGGTCCTATTGTTCCTTTAAATTCAGAGTGATCTATACGGATATGAGTAGAGGCTTTTATATTGATCCATTTAGATTTTTCATTACTTTTAATATCGAGATTTAGACGACTTATACGGATATACTCAGAGTCTTTAATGAATATAGGGTGGTTGTTTTTATTGGTAATAGTGTTAATACTAAAACCTTCAAAGGTGATCCAAGAGGTTTTATTAAAGAGGATATCACCTTTTTCAATGATAGCTTTGCCACTGTTTTTCGCTTTTATCACTATAGGTTTGCATTGATTACCTTTTACACGGATGTCTAACTTTTTATTAAACGTGTAATGACCATCATCGACGATAATTTGTGTGCCCGGTTTGGCTTGCTCTATGGCTGTTACGATCTCATCACTGCGATTGGCATGTACAGTTTTAATTGGGGTTTTGCTGCAGTCCCACCATCCTGATGAGTGTGTATTATTTAATGGTTGTGGTGTATTAACAGATACTTCTTTAGATAATGCGGGTAAAATATACGCCACTTGTGTCACTGCAATTAATATAACAATTAATAATTTCATCTATCATACCTAATACATTTTTATGATTTAAAATTACACACAATATTGTTTTTGTCGAATTTATTTAATATATCACAGCGGAAATAAAACTTATTTAGGCCCGAATTCAACTCCGAAGTGCGACATTCTTAATATTCAAGTAGCCTCCATCATTTCTCTAAAAATGACAGCAGGTTGCTTGAACCCTAAACACTTTTTTGGACGATAATTAATTCGTTGTTGCGCCCTTTCAATATCATCATCACTAACCGTTCTTAGATCTGTTCCTTTCTTTACGTACTGTCTCAACAGGCCGTTAGCATTTTCATTCGCTCCTCGTTCACAAGAGCTGTAAGGGTGTGCGAAGTACACGTCGGTTTCTAATGCCCGTGCTATTTCTTCATGACCTGCAAACTCACGACCATTATCTGCGGTAATAGTATGAACGAACGCTTTATAAGGCATCAGCATTGCTATGGTTGCGTTAGTCACGTCTTTTGCTGACTTAGAGGGCACTTTCTGTGTCAGATAAAAACGCGTTTGACGCTCTAAGAGAGTGACAATTGCCCCCGTTCCATGCTTGCCTAAGACCGTATCAATTTCCCAGTCACCAAAGCGTTCACGACTATCAACAATGTCAGGCCTTTCATCTATTGAAACTGCGTTTTTGATTGCAGGTGCTTTCTCTGTCTTGCCCCGTCGATACCGCTTATGGCCTTGGCGCAAGTGCTTAAATAGCTTTCCACCTTGTCGCTTATTACGAGCGACGAATCGGTAAATCCACTCATGGCTCACTTTAGCCCCTGCGCGGGTTAAGACATTAGATATTTGCTCTGGACTCCAATCGATAGACAACAGAACCTCAATAAAATCTATACGCGATTGAGGTACTTGATACTTACGGGCTTGCCGTCGTTTTTCTATTGATTGATGATGTGCTTTGTCTGGCCGATATTGTTCTTTCTTGCTACATCGTTTCAGCTCTCGATAAACGGTTGAGCGATGGCATTTAACTGTCTTAGCAATTTCAGATATTGAAATTCCCCGTTCCAAAAGGGCAGAAATTTGATATCTTCTTCCCTCGGTCAACTGCTGATAATTCATAGTAGTTCTGCTTGTTTCTTTGGCGAGAAGAGCGTACCACTTTCGGCAGTTGGCTTCTTCTTCTATGCCTTTCCATGAATGTCGCAGTTATTATCTGAAATCGGGGGTATATGTCTATTCAGTGTTGCTACTGGTACGCCCTAGGGCGAACGCATGAGTGAACACTTATCGAACCATCATGTACATCATCTCTACAAGACGTCGTGAAATCATCCTTGATGGTTTCACTGTGCTAGATCTTTGTTTTCACACTATTGATTCACTTTCAATGACAGGTGTTTTTTCGTCTAGTAATTGATAAATAACGAAAAGCACAACATTAGAAACCATTAATCCGAATTTTTTGCGAGCACGTATACTCAAAGGCTTAAACTATGACTGGACACATCTTGAGATCGTTGACTAGTCTTACATTCTCAAACATGAGGGATATAAAACTTATGGGCATTATTTTATTTTTGTTGATCGGTGCTGTTGCTGGATGGTTAGCAGGAAACTTTATGAAAGGCGGCGGCTTCGGTGTGGTTGGTAATATCATTGTCGGAGTTTTAGGTGCGGTACTTGGCGGATTTGTCTTTAATCTTTTAGGTCTATCCGCAGGTGGCCTGGTGGGTTCTCTTGTAATGTCTACCGTTGGCGCAGTATTACTTCTGTATATCGTTGGCGTAATAAAGAGACTTTAATCGCTCTTTATCTATCGAGATAAGGGAGTAATTCACGTACCATACGGCCATTATTCCCAATGCATTAAGCGATAATAAAAAGCCATGACCACTATTCCTATCAAGCAAGAGTCTGAACCTGAGGTGAGCTGTAGTACTTGTCGCGCAAGTTGTTGCCGTTTAGAGGTGATGATCATTAGTGATACTGGCGTCCCACAAGAGCACATTGCCACGGATAAATGGGGCGGGGAAACTATGCTTCGTTTAGAGGACGGTTGGTGTTCTGCAGTCGATAGAGACACGAAACTGTGTACTATCTACGAGAATCGTCCGTGGATCTGTCGCGAATTTGAGATGGGATCTTACGAGTGCCGTAATGAGTGGGAATCTCGAAATTAGTTTATTAAACTAGAATCATCAGCTAGAGCTTTGATGATTCGTTGAATATAAAAAAGGGTCGGTATATACCGACCCTTTTGCTATTTTATGAACTCAGTTATTTCTGCACAGCAGAGATTATTGTTGAGTTGCTTGAATTGCTGTTAGAGCAACAGTGTAAACGATATCGTCTACTAGTGCGCCACGAGACAAGTCATTTACCGGTTTGCGCATGCCTTGTAGCATTGGACCGATAGAGACTAGGTCTGCTGAACGCTGTACCGCTTTGTAAGTTGTGTTACCAGTGTTTAGGTCTGGGAATACAAATACAGTTGCTTTACCTGCTACAGGAGAGTTAGGCGCTTTAGAAGCCGCTACGTTTTCCATGATTGCAGCATCGTACTGTAGAGGACCGTCGATCACGAGATCAGGACGTTTCTCTTGAGCAAGTTTGGTTGCTTCACGTACTTTATCTACGTCTGCACCTTTACCTGACTCACCAGTAGAGTAAGAGATCATAGCAACGCGTGGGTCGATACCAAATGCCGCTGCAGAGTCAGCAGATTGGATAGCGATTTCAGCCAGTTGCTCAGCTGTTGGATCAGGGTTGATTGCACAGTCACCGTATACCAATACTTGATCAGGCAGAAGCATGAAGAAGATTGAAGAAACGATAGACGCATCAGGTGCTGTCTTGATGATTTGGAACGGAGGTACGATAGTGTTTGCTGTCGTGTGAACGGCACCAGAAACAAGACCGTCTACTTCGCCATTCTCAAGCATCATTGTGCCTAGGAATACTGAATCTTGAAGTTTCTCACGAGCAACAACTTCAGTCATGCCTTTCTTAGAGCGAAGCTCTACAAGACGTGCAACGTAGTTTTCACGAACTGCATCAGAGTCAATGATTTCAACGCCAGCACCTAGCTCAACACCTTGTTGTGCTGCAACACGACGGATTTCTTCTGGGTTACCAAGAAGAACACAGTTCGCGATACCGCGCTCAGCACAGATAGCCGCAGCTTTAACTGTACGTGGCTCATCACCTTCAGGAAGAACGATACGTTTGTTAGCACGACGAGCAAATTCAGTTAGTTGGTAACGGAATGCTGGTGGGCTTAGACGACGAGAAGCAACAACACCTTCAGTTAGTGTGTCGATCCAAGGACCATCAATGTGGCTTGCAACGTGTTCGTTAACGAATTCGATACGCTCTTTATCGTCTGCAGGCACTTCAACGCTGAAGCTTTGAAGATTCAAAGAAGTCTGCCAAGTGTTACCTTGTGCTTTAAAGATTGGAAGACCAGCTTCAAATGCAGGCTTACATAGTTCGCGAATTTGTTCTGGGATGTCGTAACCGCCAGTAAGCAGTACAGCACCAATTTCAACGCCGTTCATTGCTGCAAGAGCTGCTGCTACGATTACGTCAGGACGGTCAGCTGAAGTCACTAGAAGTGAACCAGGCTTGAAGTGCTCAATCATATTTGGAAGAGAGCGTGCACAGAAAGTGATGCTCTTAATACGACGGCTAGCGATGTCACCTTCGTTGATGATGTCAGCGTTTAGGTGTTTAGCCATGTCAATCGCACGAGTTGCGATTAGCTCAACGCTCCAAGGCACACAACCTAGTACGCGTACTGGGCTAGTGTTGATAACTTCCATTGCTTGGATGTTTGCTTGTTGAGCTGCATCTGAATCGTCAAAGATTTCAGATAGGTCAGGACGTGTACGGCCTGCTTCATCTACTGGAGCGTTAAGTTTGTTGATGATAACGCCAGAGATGTTTTTGTTTTTCTTGCCACCGAAGTTTGAAACAGCAACTTCGATACGCTCTTTAAGTTGAGAAGGGTTGTAAGTGCCAGGAGTAGCAACAAACACGATCTCAGCGCCAAGAGTTTTAGCGATTTCTTCGTTCACTTGGTTAGCGAACGGGTGTTTACGAGTTGGAACTAGACCTTCAATTAAAGTCACGTCTGCATCGTTAATTTGGTTGAAACGCTCAACAATAGTTTCTAGCAATACATCCATTTGCTCATTACGGATAAGTGCTTGCGCTTCATCCATAGGAGTTGGAGTGCCAATTTTGATATCGTTGTTTGATTCAAGAATGGTAGACGTTAGATCGGGTTGGCTGCCACCTGTACGTGGTTGAGCGATAGGTTTGTAAAACGAAACGTTTACACCTTTACGCTCCATAGCGCGAATAACACCCATGCTAACACTAGTAAGACCAACACCGGCGCTAATTGGGACAAGCATAATGGTACGAGACATAGTCTGAAGACCTCGAAATGTGTAAAAAAAAGTCTCAGCTGGGGGAACAGCTGAACCAAAAGTAAACAGGTGAGGAAAACCTCACCTGTTTAGGATATTAAAGACCAGCTAAGCGAGCTGTGTCTTCTGCGATAACTAACTCTTCATTTGTAGAGATAACCATGGCAGGAATGCGGCTGTCAGCAGCAGTGATAGTACCTTCGCCACCGAAGCGAGCTTTAAGGTTTGCTTCACCGTCTACTTCAATACCAAATACGCCAAGACGGTTTAGTACCATCTCACGAATTGGAGCAGAGTTTTCACCGATACCACCAGTGAATACGATAGCGTCTAGACGACCTTCTAGTGTTGCTGTGTAACCTGCAACGTATTTCGCTAGACGGTGACAGAATACGTTCATCGCACGAGTTGCTTCTTCTTTTTTGCCGTAGTTTTCTTCAACAAAACGACAGTCAGAGCTCACTTCAGTTAGACCTTGTAGGCCAGACTCTTTCGTTAGCATAGTGTTGATTTGATCAACAGTGTAACCAAGAGAATCGTGTAGATGGAAGATGATCGCAGGATCGATATCACCACAACGAGTACCCATTACTAGGCCTTCAAGTGGAGTAAGACCCATAGACGTATCTACACATTTACCGTTTTTAATGGCACAAACTGAAGCACCGTTACCTAGGTGACAGTTGATGATGTTAAGTTCATCAGCAGGTTTGCCTAGTTGCTCAGCAGTTTCGCGAGCGATAAATAGGTGAGAAGTACCGTGCATGCCGTAACGACGGATGCTGTGCTCTTTATAAAGGTTGTATGGAAGAGCGTATAGGTACGCTTCTTCAGGCATAGTTTGGTGGAATGCAGTATCAAATACCGCAGACATTGGTAGAGTAGGGAACGCTTTTTGCGCCGCTTTAATACCAATGATAGCCGCTGGGTTGTGTAGAGGTGCAAGTGCTGCACACTCTTCGATACCCGCTACAACAGCATCATCAATAAGAACAGACTCAGTGAATTTTTCACCGCCGTGTACCACACGATGGCCAACAGCACCAAGTTGTTCTGATAGTTCAGGTCGAGAAGCTAGGATAGTGTCTACTATAAAAGTTAGCGCTTCATCGTGTGCCGCACCATTACCTAGAGCCGCTTCGTGTTTGCCATCTAGCTTCCACTTGATGCGAGCCTCTGGAAGGTGTAGACATTCAGCAAGACCAGTAAGGTGCTCGTCACCGTTGTCTGCGTCAACGATAGCGAACTTAAGAGAAGAACTACCGCAGTTTAAAACTAAAACTAGCTTTGACATGTTTGTTTCCTGTATTTCATCTGATTGTTCAGAAAGAATGAATTTAGTCTTTATGAGTACCCACAGCTCGATATTGAACCGTTACTCAGTTTGTAGTTGCAACAATTTCCCTTTGTTGACTGTATATACCTTTCATCAGGATACGTTTTCAATCCTTGCTAACACGCCTCACTGTCGCCTAATATGTAGTTAACAGCGAAGCATTGATAAGACGCTGACAAGGATAGCGATAATAGGCAAATATAACAAAAAAAATTGAAACTTCTTTATCTTTTATCAATTTTTTGTGTTTATTTTTTAAATTTTAAAATATTTTTTAGCGGTTTAAGCATGGTTGAAAAAACAGGTATGTTCCACAGGTTGAGAGAGGGTCAGATGTATATGGATCTGTGGCCTATGCGAAAAGAGCTGTCACCTATGTTTCCAGAGCATAGAGTGATTAAAGCCACTCGGTTTGGTATCAGAGTCATGCCTGCGGTTGCGGCAATCAGCGTGCTAACTCAGCTGACATTTCAAAATGGCAATAGCTTACCTCAAGCCATTGTGGTGGCTTTGTTTGCTATTAGTCTGCCTTTGCAAGGATTTTGGTGGCTAGGTACGCGTTCAAATACTTTGTTACCGCCGGCTTTAGCAAGTTGGTATCGTGACATACACCAAAAAATTATTGAATCCGGTATTTCTCTTGAGCCTCTTAAAGCTAAGCCTAGGTATAAAGAGCTAGCTCAGTTATTGAACCGTGCATTCAGACAGCTGGATAAAACGGTATTAGAGCGCTGGTTCTAGTTGGCAGCCATTCCCTTAATATGTTCAACGCAATAGCGGATTATTGTGTTGAATGATCCCTACCTTGCATGACATTTTTCTTTTGACTACCACTTTATACCAATCGTACTAAATAACTGGTCATTCTAGCTTGTTAAAATACTCGATAACTGCGTTAGAATTTTTGATTGTAGAATAACTACTTATCGAAAAATTCTGCCTTGTTTTCGAGCATTTTTCCTGCGCTATTTCTGAACACTTACTTAGTGTGATTGGTATTATTGTGACATTTCATTAACATCTCATTAAATATGAGATCTCTATCATATTATTCACTTTTGTTTTCTGCGTCTAAAGGGTAATAATGGATTGTTGGGCTGAGGACTGCGCCCAATATGATGTTTATTTTGGCCTAAATAATGGGCAAGACACTGTCATAGAAACGGATATCAAACTCAGCTTGTTTGCTGAATCAAGGAGTGAAAATGAAAACAACTAACCTTATTATGAGTGCTTGTATTTTAAGTGCCGCTGTTTTATCCAGCGCCAATGTGCTGGCTAAAACAGCCAAAGTGGCCGTATCACAGATAGTTGAGCACCCCGCTCTAGATGCCACACGTCAAGGTTTGCTAGATGGCTTAAAAGCCAAAGGATATAGCGAAGGGGAGAACTTGCAGTTTGATTATAAAACGGCCCAAGGTAACCCTGCGATTGCGGTACAAATAGCCCGTCAATTTGTGGGTGATAATCCTGATGTGCTGGTGGGTATAGCCACTCCTACAGCGCAGGCATTGGTATCAGCAACTCGCACTATTCCTGTGGTATTTACCGCTGTCACCGATCCGGTTGGCGCAAAATTAATTTCTCAACTAGAAAAGCCGGGTAAAAATGTCACCGGTCTATCTGATCTTTCTCCAGTGGCGCAACATGTGGATTTGATAAAAGAAATCCTGCCACAGGCAAAGACGATTGGCGTGGTGTATAACCCAGGAGAAGCCAACGCAGTGAGTTTGGTTGAGATCCTTAAAGCGACCGCCAAAGAGAAAGGGTTGACGGTAGTTGAGTCCACGGCACTAAAAAGTGCGGATGTATTATCTGCAACTCAAGCTATAGTGGCAAAATCGGATGTGATTTACGCCCCCACAGACAATACGGTAGCCAGTGCTATTGAAGGCATGATAGTGGCGGCTAACCAAGCGAAGAAACCGGTATTTGGCGGAGCGACCTCTTATGTTGAAAAAGGGGCGATTGCTAGCCTAGGTTTTGATTACTACCAAATTGGCGTGCAAACGGCGGACTATGTGGCCGCGATTCTGGATGGGCAAGCTCCCGGTTCACTGGATGTGAAAGTAGCCCAAGGCTCTGATTTGGCCATTAGCCAAACGGCCGCTAAAAAACTAGGTATCGCTATCCCTCAATCCGTTGTGGCTCGAGCTACCGAAATTAAATAAGCCTATAGTTCCTCTTATACAAGAGGAGCGATGTCACTTTGTGGATCTTTAGGTAGCAGAGGAGTATGTATGTCTGCTTTCGCGTTTTTTGGGGCTTTAGAGCTGGGCTTGGTATACGGTCTGGTTGCTTTAGGTGTCTATCTTACTTTCCGCGTGCTGGATTTTCCCGATCTTAGTGTGGATGGCTCTTTTCCTATGGGAGCGGCGGTGGCTGCCACCGCTATTGTCGCCGGCGTTAATCCGTGGTTGGCAACGGCTATGGCGATGATTGCAGGGGGCGTCACTGGATGGGTGACGGCGTTTCTCGCGGTGCGCTGTGGCATTTTGCATTTATTGGCTTCGATTTTAACTATGATTGCCGCTTTTTCTATCAACATTCGTATCATGGGTCGGCCCAATGTTGCTTTGCTAGGGGAAACCACTATTTTGACCCCTTTTGAAAGCCTAGGAGACCCAATGCTGATTCGTCCTTTGTTGGTGGGGCTATTGGTGTTGATCGTGGCGTTATTGTGCATTCGTTTATTGAACAGTGATTTTGGTCTTGGGCTGCGCGCCACAGGAGTGAATGCCAGAATGGTGCGAGCGCAAGGGGGGAGTACCTCTTTTTATACCTATTTTGGATTGGCTTTATCCAATGCTCTGGTTGGATTTGCTGGCGCATTATTTGCGCAAACCAACAGCTTTGCCGATGTCACCTCTGGGGTGGGCACTATCGTAGTGGGCTTAGCTGCGGTGATCTTGGGACAAACCTTGATACCGGGACGTAAAATCTGGGTGGCGGTGGTGGCGGTCATCGTGGGTTCCGTGTTGTATCGATTAGCGGTCGCTTTTGCATTAAGTTCCGGCATGTTTGGTTTGCAGGCGTCGGATCTCAATCTGGTTACTGCCGTTTTGGTGGCAGTGGCTTTGATCGCCCCCAAAATGAAAGCAAAATATAAAGCCAAGCAGCAACTGCTGCAGGCACGTAGCAGTAAGGAAGTCGCATGATAGAGCTCAACGATATTCAGGTTACCTTTAACCCCGGAACCATCTTAGAAAATCGTGCGTTACGCAGTGTTGATCTTGTGGTTCCTGAACATGAGTTTCTTACGGTTATTGGTTCTAATGGTGCGGGTAAATCCACTTTACTGGGTGCAGTCACTGGCGAAACACCTATGATTGACGGCAGTGTGATTATTGATGACATTGATGTAACACGTCGCACGGTAGATCAAAGAGCAAGCCTTTGTGCTCGTGTGTTCCAAGACCCTTTAGCGGGCACTTGTGGTGAACTCACCATCGAGGAAAATATGGCCTTGGCATATCGCCGAGGGCACCGCCGTGGTTGGAGCCTATCATTATCTAATAAGCGTCGGAAACTGTTTCAAGATCGTATCGCGATACTAGGTTTAGGCTTAGAGGATAGGCTAGGGGACAGCATCGGATTGCTCTCTGGAGGACAACGACAAGCGGTTAGCCTGATAATGGCAACACTTTCTGATAGTAAATTATTATTGTTGGATGAGCACACTGCCGCACTGGACCCAAGAATGGCGTCTTTTGTGATTGATTTAACTAAAAAAGTCATCACGGAATTTAACCTGACAGCCATGATGGTTACCCATTCAATGAAAGATGCACTGGCCTGTGGCGACCGCACGGTTATGCTCCATCAAGGCAAAATTGTATTGGATGTCGCCGGTGAGCAACGGGCGAATATGCAAGTGCCCGACCTATTAGAGATGTTCAGCAAAGTGCGTGGTGAAGAACTTAGCGATGATGGTTTGTTACTGAGTTAGGGGCGAGAGACACTTTGTGGTATTTCTTGTTTAAGTTGAGCGTGATGTCTTTACTTCTAAGTTAAAGACATCACGTTTTTATTGGCTGTGGCAACAACGGATGATGATTTAGGCTTGAGCTAATAATTCACTGTGATAACGATGAATATGTTCAACAATAGGTTCTGCGGTATTAAATCGGCGAATATTGTGGAATAGCTCTTTTGCTTCTGGGTATTGCTGACGTAAGTAAGAGAACCATTGTTTGACTCGGTTTGGGTAATATAAGCCTTTATCGCCTTTCATTTCATATTCGGAATATCGTAATAATAAGGCAACCACATCACTCCAAGGCATAACGGCTTGATTGTGTTTTACGACATTGCCTAAGTTAGGGACATTAAAGGTTCCTCGGCACACCATAAGGGAATCAATGCCTGTTGTGTTAAGGCAGCGTTGACCGTCTTCATAATTCCAGATCTCACCATTAGCAATCAATGGCATTGTGGTGTGCTGGCGGATCTTAGCTAAATAATCCCAGCGAATTTGATCCGCTTTATAGCCACCCATTTTTGTTCTGGCATGAATGGCTAACTCATTAGCCCCAGCACTTTCTACTGCATCCACTATCTCAAAGCAATCTTCAGGGTTTTCCCAGCCAAGGCGAATTTTAGCGGTCACAGGGATATGACTAGGCACGGCCGCTCGGCAAGCATTGATGATTTGATACATCAAATCAGGCTCTTTCAATAATACCGCACCCCCTTTGCTTTTGTTGACTAAGCGGGCAGGGCAACCAAAGTTAAGATCAATGCCCGCCGCACCTAGTTGATAGGCTTTGTGAGCATTTTCTGCCATCCATTGTGGGTGTTGACCGAGCAATTGAAGGTGTACAGGCGTACCTGACTTAGTTTTTGAGCCTTGCAGCAGTTCAGGGCAAAGTTTGTAGAACGAACGATCAGGCAATACTTGGTCACTGACGCGCACAAACTCGGTAACGCATAGATCAAAATCATTGATATCAGTAAGGATTTCTCGCATTAAATGATCGAGAACACCCTCCATAGGGCCAAGAACGAGACGCATGTTATTCTACCTTTGTGTACAGGAGGCGGGATTTTAGTGGGTTTTGGGTAAAATGTCACCGATAAATATCCGTGGCAGATCCTAGTGTAGAAGCGAACGCGCTTTTCACTCATACTAGATAGCTATTATATGTGCAGATGTGGATGAGTGGATATTATGAGTCATTTAATTACCCTACCTAAAGGTGAGCAAGAAAGTTCCTACTTTTGGGAAGGGGCCATATTAGCGGCTAACCTAACGGTGAAACCTTTAGAGCCGGAATTATGGGCCGAGGATCTATGCAGCGGTGCGTTTGAGGTGGCAAAGCCCAATATTATTGAGCATATCAATGGCCAATACGGCAAGCTCAAAGCCAATCAGTATTCGGTTCTTGAGTTAACCCATAACGATAGCGAACATTTAGCTGATGTAGCGGAAGGCTTTTTGGCCATTTGGCCAGCGGTTGAGCAAGAGTGGCAATCCCTAGATATTGCCGATGGTACGGCAAGAATGTTATCCGCATTATTAACCACTTGGTCTTTATTGGTTGATGAACAGCAAACCCATCAACAAATGCAACAAGCAGGCTATGAGCAACTGCCACAAATTAGCGATTTACAACCGCAACTTGATTTAATGATTAATGAAGTGGCGCAAGCGGCGGATGAGCTTATGCTGGGCAATAAAAGCCAGACGTTGAACCCGTTTAAAGAGGTGGGACGAAACGATCTATGTCCTTGCGGTAGTGGAAAGAAATTTAAAAAATGCTGTGCTGCTTAGTTTGTAAGTGATGAGTTTTTACAAGACTGGCCAAACGATTAAAAAGAGGAGCAGATACGATCTGCTCCTCTTTTTACGTACTTAATATTAACCAGCAATCATTGCTGCTATAGGTAAACTGAAATTAGCCCGCTGTTGGCTTTTGTAAGCCCTTCAATTGCAGCAAAGTGAAAAGAGAGGCAACAACAAGGCTGGCAGAGAAAATAATCACTAGCCACTGTGGCATGGAAAGATTGAGGAAGCTCCATACAATCTCACTACAAACACCAGTGGGGTGGAACATCCAAGGTACCCATTGATCCAGTGGTGCCCAACTTGGAAATTGAACAAAGATGTCACAGGTGTTAAACGGCGAAGGATGCAGTTGGTAGCCAACATGTTCAAGTGCAAGTTGCAGCCCTTTAGCACTGGCGGCTATCCAGCCAATTAAGCCAATACTGCGAAAAACAGGGTTGCTAGGTTGGCATAAGCCAATACCAGCTGCGGCGATAATCCCCATCATAGCCACTCGTTCATAAATGCACATAACGCAGGGTGCTAGCAGCATAACATGCTGAAAGAACAGAGCGCACAGTTCAAATGCCACAATAGTGAGAAGCAGTAACAGCCAAGATAAGCGTGAGCGAGAAAATTGATATAAGTTTTCGAGCATGACATTAAGTCCTTTTATGCACAAAAAAGCCAATACAACAGTTATACCAGTGGTAAATAATGGGTCATGTGGGGAGTAAAAACACCGAATAACAGGGTTTTTACTACGCTATAGATAACCATTAACCTACTATGATTGGTATTCATTATACTGGCTGATAATAGTCACTCCTTTTTACCTTTTTATTAAGGGCAAATCAATAGAGTGTTACTTGGCTTAGTGACCTAAAGCAGAACTTGCCGCACCTATTGCCTGCATCGGTGGATCGGTTATCCAACCGAGGTCATAAAAGGCGGCTGTCATAGGGTCTAATAAGAACATGATCCCAAACATCCCCACCAGTGCCAAAACAATGGTGTATGGGAAAGCCATAATCACCATTCGTCCATAAGAGAGACGAATTAGTGGCGCAAGTGTTGAGGTGAGTAGGAATAAGAAGGCCGCTTGACCATTAGGCGTAGCAACAGAGGGTAGGTTGGTTCCGGTATTGATGGCAACGGCAAGTAAATCAAACTGTTCGCGATTGATCACACCGTGCAACAGAGCCTCTTTAACTTCATTAATGTACACTGTCCCCACAAACACGTTATCTGACACCATAGAAAGGACGCCATTAGCAATGTAAAACAGCACTAATTGTGTGCTTTGATCTTCCACAGCCAATACAGCATCAATAATAGGTGCGAATAAATCTTGTTTAATAATAACGGCAACAATCACAAAGAAGACAGCAAGAAGCGCAGTAAAAGGCAGTGCTTCTTCAAATGCTTTGCCTAAGGCGTGCTCTTCAATAATCCCAGTAAATGCGGTGGCAAGAATGATCACCGACAGGCCCACAAGCCCTACAGCCGCAACGTGAAAGGCTAGACCAAAAATCAGCCAAACTGCAATGGCACCTTGCACCCAAAGTTTGGCCACATCTTGTTTCGTGCGACGTTTTTTTTCTTCTTGGTTGTAATTCACTAATATTTGACGCACCTGAGGTGGCAATTCAGAACCATAGCCAAAGATTTTTAGTTTTTCGATAACAATGGTGGTTAACAAACCCATTGCCAATACGGGCAAGGTTATGGGTAGCATGCGTAAAATAAATTCACCAAACAACCAACCCGCCTGATCGGCAATAATGAGGTTTTGTGGCTCGCCTACCATGGTCATTACACCACCAAGGGCGGTACCAACGCCAGCATGCATAAGTAGTGAGCGTAAAAACGCGCGGTACTCATCAAGATCATCACGAGTGAGTTCAGTAAGGTGACCATCTTGAGTGTGGTCATGCTGACTGTTGTGGCCTTTCCCTGATACCACTTTGTGATAAATGGCGTAGAAACCAATAGACACACTAATGACAACGGCAATAACAGTCAGAGCATCAAGAAAAGCAGAAAGAAAAGCGGACGCGGCGCAAAATGCGACCGATAACATGGCTTTAGAGCGAATCCCTAGCAATATCTTAGTAAAGATAAGTAGCAATAACTGCTTCATAAAATAAATACCGGCCACCATAAAGATCAATAGCAACAGTACTTCTATATTTGCGACCAGCTCATGCTTAACCATTTCAGGGGTTGTCATGCCAATGGCGATGGCCTCAATGGCGAGCAGTCCGCCGGGTTGTAATGGATAACATTTTAGCGCCATGGCTAAGGTAAAAATGAATTCAACAACCAGTAACCAACCGGCGGCAAAGGGGTCAACATGGAAATAGACGAAAGGGTTAATAATTAAAAAGCCAATAATGGCGAGTTTGTACCAGTCTGGAGCCTTGCCAAGAAAATTCTTGATAAAGGCGTTTCCTAGACTCAAGGGCATAATGCTTCTCTCTATAAGTAATGTAAATCGGGTTAGGTCGCTATTTGACCGCTCCTGCAATAACCGGATTCAATTAGTAGGTAAACTTAAGATTTGCAGTGAGATAAGTTCATATATTGGTGGGCAGCGAGATGTAATATCTCGTAACACTAATATTATTGACGCAAATTTACTCTAATAGCTTTGTTAGTCAAATTATTAATGTGATCTAACTCTCAATACGAGTGAAAACAAATTAGGGGAAAGTGGCTGTTTTAACCGCTGTTTTGTAAGTGCTTGGTTGTGTTGGTAAAAATTCAGTGTGTTAGTCGTACTCTAGGGTTTGATTGTGTTGAATTTTTAGGGGTTATTTGTGATGTTTTACTGATTTTGTAATTAAGTGTCACTTGCATAATCGGTTTTGTTTCATTTTGTTTTGTTGTTGCTATGAAACATAGGCTTGCTTTTTTGATTTTTTATTCACTTATATTGTTTGTATTTATTGGTGAGCCTTTGATCCTATTGACTACAAGTGTCGGACTTATTTTTGTAATCGTAAATTAGGTGGTATGATGAGTTATATTTGAATTAATTTTTGACTTGGAACTGCCAATCTATGGTTATTAAGGCGAAAAGCCCTGCAGGCTTTGCAGAAAAGTACATTATCGAAAGCATTTGGAACGGACGTTTTGCGCCTGGTTCTATTTTACCTGCGGAACGTGAACTTTCTGAGTTGATTGGGGTAACAAGAACCACGTTGAGAGAGGTGCTACAGCGCCTTGCTCGTGACGGTTGGTTGACGATTCAACATGGCAAACCCACTAAAGTAAATCAATTTATGGAAACTTCAGGTTTGCATATTTTGGATACTTTAATGACTCTGGATGCGGATAATGCTACGAGCATCGTAGAGGATCTGTTGGCGGCGAGAACGAGTATCAGCCCAATCTTCATGCGCTATGCGTTTAAGGTGAATAAAGAGCAGTCTGAGGCTACATTAAAGCGTGTCATTGAGTCTTGTGAGGCGTTAATGGCTGCAGATTCCTTTGCTAGCTTTATGGATACTTTCCCATACTCAGATAAAATTGCGCAGAATGTGAAAGAAGACAATGAGAAAGACGAGTTGAAACGTGATGCAATCATGATTGCCAAGACGTTTAACTATTATGATTACATGTTGTTTCAGCACTTAGCTTTCCACTCGGGTAATCAAATTTACGGTTTGATTTTTAACGGTATTAAAAAACTGTACGATCGTGTGGGAGCTTTCTACTTTTCAAGCCCGAAATCACGTGACTTAGCCTTGCGCTTTTATAAAGATCTTCTGGCTATATGTGAAGACGGAAATCGCGAACGTATTCCTGCGGTTGTACGTCAATATGGCATTGAAAGTGGTCAATACTGGAACGAAATGAAAGTCAGTCTACCGACTAACTTTACAGAAGATGACAGCTAAAATAACGCGTCAGTATTGATGATTTGACCCTGCCTTAGCGCAGGGTTTTTTGTCTGTCACGCCTCTTAGTACACGGCTGTTCACTATTTTTAATGGCAACATTATCTCACCTCCCTTTACACAGTGATAATAGTCAATAATATCTTTGTGGTGGATGTGCGACTAAACTATAAAAGCACGTATCAGTTAAAGGATGGTGTTCTAATGAAAAGTACAATGAGCTTAGTCTTGTCCATTATCGTGTTCTCCCCCGTCGTTTTAGCCCAACAAAATGTTGATACGACGAAAGTTAACTCCACTTCAGTGTTGATGGCGGAAAACAAAAGTGGGTCAAGCACAGAGAGAAAGGTGGTTCCGTCAACATCCATTAAAAAGGATGACATGATGAACCCAATGCAGAGTACTACTGACTCACCTATGTTAGATAAGGCGGATAAAGAGCCTCGTAAACGGATTCATCACAAACGTAGCTAATTTGCCGGTGAGCTTATAACTGCTTCTTTCTAGAGGCAGTTTCCCTGAGTCGCTTTTTACTATAAATACCCCTTCACTTGCACACCAATAAGCACAATCAAAAACTAATATATATGCATTGCTGCCATGCCCATCTATCAGAATTAATCAGTGAATGACTTATACCAACCGTACTAAAAAACGGGTCATTCTAGCGTGTTAAAATACGCGATAACTGCGTTAGAGTATTTGATTGTAGAATAACGACTTATCGAAAAATCCTGCCTTGTTTTCGAGCATTATTCCTGCGCTATTTCTGAACACTTACTTAGTGTGATAGGTATTAAAAGTCTTAAACTGATGTCGGTTGTTCGATGTTATGTGAAAGATTTACTTATCCGGTAAGGTCTATTTATAGCAATCACAGTAAGTGAGCATAGGGTTTCTTTTGCAAAAAGTAGTCGAGTTAAGCCTAGGTTAGGAGGATCCGTTACTTACTTTGATGGCAGGTATCTGCCTCATAAAGGGTCATGTTTTGGCCGATGAACGGAATGGATAATGGAGGCGAGAGTGAACCTTTTTGAGGTGGATACCGTAAACAATCGTTAGTCCCTAATTGAAAATGATAGCAAATTCTGTGTCAGCATAGGTCGTTGATATCATCAAAGTAGTACAAAGTAAGGGACGCTCGTAATGTTAACTTTGTTTAATGAGGGCGTGAAAATGAAATATATTTCTGGATTATTAGTGGCTTGTATTGCGCTGTTTGCACCTGTGGTTTTAGCGCAAGTAGATTCAACTACTGGCTTTATGGGTTCTTCTGCGATAGTGGTGGCGGAAAATCGCAGTGGCGACAGCACTGATAGAGTGAGGAAGGGTTGGCATTCAGATAGGCAAAGCCAACCTAGCATGACAGATAGCATGAAAAAACACAGCCAACATGACAATGGCATGAAACAACATAAATTCATTAACCATAAACGGGCTTAATCCTCACGGATAATGATACCAATCGTACTAAATAACGGGTCATTCTAGCTTGTTAACATACACGATAACTGCGTTAGAATTTTTGATTGTAGAATAACGACTTATGGAAAAATTCTGCCTTGTTTTCGAGCATTTTTCCTGCGCTATTTCTGAACACTTACTTAGTGTGATTGGTATAACCCATTGACCTGCACAGAGAGTGAAAGGTGTCTTTGTTGTTTCAACCTAGCTGGTTTGTTGATTGCTTTCGAGCAATAAAGCTTCAAAGGCTTCTTTAGATAACGGACGGCTATAGTAATACCCTTGTGCAAATTCACAGTTATGGGTTTGCAGATAGTTTTTATCCCAAGCGGTTTCAACGCCTTCAGCAACTACTTTCAGGCCGAGCGCTTTTGCCATAGCAATAATGGCATTAACGAGTTCTTGAGACGACGGGGTACTTTCCATATCTTGTAAGAATGATCGGTCTATTTTCAGTTTACTGAATGGAAATTTCTGTAAATAGCTCAATGCTGAATACCCAGTACCAAAATCATCAATAGAGAAATGGATGCCAATTTTCTTGATGTCTTCTAATAAGCGATTGGTCTCACTGTTATTGCTAACCAACAAACTTTCAGTAATTTCAATGTCGAGCAAACTTGGATCGAGCCCTGATGACTGCAGAGCGGTTAACACATTCTGCATAACGGTGTCTTGCTGTCTAAATTGAGCCGAAGAGAAATTGACGGCAATAGATAACGGTTGAATGCTTTGCCACTGCTGTATTTGATGACAGGCCGTATGTAAGGCAATTTCACCGACTTTATGAATAAGTCCATTTTTTTCGGCTATAGGGATAAACTCATTGGGTGACACAAATCCTAACTTATCATCATTCCAGCGCATTAGAGCTTCAGCGCCTGCTATTTTTTCACTGTTTAAGTCGATGATCGGTTGGTAATAGACTTCTAGCTTACCTTGGTTGATGGCTTGGCGTAGCCTTGCATCAATATCAAGGTTACGTTGAACATTGACGTTCATATTCGGTTCATAGAAGCTAAACCCATTACGGCCTTCTTTTTTGACCCGATACATAGCAATATCAGCGTGTGCCATGAGATCTTCAGCTGTTTGACCATCTTGAGGGTAAATGGACATACCGATACTGGAAGAGACAAAGAACTCACTTTTATCGAGCAAGAAGGGGTCTTCAAAGGTAACGAGTAGTTTTGATGCTAGAGATTGTGCTTCTTCTATTGAAGATAACTCTGGAATTACTAATAAGAACTCATCGCCACCAATACGAGCCACCACATCGGTTTTACGCACCGAGTCACGCAGACGTTGCGCTGTCTGTTTTAATAGTTGATCCCCAGCTAAGTGACCTAATGTATCGTTAATTTGTTTGAAGTTATCAAGGTCAATAAAAATGACTAAGACATTTTTATTGCTTCTTTGCGCTTGTAACAAAGCGTGCCTTAACTTCTCATCACCTGACTTCCTATTTGAAAGTCGAGTTAACGCATCATGGGTAGCTTGATAGGCTAATTCCAGTTCATACATTTTTCGTCGATCAATTTCGGTTTTAAGGCGATTGTTTTGACGGGTTAATGCCGATTGTTGCTTGTGTGTTTCTTTAATCTTGGTAGTAAGAACAAGATTGGTGTTATTGATACGCAGCGAGTAGTACAGCCCAAAGATAACCGGTAAAGCTAAAAAGGATAAACCTGCGGTAAACCATGTCGAGGTAATGATTTGGCTTTCGGATACAGGCTCAAACCAAGCATGCAGCCTAAAAGGGGTATTTTTAACTTCTCGGCTAAAATATAAAGTATTTTTTTGGTTTGCGTTTAGGTGATCTTTCTTTGATTCAAAGGTATTCCAAATGGGCAGTATGGCTTGGTTGGCAACGAGATCAAGTTGACTGCTGCTGTTGAGGTACTCTTGAGAGGTCAATAAGTGAATCAAAACGTCTCTTTTTACGTAGCCTACGACGACACCGACTAATTCGCCATTAAAGTACACATTTTGTAGCATTCTAATGAGCATGTGGTCGTGTTTAAATTGAATATCAATTTTGCTATCCACATGACGCATTTCATCAAATGGAATACTGCTAACATCAAAAGGCTGTTTACGATGAGAATCTGAAATGACATTCGATTTAAAGCCGACAATCAGCATTCGATCAAATAGGGCGACCTTATTATGGGTTGATTTGGTTAAACTTATGAGATTGTGATTGAGTTGCAGTAGGCTAGAGCCTAATCCATATTTCATGGACATCCCCGATGCGAGGTTAGCAAAAAACGTGTAAGTCGTTTTATGTTTTGCGACCCCTTGGACGTCATAACGCGTCTCAGCTAAAAAATAGCTAAGGGATTCAGCATATGTTTGCACCTTTAGGTTGAGTTCATTAATTTGAGACTCTTTTAGGCGATCTTGTCCTGCCTGGGTGACAATAATCATTAATAATAGGTAAGCTCCCAGCAGGAAGCCTCCGATTAATATTGCATTTCGGCTATGTAGTTTAAGCCTCATTCTCATTTGTCGTTGTTCTCGTGAGCCTCGAAGTAATCACTATAAAAGTAGAAAACAGAAGGATAGTATTTTTCAATTAAAAGATGATACGTACCATTACTTCTAATCAGTTTTAGGTAATCATTAAACGCCTCACGCAATTGTGGGGAATCTTTACGAAAACCGGCAGCCATAAATTGCTCTTCTGATACCGGGCCGATCACTTTGATTTCACCTGGCCATTTCTCTAAAGCGATTAAGGTGTCAGGGACATCTAGTAAAGTATTGGCCGCATCGTTATTTAAAATGACGGGAACCATTTCATTTAACTTACGTGCCTTTTCTGGAAGTATAATATTAGCGCCTGTCTCGTAGAGATCATAAAGGTTTGGATCTAAACAGGTTTGTTCCATTACCAAGACATCTTGACCTTTAATTAGTCGCTTAACCTCCACGATATCATTATCGATAGAGTCGCTTGGGGAGATAGGCTTTAGTTTTGAGTCTGACCGAGAAACAAGCCATACAGCAGAAGGGAAATAGTCATCAGAAAAGTCCACTAACTCCTCTCTCCAAGGAAGAATGGTTGCCCCGTTAGCTATTATATCCCCTGTAATCGGTTCACTGGCACCATATTGTATTTTATTGTCTTTAAATACAGCTCTCTTGCCGGTAAGTTGTCCAAATGCACGGCTCCAAGTGCTAGGTACAAATTCGTATTTTACGCCTATGTATTGAGCAAAGCCTAGCACTAGTTCAACATCTAACCCTCGCGCAGAATATAATCCGTCGGTATTGATGTAATTAATAAAATTGGCATAGGGGATGCCGATATGTCTAATGACACCAGCTTCACGAATCTCTTTTAAATCATGGGCGTAGCATGCCTTAATACTCAACAGTAATGTAATTAAAATACTGCCAATAAACGTCCACAGAGTCTTGGGTGCTGTCATTAATGAAATTATCCTAAGTAGAGTATTGGGCTCGCTCAAAACAAGTGAGCCCAACCAAGGTTACGCCATGCGTTTGTATAAATGAGCCATAGCCTTAACTAGCTCTTTTACATCATCTTCATCATGGAAAAGGTGAGTTAAGATACATAGTGCATATGTATCAGTAGTGTCACCTAGATGCAACGGGAAGTTCGTGGTACGGATAATATAGCCGTATTCTTCGCGAAGGCGATCACGAAATTCGGTAAGGCGAGTAATGTTAGCCACATCGTCAAAGAATGGGTTAAATGCAGTTAAATCACTAGACAGTTCGCGGTTTGGCGGATAGAAGAAAGCCCCTTTTGGTAACTGCTTAGCTAGCTCTTCTTTACATAAAGCACTGAGGTCTAAAATGCGCTCTTCGATCTAATCACGGCCAATTTGATCCCAAAGTTTACAAGAGTCCGTTAATGCTTGCTTTGATGGGTAGTGATCATTACCAATATATTGCATACGAGTTGCAAAGCTTGAGGTTTCATATTTATCATCCACCTAATGAAGAGTTAATTTGATAGAAAGGACGGCGATCTGCAGGCCAGAAACGTACTAGACGCTCAGCTTCTTGGCGAATGTATAAAATACCGGGCCACAGTGCTACTTATGGCCTGAACCTGCGTAGAAGTCACAGTCAAAATCGTGTAGGTTTACATTCATCATACCGATAGTATGTGCGGCATCAACTAGGGTGGGGGTTCTGTTATTACGGGCAAGTGCACAGATTTCTTTTGCTGGAAGTAACGCCCCTGTTTTATAGGTGATGTGTGAGAACATGACTAGACGAGCTTTGTCTTTAGCATCCGCAATCGCTTTAGCAAAAGGTTTTACGTAATCCGCTTTACTGAGTTTTTTCTCGCCAGTGTAAACAGGAATTTCTACTACGACTATTTTGGCACCAGAGCGCTCTGCTGCTGCAAATAGAGGGGAAGTACCACCAATATGCTCATGGTGGGTGGTAATAATGATGTCGCCTTTTTTAAAGTCTAGTCCACCAATGATAGGGCTCATGCCATCGGTCGTATTACGGCTAAGAACAATCTCATTCTCATCAGCACCAAAGCCTGGAGCAATGTCTGCAACCATTTCGCTCACATAAGGCCATGCACCAAATTTGTTTTGCATGTCCCAAGGGTATTTAGCGACCAGTTCGTTATTCTCATTAAAGGCTTGCAACACGCTGCTTGGCATAGAACCTGTGGTGCCAATGTTCATATAAACACTATCTTTAGCAAGGGAGAATTGTTGCTGCACTTTCTTCCAAAAGTTTTTATCTGAAGATGAATTACCTACGAAGTTTGGTTGTTTTGCAGAAGCACTTGCTGAGAAAAGAGAGGTACTTAATCCTGCAACTGCGACACCAGCGCCACCTTTTAAAAAGTTCCTGCGATTAAACTTAGACGTGATTTCACTCATTGTTCCATTTCCTTTGATTAATAAACTATTAATGTTGATAGTGTATGTAAAGTTAATATTAGGTTTTGCTAATGCGTATGAGCATTTAAAATTAAGAAATGCACTTTCGAACGCAAAAAATAAGATATTTCCTGGTAAGCAATGAACTAGGCTTAGTGGAAATACATTATGTTTTGTGCACTCTAAATTACATTGATGAGGGGTACACACACTCGATAATCATTGGTTGTCTGAATGATTCCATTATAAATAATAATGTTTGGTTATATTTATTATGCAATGTCATTGGTATTCGTTCGGGGAGAAAGTTTGATGAAATGTGATCTTTCTAGAGTAATGTAAAAATATAATTGATTGAAAATCAAGGGTTTGAGCTGAAATATGTTATAGGATTGACTTTTAGTATGCAGTGTTGATGAATGTAAAAATACGCGAAAGGAGGGAGGAAGCTATTTTGAGTCTATTGCCGTACAATAATAAAAACAGTTTGTAAATATGAGTGTTTTGACTCTGTTTGTATTTTGCGCCGTGCAGTACGGGTTGCTTATATCAATGAATGAAATAATAACAATGAAATATCAATAGTGGATTGAATTGTTATGCTAGTGTTTGTATATAATTATTAATTTTAACTAAGGCTATACCTTGGCAAAGAGAACTCCAATAATAGAAATTACCTCTTACGGTCTCTACTCTCATTGGGATGCAGACTCAAAAGATCTTCCTAAAATAGTGCAGTTTACTAACACTATAGTTGCCGATGAAAATATTGAGTTCGGATTTACGGTCAATATTAAGAAAGCAAAAGGGACGTTGCTCAATTACTGCATTTATCATCCAGGGATAATAAATAAGAAGGGTAAAGTCCTTGAGGCATTTGCTGGTGACATTTATGTGCGAAGTAATGATTGGAATTTCTATTTAGGAGATACCATACAACTGTTACACCCAGTTGACGGTTTAGAAAGTAATCTAGGCGAATGGCGTATGGTACTTGAAATGCAGGGTAGAATAATTGCCGAGAAGACGTTTAAGGTAGTGGCTCGTGATGAAGGGCAGTTTTGGAAGCAAAGAGGTTTTTAGAACAGTATTTTTCAAATGATCAGATAGAAAAAAACCTGACGGTTTCAAAGAAACAGTCAGGTTTTATTTTTAAACCGTAAGGTTTATCTTCTAATTACTTCTTAAGGTTAGTGAAGTAGTCGAAGATTACTGGTACGTCGTTGTTACCCATGCCTGCATCAACAGCAGCTTGTAGGCTAGTAGAAGTACCTTGAGCGATTAGAGACTCAGTACCAAGCTCTTCACAAAGAGCAAGGAAGTAACCAAGGTCTTTGTTTGCGTTAGCAACAGAGAAGCCTAGTTTTTCTTCGCCGTCTACAGCGTAGAATTTACAGAACTGCATGAACGGAGAGTTTGAAGGACCAGCTGACATGATGTCAAACAATTGTTGGCCGTCAACACCTGCAAGTTTCGCTACTGCGAACGCTTGAGACATAGTAGCAACAGTTGTCATACCCATGAAGTTGTTAACTAGTTTAGTTACGTGACCTGAACCTAGAGTACCTAGGTGGAATACGTTTTCGCCTTGCTCTTCTAGAAGAGGTTTAACTTTGTTGAACGTATCCATGTCGCCAGCAGCCATGATGTTTAGAAGGCCATCTTTAGCGTGTGCAGGAGTACGACCTAGAGGTGCGTCGATCATGCCCGCGCCTTTAGTTGCTAGTTCAGCACCGATTTTCTTAGTAGAAGCAGGGATAGAAGTACCGAAGTCGATTAGAGTAGAGCCTTCTTTAATACCCGCTAGGATACCGTCTTCGCCGTAAACAATTATTTCAACAACTGCTGAAGTTGTTAGGCAAAGTTCAACAACGTCACTTGCTGCTGCAAGTTCTTTTGCTGAAGTAAATTGTGTCGCGTTACCACGAGCAAGAACAGCGTCAACTGCGTCTTGGTTAAGGTCCATTACGTTTACTTGGTAGCCGCGTGTTTGTAGGTTTTCAACCATGTTGCCGCCCATAAGGCCCAGGCCGATGAAACCAATAACAGGTTTAGTCATGTCTAACTCCGAAATATACTATTGTATGATTATATCGACAGAGAGGATATACGCCCTACTGGATTTAATCAATCAGAGATTGCTTAGAAATGTATACTTAGCTCAAATTTTTGGCATAAGGGCTGAAAGTAGAGTAACTAAATGTGTCAGAAAGCCCACTTATTGCCAATAAAGTGACCTTTATGAGTGATTGACAAGATTGTTGATAGTGACGTTCTTTTTGATAAATGACAGCGCGACGTGTCAATCGGTGACAAAATACACCGCTATAACGTGGTGACACTGGCGGGCAAAATCTGCTGTGCGACTAATTTCTTCAGCAACTGCTGCGTTTGCTGTCTAAAGTAATCTCGTAACAATCTTACTGTTGGTGTGATGGATTGCCTACTCGGGCAGACTAACCAAAGTTCAGTGGATTCGGCGGTAAATTCCGGGAGAACATTGATCACCCGCCCTGAGAGTAAATCGTCTGCCATATCTAAACAGGATTTGATCGCAAAGCCATGACCTGTGACGCACCAACGACGTACCAAATCGCCATCATTTGAGGCTCTATTACCGGTAAGTTTGACTTTAAAGCTTTGCTCTTGCTGTTGAAAGCGCCATTCATTTTGAACAATGTCACCTAATTGATAAAAGAGCCCATTATGCTGTTTTAGCTCATCTGGGTGGGTGGGGGTGCCATGTTGTTCTAAGTAGGATTTAGTGGCGCATAAAAGTCGGGGCACATTGCAGATTTTAAACCCATACATGCTGGCATCAGTAGGCCGGCCATAGCGTAGTGCCATATCCACAGAGTCTCGATAAAAATCAATATTACTGTCGCTGATGTTACTGCGCAGTTTGACTTGAGGGTGCGCTAGAAGAAACTCATCAATCCAAGGGGTGATGACATTTCGCCCCAGATCGGAGGAAAGGGCAATTCTAATTTCACCGCCGAGGACATCCAGATCATCCTCAACATTTAGCTTCGCTTTATCTAACAGTTGTAAGGCTTGTTCGCAGAGGGGTAAATATCGTTCTCCGGCCGGTGATAAGCGTAATTGTCGGGTGGTGCGAATAAAGAGCTCCACTCCGACCGCTTTTTCTACTCGTTTGATGGCAGCGCTAGCGGTCGCCATTTGCATGTCTAAACTGTTGGCCGCCGCGGTAATGCTACGAAATTCAGCAACTTTAAGCAGCACCTTAAGGTCATTTAATAACATTTACTCAATCCATTTTTGAAAATATATCAATTAATATAGTGTTTTTTGTTGAACTCACAAGTCATACCATAGCCATCATCATTTAAAAATAGACGAGTCGTTGTCATGCCATCACTTAATTTCCAACAAGGGCCAATTCGCCCCCCTTCAGAAGCAGAAAGTTTATTAATTAGAACGACACAAGGGTGCCCTTGGAACAAGTGCAGTTTTTGCACTTTATTTGAAGGTATGTCCTTTTCTATACGTTCTGTTGCCGATATCAAGCGTGATATTTGGGCGGCTAAGGCCTTTTATAAACAGCGAAAATTTACCACCTGCTTTTTGCAAGATGGTGATTCATTTGCCATGCCAACAGAAGATTTACTCGAGGTTTTAGCCACCCTTAAACAGGCATTTCCTGAGTTGCAACAAATCAGTTCCTACGGGCGCGCCCAGACGATGACCAAGAAAACGGCTACAGAAATGAAAGCCATATGTGACGCGGGTTTAAATATGCTGTATTGCGGTATGGAATCCGGCTCGGCTCAAGTATTGAAGAAAATGAAAAAAGGCATTACCCCTAAATCAATTCTTAAATCGGCTGAGTTTGCCAAGCAAGCGGGCATGAAAATGATGACCTTTATCATTATGGGGTTAGGGGGCAAGGAGTTGTCTGATGATCACGTGCAACAAACCGCACAACTGTTAAATCAGATTAATCCACATGAAATACGTGTACTGTCATTGGCGGTTAAGCCGGGGACGGATTTGGATGATATGGTGCAAAAAGGGCTGTTTACGCCTTTAACTGAGCAGGAGATGGTAGCCGAGCAACAAGCATTAATTGAACAGTTACAAGGCATTGATAGCCAATATGGTAACTTCCATTCCATCAACTTACTTATGGAGTTGAGTGGGCGTCTTCCTGAGGATAAAGCCTCATTGTTATCGACCATAGATCGCTTTTTTAGTATGAGCGAAGCCGAACAGAACAACTTTATTTTAGGGCGTCGAACTCACTATTATAACGCATTGAGTGACATGAATAACCGCTTGTATTTCGATACGGTGCAACAGCAACTATCGACACTTAGCCATCTTGATCCCCAAGCGCTGGCTGCGATGTTTTATCAGCTTCGCCAGCGGATGATTTAAGGTAAGCGTGGCAACGCATCCACGGTAATAGCCGCAACTTAAGAGCTATGTACGAACCAGCGACCAATATGGGTCGAGTAAAACTCATTTTCTCGCTGTGTACACCAACCTTTGGACAGTTTGCGACGGTTAAACTCACTGCCTATGGCCGCATGAGTCTGATTGGTAGCGCGACCATAATATAAGGTATCGCAAAGCTGAATGTTGGTCATATGCTGTGGGTACACATTTATTGGGGATGTGTTCATATCCAGTTTTTTCGCTTGGTTGTGCGTACACCCGGCCAAGCTAAAGAAGAACAATAGAATAAAGCACCGTTTGACCATTGTCGTGAACCATATATTGCTAAAAAGAAACACCATTATGCAAGGTAACTGTGCGGTCTATGTCAAATTATCGACAGGAAATTAAAGGCAAAAAGCAGAGTGTAACTGAGTGTGTCAAACAGACATAATTCACTGCAACAATGTGTGTATGACAAGGTAGTATTTAAAAGTATTGATATGTTTGATAACGATTTTTCCTCGTAACAATATCCAATAACAGCAGTAACACATAAAGCACCATAGAAAATGGTGCGTTTTTTGAATCCTACTGAACTTTTGAATCTATGAATAAAAAACGGAACAGTTTTACTTTTGCAATTCTTGCCTCTTTTTCATTATCTATTACCGCCGCCCCCATGGCTGTACCAAACCCGCCATCGCTATCGGCTAAGGGCTATGTACTACTCGACTTCTATTCTGGGGAAATCATTGCTGAGCAAAATTCGAGAGAACGCTTAAAGCCTGCCAGTTTGACTAAGTTGATGACCTCCTACACCGCAGGCCAAGAGCTTAATCGAGGTAATATTTCAAAAAATGACAGCGTGACAATTAGCCGTAATGCTTGGGCAAAAAACTTCCCAGACTCATCGAAAATGTTTATTGAGGTGGGCAGTAACGTACAATTTAGTGATCTGTTACGTGGCTTGATCATCCAATCAGGGAATGATGCCTCCGTTGCAATTGCAGAGCATGTGGCGGGTTCGGAAGGAGCATTTGTCGACTTAATGAACTCTTGGTCACAACGTTTACAGATGACGGATACGTATTTTGCGAACCCTCATGGCCTAGATGATCCTAACCAAATGACCACCGCTTACGATATGGCAAAGTTAGGGCAGGCATTAATTCGTGATGTACCGGATCTTTATCCCCTTTATAGTGAGCGATCTTTTACCTACAACAATATTACTCAGCATAACCGTAATGTGTTACTTCGTGACAGAAGCATTAATGTTGATGGAATGAAAACAGGTTACACCTCAGGCGCAGGATACAGCCTAGTGAGCACCGCCACTAAGGGAGAAATGAGGTTAATTTCTGTTGTATTAGGCACCTCCAGTGCCAGCACGCGTGCATCGGAAAGCAAGAGTTTGCTCAATTATGGTTTTCGTTTCTTTGAGACAATCAAGCCTCACAGCGCAGAGACGGAGTTAACCAGTACACGAGTGTGGATGGGTAAGGATAACCAACTCAGTGCGGGTGTGGAGAAGGACATCTATATGTCGGTGCGCCGCGGAAGTGGAATAGAAGCCGTGGTTGATGTGCACCGTCAATTAAAGGCGCCTATTTATAAAGGGGACACCATTGGTTCTGTTAGCTATGTAGACTCAAGCAAAAATGTATTAAAAACAACGCCCTTGATTGCGCTACATGACATACAACAGGGCAGCATATTTAAAAGGTTGTTCGATCACATTCGCTTACTGTTTGTTTAAGTACGCGCATTCACAGTTTTAATCTCGTTACATAGTTTTTTAATGTCAGTTAATGCAAAATACAATCATTATCATTAACTGAGTGAGTGACGATGAAAAAAGTGTTTGTATTTGGTGCTTCCAGTGGCTTAGGTGCGGCGATTGTGGATCATTTTGTCGGTTTGGATTATGCGGTGACGGGGGTAGCTCGTCATCCTACTCACAATCCATTGCTAGCTAATATCTCAACAATTGCTTGTGATGCCACAAACAAGGTACAGGTGGAAGAGGCGGTTGCACAAATAGCAAATGATGCTTGGGTTATTTCCACTATGGGCAGTTTTAAATCTGATAACCCTGTGGATTACCTTGGCCATCGATATTTAGTGGATGCATTACAAGCTAAAGGGGTAAAACGTTTTTTGTTGGTGACATCACTAGGCTGTGGCAAGAGTTGGCAGTACTTATCACCCCAAGCAAAAGCGATGTTTGGTGATTCGGTTCGAGAAAAATCTTTAGCGGAGTCTTGGTTACAAAGCAGCACCTTGGATTACACTATTTTGCGACCAGGTGGGTTGCAAGATGGGCCGAGCAACGGACAAGGTGTTTTGTCGCAAGACACAGAGGTGCATGGCTCTATTTCACGTGGGGAAGTGGCTCATTTGATACAGCGCCTGTTGTTCTCTGAGACGAGTATCGGCCAAATCTATCAATGTGTGGAATAGGGTAAAATAGGGGATGGGTCGCAGTGTCTTTCGGCTGCGATGCGTTAAGGCGGTGGTGATTGCTCACTGTATACAGATAATGTCATACGAACAATCACCACTGTGACTTATTGGGGCTGTTTTTTAAAAATCAGAGAGGTATTAATGCCCCCGAAGGCAAAGTTATTGCTCATAAAATACTCTACATTGAGAGTGCGACCTTTATCTGTGATGTAATCTAGATCGCCACACTGCTCATCCAAGCTCTCTAAATTAAGAGTGGGGTTAAACCAATTACAGTGCATCATTTCAATGCCTAACCATGCTTCTATTGCGCCACAAGCCCCAAGAGTGTGGCCAAAGTAACTCTTGAGCGAACTGATCGGCACTTTACCTAGAGCATTAGCCGTAGCGTTACTTTCGGCAATATCCCCGCGATCCGTTGCAGTGCCGTGAGCGGAAACATAATCAATTTTTTCAGGAGCCAGTTTTGCGTCACGCAGTGCCATCTCCATACAGATTTGCATGGTTTCTCTTTGCGGTTGAGTGACATGGGTGGCATCGCAGTTACTGGCAAAACCAATCACTTCAGCGTAAATTTTGGCGCCACGCGCTTTAGCATGTTCATACTCTTCAAGGATCAGTGATCCTGCACCTTCACCTATCACCAAACCATCTCGGTCAGCATCATAAGGGCGAGGCGTGCTCTTTGGCGTGTCATTTTTTAAACTGGTAGCAAATAAGGTATCAAACACGGCTGATTCTGTCGGGCAAAGCTCTTCTGCACCACCGGCAACCATCACGGTTTGATAGCCATGCTTAATGGCTTCATAAGCGTAACCAATGGCTTGGCTACCAGAAGTACAAGCACTGCTGGTGGGGATCACGCGTCCCTTTAACCCAAAGAACAAGCCCACGTTAACCGCTGCGGTATGGGGCATCATTTGCACATAGGTAGTGGCGGTAATGGCTTTAGTGGATTTATCGTTTAGCATCACGCCAAATGCACCAATGGCATCGGTACTGCCGGTAGATGAGCCATAAGCAATGCCCGTTTGACCGTTGCTTAGTACCTCAGCGCCAATAAGACCGGCTTGAGTTAAGGCGTTTTCGGTTGCTACTGTGGCCAACTTAGAGACTCGGCCCATGCCACGAACTTGCTTACGCTTATAGTGCTTTGGCAGTTCAAAGTCATTAATGGGCGCGGCCAGTTTGGTATTTAGCCCTTCATATTGCTCAAAAGAGGGCATATATTGCGTTGCGTTTTCGCAAGCACGTAGTTTCGGTTCTATGCTTTCCCAGTCATCACCAAAGGCGGTAACACCAGACATACCCGTTACAACAACTCTGTGTGTCATATTAGACCTCCATTGACAGAAATGACTTGGCGCGTGACATAGCTTGCAATGTCAGACATAAGGTAACTCACCAATCCTGCGACTTCTTCAGGTTCACCCATACGGCGCAAAGGCACTTGCGGAAGGGCATGCTCTTTAACATGCTCGTCAACCATACCGGTATCAATCAAACCTGGGGCAACACAGTTGGCGGTAATTTTTCGTTTAGCCAGTTCCAGAGCCAGTGATTTGGTCGCGCCGATGACGCCAGCTTTTGCCGCGCTGTAGTTGGTTTGCCCTCTGTTGCCCATAAGGCCAGAAACCGAAGTAAGGCAGACAATACGGCCCCCTTTACGTTTTTGTACCATAGGCATAATGCAAGGATGCAACACGTTATAGAAGCTATCTAAGTTGGTGTGAATCACACCATCCCACTCTTCTTCGGTCATGGCTGGAAACGCGGTATCGCGAGTAATACCTGCGTTATTGACTACGCCATAATAGGCCCCATGCGTGGCGATATCCGCTTCCAGTTCCGTGCGACATTGCTCACGATCACTAATATCAAATTGAATGAGACGTCCTGTACCACCATTTTGTTCAATTACCGCTAAGGTATCTTTCGCACCATTAATATCACCCATATAGTGAACCGCAACGGTAAACCCATCGCTGGCTAATTGAATGGCGATTGCTTTACCTATGCCTTTACTGGCACCAGTGACTAAAACTTGACGGGTCATTGTTGACTCCTGATTTTCATTTCTTTTAATTTCTCTTCAGAGGGTACGTACACATTGAGTTGACACGTGGCAACGACGTGCTTATCTAACTCAATGCGCGCAATAAAGACGGCCATACCATTATCTTCCATTAACTTCTCTGCATATATATCTAAAATTTGATTTTGTTGAAATGCATCGCAATGAGAAACATAGCGGCGACTACCCAGCAAAAAGCCTATTGCTGGGGCTTGCCCTTGTTGCATGGCATGATAGCCAGACCATGCAGCAATGGATTGAGCCATAAACTCAATACCCACATAGGCTGGAATACTGTTTGATTCGACATTGAAGAAAGGGTTCTTCTGGCCAATTTGCACCTGACAGTGAATCGACTCTTGTTGAATATCTACTGCTCGGTCGATGAGGATCATGGGCTCATCATGCGGGAGCAGTTGTTGAATCTCAGGATAGTCAGTCATTTACGTAACCAAAAATTAAGCTGATGTTATTCCCACCAAAGGCAAATGAATTACTTAAAATCGCTTTTCCTTGTAGCGTTATTGGCGCTTCTACAAGGGATATCTCGATGTCGTCAGCCTTATCAATGCACTGTTGTTGGGGGAGGGGTAAATTGTATTTTAATATATGCCAGGCAATGGCCGCTTCTGTTGCGCTGGCCGCGCCTAATGTGTGACCGGTCAATGGTTTGGTCGAACTCACCGGTACCGCACTGCCAAACAAGCGATAGATGGCTTTACTCTCCATACTATCGTTAAGGGGCGTGGCCGTACCATGCGCATTCACATAACCAATATCATGCGCTGCTAACCCTGCGTTATCTAAAGCTTTTTGCATGGCTTGTTCGGCTCCCAATCCTTCCGGTTGCGGCGCTGAAATATGGTAGGCGTCAGAACTGTCCCCTGCACCCAGTAGAGCAGTCTCAGTGCGCTGATAACTCAGTAGCATCAGGGCTGCAGATTCACCAATATTGATACCATTTCGAGAGGCCGAAAACGGCTGACAAAGGGTTGGTGATAAAGCTTCAAGGCTGTTAAAACCGTTTAAAGTGAGCTGACAAATAGAGTCAACGCCCCCCACCAACACCGCATCGACTAGGTGGCTATGTAGCAGTCTTTGCGCGCTAATAAACACTCGCCCACTAGAAGAGCAGGCTGTTGAGACAGAGTAGCATGGACCGCTGAGACCAAAGTAGGCGGCAATAAAGTCACTGGTGTTGCCTAGCTCTTGTTTTTGATAGTGATAGTCCTCTGGGAAGTCACCACTATCTAGTTTGCTTTTATAGGCGATCTCACCATCGGCAATACCGGAGGTACTGGTGCCAATAATAACGGCAATGCGATCAGCACCAAATTGTGCAATAGCCTGCTTCACTGAGTCTTCTATTTGCATCATTGCCGATAGCGCTAGGCGGTTATTGCGAGAGTTAAACGCCATAAGATGATTAGGCAGCGCGGGTAGGCTGTGCTGTATTCGGCCTATAACCGTTGCTGACTGGGTATTGAGTATATGATCATCGAGCACCATGTTAGACCGTTGCTGGCCTGATAAACATGGGTGAATTTGCTCGTTGTGCATCCCCATCGCTGAGTGAAGGGCACAATCTTGAATAAAAATAGGTTGCGATGTGTGTGTCATAATAATGGCTTATCTATGGCGCGCTAATGGGGGCGCGAGTTGTTTTTTCAAATTGAAGTGTCGTAATAGTGATCGTGTAGTCATCCACTAACTGATGAAACACGATATTCCCCTTCAATCTATTTTTATCACTGTACTGGATATGGATAACCTCAGTCCCTTGATCATCATAGATGCTTCTGGAATGGTCATTATCAATTATTTTCCACCTTACCCCATTTAATGGGCCTTCCCAAGCAGAAACCGGCCACAGAGTAATCATTAAGTTGAATAATACTTGCTGTGGTTTTGGCAGTACACCATCTAAGCCTGTAAGCACATCAGTTGTGATCTCATCCCCTTGATATTCAACGGAAAGAATGCGAGTTCCCCATGATGAAAATCCAGCCAGAACCAGTGTATCTTGGTTAACTTGCAGCTGTACGGGCAGTTGCTGGGTTTGATCCGATTTACCGTTATGCCATGTTGCTTCGATGAGTTGACTGGCGGTAACGGAGTAACCTAATGACTGTGGTGTAGGTAAATGCACTTTATGTTGTGCGGTGATATTTACCGCAGGTGTGTGGTGCTGTGGTGTAGAGGTGCACGCGCCCAGTAACGTGCCCAGTATTAGGGTAAGCAGTATTTGGCTATATCGCGTCATTTTTCTGCATCTGTGACAGGTTAAGTGGTTTGCTAGAACTATGGATAATTTCATCACGGCTCCTTTGCGTTAATGGCGAGAGGAGAAAGTAACCAAGCAACTAAAATGCCCCATAAAACGGTAATACCAAAGCTATGGATGGCATGAGTTTGGCTTAAAGAGAGCAAGCCAAAAGAGAGCAAGGTGGTCAGGGCGGATAAAGTAATGGCCAGTAAGGTGCTTTGACTGCGAGATTTTTCAGCAAAAAACAGCGTGTAGTCAATGCCAATGCCAATAATCAATATCAATGCCAATAGATTAAATAGGTTTAAAGATGCGCCAGTGGCCGCAGCCGCTGCAAGACCGGCAAGACAAGCAAGCAGTGACGGCAATAAAATTTTCAGTGCGTGTTTAACACCATAGCGTTTGAGTAAAATCAGAGTAATGACGGCAAGAGCTGCCAATAATAACTCAACCACCTTGACGCGATACTTAGCAAATAACGCCGAAATCTCTTGAGCTTTATTAAGATAGCTAATATCGGAATGGGAATGGGCGTAGGCTTTGACCTGCTCATCATCAGTGAGGTTGTGCAATACCACAACACTCGCGACTTGCTTCCCTGTGACGCCCACATATAAAAATTGTGTAGGGTCAGAGACGGCAGAGGCAAGGTAGTCTTGAAGTGTTATTGGGGCAAAGGCCAGTGACAGCTTTGGTGGCTCATGCAAGTTAAGGGCTTGGCTTAATCGAGCGCCTTGCTGTTGATAAAGCTGTTTGATCAATTGGTAGCTTTCACGTTGGCGCTCGGTGGAACTGATGTATTGTGATAACGATTGATAACCGCTAATTTCCCCTTTGCTTTGCCAAGTTGCAAACTCAGTCTCTAGAGACTCTAAGCGTTGCAATAACTCTTCGTCGCTGGAGGCGGTAACGACTAACATCTGTTGCGATGAGTGCATTCCGGTGAGTTTTGAAATAAACAGCTCTTGCTGCTTGAGGTTATCGGGCATAGCTTGCAGTTGCCTAATGTCATCATTGTAATGCAGCCCTTTAAGAGGAATGAGTGCTGCAGCCAAACATAGGGCCGGTAGAGAGATCTTAACCCAACGTTTTGACCATAAGATAAGCCAATATTGGCAAAGTTTTTGCCCCGGTAACGGGCGGTTTGCGGTGGGTTTAGTGGCTAAAATGGGATACCAAGCCACAACTGTTGCGTAGGCGGCAATTAAGCCAATAGACGAAAACAGTGCCAACTGTTGCAAGCCGGGGAAGGGGGCAATCAGCATCCCTAAATAACCAATTAAGCTGGTGGCGAGTCCCATAGTGATGGCGACAAAAATATGCTGTAAACCTTTACGGCTATCCCAGTGTTCACCGGCGGCGAGGCGCTCAGTTAAATAATGGAAAGCGTAATCAATGGATACACCAATTAAGCTTGCGCCAAACACTAAGCTAAATAAATGAATGCGTCCAAATATCAAGGTGGTCAAAGCTAAAGCCGATAACAGTCCTACCGTGATGGAGAGAATGGCCAAAGACAAAGGTGCGGCGCTGCGAAATACCCCAATAATTAATACGATGACACCCAGTAACGAAAACAGGCCGATGGTGCTGATTTCAGATTTGGCGCTCTGGGTGCCAAATTCCGCATAAAATAGTACGCCAGTATGCCAAGTGTGCGCTTGATACTGCTGAGTGAGCGTCTGCTCAATAGCGTGTATCTTACTGACTCCACGCTGAGCGCTTAAACTGTATGGCGAATCTTTTAGAGTGGCGGTGACTAAGATGTACTTTTTATCCGCAAGGGTTCTAGTTAAATAGCCGTTATCTAAAGAAAACGCAGAGTTGGCTTGGGTTAACTGCGCCAAGTAATCGCGAAACAGTAAAAAAGGATCGCTGCTTAACTCTTTGCCCGTAACCCCAGAAAATGGGTTGTAAAGTGACTGAATGACATATTGAACTTGATCTTGTGGGGCATGTTTAAGGCGTTCACGTTGCTCAACACTTAACTGCACAAAGCGATGAGTAAAGTAATAGGAGGCCCACTGTTGCTGTTGCTTGGCATTGACCTTGCCTACGACTTCTGTAAACAGCCCCGTCCCCATAAGAGAAGACTGTAAATGACTGGCCGCGGTGAATGCGTGTTTATCATCATTAGCGGTAACAACAAAAACCACTTTATTACTTAAGTTACTAGAGAGTGACTCAAAGGCTTGCTCAGCTACCGGATTTTGTTCATTGACGGGCAACAGTTTAAGAATATTAGTTTCTATAGGCGAGTGGGCAGAGCCTAGCCATTGCTTGGCAAGTATGGCTAAAAAGAGCAATACCAATACCAACCATGCCCAGGCGATATGTTTACTGGTGGAATTGAGTCGCACGTTACAACTCGTTGTTGAAGCTGAATTGTGCTTTTTCAGCATCATTAAGTGTCTCAGGTTGATGGGTTTGATTGGAGAACAGAATCTCTGTTTTATCCCCACGGATCTCTTGCAGTGTCAGGCTATTAATATCTTGACTGCCGACCAATACAATCGCTTGAAATACGGCGTTTAATGGCGCTTTTTTCGGTGTCAGAGTGAGGGTCCACTGCTTTTCCTTAGTCGCAAACGCAATAGCAAATTGCTGTTGTAAGGCTTGGGTGTCCCCATGAAATACCGATAAAAACACATGGCTAAAATAGAACGCCATAGGGTTCTCTTGCGCGGTAATGACTTGCGCTGCTTGACCTGAGAATGTTTGGCGTAATTTATCTTTGGTTAAGACTAAATTAACCTTAAAAGGGCTGTTTTGTTGCCACAGTAATCCATGCTCTTTACTGAGTACAAATTGTCCTTTTGAGCTTAAAGGCTTGGCAAACATTTGAATGGTGCGCAGTTGGGTAAAGTCTCCACGCACAATAGAATGTTGTGAGAGTTGTGCTTGTAATGAAGTGAGATCGGTCACCTTAGCCCAAGCGCAGTTAACCCAAGCACATTGAGAAACGATGATAAGGGCAAATGCTAACCACTTTTTCATTTTACACACTCCCATTTTGATGCCAACTTTCGACCTTGTCGGTAAATACCTTAGGGGAAACAAAGTTCATCTCTTGTTTTTCAATTGAGACGGCCACTTGCATGGTGTATCCCTTAGACATTCTTTGCCCAGTATTGGCATCATAAATAACGTAATCTACGCGTAATCGATTTTCCCACTCACTCAGTTTAGCGGTGATTCGAATTTGATGACCAAAGGGGATCGCTTTTACGTATTTAACACGGGTATCTATGATGGGCCACATATAGCCCGATTGCTGCATGGCTAAATAGCCGTAGCCAATTTTATCCATCAATACTCGACGTGCTTCTTCAAAAAAGCGGAAGTAATTACCGTGGTAAATGACCCCCATAGGATCAGCATCTTGAAATGAGGTGACTAATGTCACCTCAGATTCGAGCGGAAATCGAATTTCTTGCTCCATTACTCCTCCGGGTACAGAGCCCAATGGCGCTGTTGGATACGAGCCATAAAGTGGCGTAGATCCTGCTCAAGAGGGCGATCTTCTTCAACAAATTCAAACTCTTCAAGAACCGCATCACGAATTGCTTTAAGGTTATCGCTTAAATGCTCATCATCTAATTGATTGTGACGACGACGGATTTCAAGGGCTTGAACACTGGCGAGTAAGGCTGCTGAAGCCACTTGCTCGGTGAGCTCTAGAACGCGTATGCAGTCTCTTGCGGAGATAGTACCCATGCTCACTTTGTCTTGGTTATGACATTCTGTTGAGCGAGAGAATACGCTGGCAGGCATGGTGTTTTTCAATGCTTCTGCCGTCCATGCCGAAATACCAATTTGTACTGCTTTAAAGCCGTGGTTAATTGGTTTACGTTCACCTTCAGCGCCGGTTAGGTTAAATGGCAGGCCGTTATTAAATTTGTAATCCATTAACTGCGCCATTTGACGATCAAGTAGATCCGCAAGGTTAGCAACGCCGGTTTTTAGCGTATCCATTGCCATAGCGATATGACCGCCATAGAAATGTCCACCGTGGAGAACGCGTTCGTTGTCACCATCGATGATAGGGTTATCGTTGGCGCTGTTAAGTTCGTTTTCAATTAATGAACGCAACCAAGGTAGGGAATCTTGAACCGTACCAATAACGTGCGGGGCACAACGCAAAGAGTAACGATCTTGCAGGCGATCGCTGTTACGCGGTGGGCGCTCAGCGTTAAGATCTTCACGTATCCATGCGGCAATTTGTTGCTGACCAGGATGAGGTTTAACCGCAAATAATGCTTCGTCAAAGTGGAATTGATTACCGTTCATGCCAACAGAAACTAATGCTGTAATTTTGGCACATAACTGGGCTAGGTATTCGGCGCGTTTGTAAGCAAGACAAGCTAGGGCTGTCATTACCGCAGTACCGTTCATCAATGCTAAGCCTTCTTTTGGCTTCAGCTTAATTGGGGTAATGCCAAGTTCAGCAAACACTTTCGCTGTTGGCTGAATTTCCCCTTTATATAACACTTCACGTTCGCCAATAAGGGCGGCCGCAAGGTATGACAGTGGCGTTAAATCACCACTTGCGCCAACGGAACCTTCTTGAGGAATGCGCGGCGCAATATCGTGGTTAATTAGGGTAATGATTTGCTGTAGCAATTCAGGAGTGACACCTGATACCCCTTGCGCTAGAGAACAAAGGCGAGTAGCTAATACCGCTCTTGATTGCTCATGAGTTAAATCAGCGCCCAGTCCACAACCATGGAAACGAGTTAGGTTTAAAGGTAGGTCATCAATTAAGTGTGGTGGAATTGCAACAGTACAAGAATCACCATAGCCTGTAGTGACACCATAAATAATGCCCTCTTCACGCAAAAGTCGCTCTAAAAAGGCGACGCCACGGTCAATTTTGGCCGTGTATTCTGGTGAGTTATTGAGGTTAGCATCAGCACCTTGTGCAATGTTAACCACGTCTTCGATAGTCAGCGCCTGTGCGCCGAACGTAATGGTGTTACTGTTTTTTACTGTCATCTTTCTGATCACTTAATGTCCAAAAATTAAAAAAATTATACCACTGCAAAGGGGCTTGCAAAGTGTAGTGCTGCAGTCGTTTGGCATAATCTTGTACTACCTTTTGTAAGGCTTGTTGACGCTCCTTTCGAGGTAAAGTAATGCAATCACTAAACGGTTCGAAATACACATCAAAATGAGGCTCTTTTTTAGAATCGTCTCTTAATCCAAAAAGCAGGTAAACCGGCGCTTTAAGAACAGAGGCCAATAAAAAAGGGCCTTGTGGAAAAGGAGCGGGCTTTCCTAGGAAATCCGCCCAAATTGAACGGCTTTCTTTGCTGGTAGAGGTGCGGTCACCCACAATGACCACCCATTCACCTGCTTCAATTTTTTGTTGTAATAAAATGGCGGTATCTGGGCCCATGGTATTAACCTGAATAAGGTTTAAATCCGAGCTTGGGTTCACCGCTTTCATTACCGTATTAAAGCGCTCAGCATGTTGCGTAAACACGAGCGCATTAATCTTTACATGAGCGTGCCTACGGGCTAAAGCGCGGCACAGCTCAATATTGCCTAAATGGGATCCAATCAATACCACGCCACGGCCTTCTTTAGCTAACTGACTAAAGTGTTGCTGCCCATGAATGGTTAAGTTATCAGCATTAAAATCCCCTTTCCAAGCGGCCAATTTATCTAACATGGTATGCCCAAAAGAGAGCAGGTGATGGTAGCTATCTAGGGGCTCAGGTAGAGTCAGTTGCTGCTGTTGTGCATAGGTTTGTAGCTGAGTTAAAAATGCCTCTGAAGCCTGTTTGGCCTCTTTACCCGTTAGATAGTAGTAGCGCATAACCCCTTTGAGGATGACATTAAAGACTTTGCGCCCCAGTAAGCTATAAATAGCCAGCATGAGTTTGATGCCGAAAATCGTGCCTTGCTCTTGCCGTTTAGACCAATGGGTTTTGCCATTAACGGCTTCTTTTCGCCATTTTCTAGCCAGTAATTTCGGTATTCTTGGCAACATCCCAAAAAAGAGTCGCGTATGCATCCAGCTGATTTTGACGTTATCCCATAAGGCGTCAAAGTGGGAGATGCCCCCTTCTGGATAGATGACGCGCGTATCTACAAAATCGATATCCACACCCTCCCAGTACATACGTACTAGAATTTCGATATCAAAATCCATACGAGTGCCAATAGCGTACTTATCCAATACTGAGACGGTCTTGGCAACAGGGTAGGCACGAAAACCGCACATACTGTCTTTGATGGATAGCGATAGAGTTTCAATCCAAACCCAAATGTGCGTCGCGTAACGCCCATATAAACGAGACTTAGGTACGCTGGCATCGTATACAGGTTGTCCTGAAATGAGTCGTTTAGGGTTTTGTTTTGAACTGGCCAGTAGGCGAGGCAGGGCATCAATATCATGTTGGCCATCAGCATCAATTTGAATGACGTGACTGTAGCCAAGTTGGTGTGCCTTACGAATCCCAGCCATGACAGCGCCACCCTTACCTGAATTTTGCGTAAGGGTTTCGAGAGTTATGCTACTGTCTGATGCCAACTCTTGTAATGATTGTTTGGTTTCGAGGTTACTGCCATCGTCTACCACAATACAAGGTAGAGAAAAGGGCTTCAGTGATGCAACGACTCCGGCCATGGTACTACCATGGTTATAACAAGGGATCAAAAAACACGCTTGGTATGGTTGCAAGTTATTCCCCTAACTTCATTTTGCCAGAGGAGTGAACAATACGGTTGCCGTTTTTTTGTGAGCTGTAGGTAAAAGCGAGCTTTTCTTTAGCCGGATCCCAGCTTAGGGATAACGTCACTTCCGCATCGGGTAAAATAGGCTCTTGAAATTTAATTACTTCCATCCCTTTAAATAAGGCTGGGGTATTAAGGTGCTCCACAGCGTAAAATAGCGCCCAGTCAATTTGGCTCACCCCAGGTAATAGGGGAAAGTGAGTAAAATGACCGCGAAAATCCAAGATGTCGGCATCAACTTTGAGTGTTAAGTTGGCTTCGTTATCTGAGACGTCGAGCTTGATAAGGGTGGGTTTTCTTTTATCCATGGCGGTTCACGTCTTTATGCTTGGAAGAGTGTTTTAATGTCATCTACTTGGCGCTTCCCTTGGCTATTAAGGGGCACTTCACAAACGAGACGATATTTTCTGGGAATGGCGACCGGCTCTAGCCAGTCTCGCAGTTGCGCACGTAGCGCCAACCAAAATTTGCCTTTGCCTAATCGTGCCACTTCTTCAGCGCCAGATGCCGTTAAAACCAATACTGCGCAAATGGCTAAACGATCATTCACCTCAAGGGCAATAGTGGCACTTTCTTCTATCCAACTAAGCTGCTCAAGGCGCTTCTCAACTTCAACTAAAGAGACACGTTTTTCTTCAATTTTAACGACGCGGTCGGTGCGACCTTTTAAATCAAAGGTGTGCTTATCATGAAATTGACATTCATCCGCGGTTTGGTACCACTGCTTGCCTGCAATATGAGGGGCGCGCAAGCGAAGGCAGTTTTCACCATTAAGCTCAGCTTCAACACCAGGGAAAAGCTGCCAAGGAGTGGTTGAAGAATGTTGTTGCCTAAAGGCGATACCGCCCGTTTCAGTACTGCCGAAGACTTCAATGGGCAATGCAGAAAATAGCTGTTGGCTGTCTTTGGCTGCTTTTTCGGGTAATGGGCCACCTGATGAGAAAACAGCAGCAAACGGTGTATGGGCGGTGCTTTCTACTGGGTGGGCATTTAAGCGTTTTAGCAAGGCAGGGCTGCTAATCAGTGTAGTTTGCTCATTGGCATGGGCCATGACCTGCTCTGGAAATTCAAGATTGTCGCAGGCAAAAGGGCGAGCAGCGCACAATGGCCATAACAGGCGGAAAAGCAGCCCGTAAATGTGCATATGAGACACCGTGCTTTGAATGTGGCTATGAGCAAGAGTCGCTCCCCAAAGGGTTTGTAAAATCGCTACTTCGGTATCAAGTTGTTGCACCGTTTTGCAAATGGCTTTAGCTTTGCCACTGGAGCCCGAAGTAAATAAAGTCACCGCTATATTTTCAAGCTGTAACGATGAAAAACGTATCGAGGCGTTGCGCTGAGGCTGTGATATTACCTGTAGCGATGCTAAGTGAGTTGTGGCTGCCATTTCACCATCGTGAAGCAGCAGATCAAAGTGTTCGCTGAGCTCTTTGAGTGACTCTGTTTGATAGTTACCTGGTAAAATTAAGGATTTATTGGCATGACAGGTCGCTAAGAATCCCACCGCAAACAGGTAGCTATTAGTAAAACACAATGCAATGCGTGTTGCGCTATGTTGGGTTAATTGAGCCGCATAATGGTGCACGTCATTTTGAAAGTCAGCCCATGACATTTCGTCAGTTTGGTCGCCATTACTCTGTGCAAACGCGACAACGTGGCTGTTGGCGCGTTTTGAGCTAAGTAGATTAGCAATAGAGTCTATGTGAGCGTGCTGAGCATTCATTTTTGCTAACGATCCTTACGAATAAACTGACGAACAGCCCACTCACCAGCAAATAAAGAGCCAGCAAGGATATAGCTGATAAAGCCGTTGTATAGGGTCCAAAGTTTTAATGAGTAAAAGCAAGTGAAAAGTGCAAATAACCCATTAAAAATAAAGAAAAAGCACCACATTATGGTGACTTTTCGTGTGTAGATAACGCCACTTTGTGGTAGTTCGGGTTCTTGCAGCCGTGCTAGTCGTTCCACGATAGTTTGTGGCTGACGTAAGCTGGATGCAAACACAGCCAGCATGCAGATATTCACCACCACCGGATAAAAGGTGAGCCAACCATGTTGCTTAAATACAGCCCCTAAACAAACCAGAGTTATTCCCACAACCGCACTAATTTGTGCAACGTATTTTAACTCTTTTAATTGAGTTCGTTGCACACTGAGCAAGCGAATGCCTAATGCGAGAACCAGTAGCAGTCCCACGATGGAAAAACCAAACCTATCAATGCCAAAGTATATGGCAAAGGGATAGGCCAGTAGAACAATCGCTGATGCAATGGTCAGCAATCGACGCATTAATCTTCCTTAAGAAGCTCGGCGACTGCATTCACAACGTCATCAACGCTGCGAACCGCGCTAAATTCAGCGGGTTTAATTTTTTTACCAGTGACATTTTGTAAATGCACTACTAGGTCAACGGCATCGATGCTATCTAAGTCGAGATCGGTATAGAGTTGAGCTTCAGGGACGATATCTGCAGCATCCAGTTCAAATAACTCAACTAATGCATCTTTAACTTGTTCAAATACCTGATCTTTACTTACGTTTGTCATGACTACTTATACCTACAAATTATTGGCTGATTTGTGAAGAAATATAGTTAGCAAGATTGCTTACTGAAGCAAAATGCTCACGGGTATTTGAATCATCAGCATCAATGATGATGTTATATTTCTTTTTAATCGCTAGACCTAATTCTAGGGCATCGATTGAATCTAGGCCTAATCCATCACCAAAAAGCGGTGCTTGTGTTTCAATGTCATCAACGGTTAAGTCTTCTAGATTCAGCGCATCAATAATCAATTGTTTAATTTCGTTGTGTAGTTTTTCCACTTGGACCCACTTTGTAACTAATGATTGTTAGGAAATAGTATCTCAGCTAAATGCTGCTGCAAACGGCGCGCGGCAATTGTCGGAGATTTAGCTTGTTGTATAAAAGGTTTTACCTGCACTTTCTCTTTTACTTCAATAAGGAAAAAAGGTTTATTTAACGGTACGTTATACCATTTTTTCTCTTTAGTTAGAAAGCTCGGTGAGACGGTTATATGCACTAAACGTAAATCCCGTTGGGTGCGTATTGCAATTTGAGCTGCGCCTCTTTGTATTTTTGAACTTACCCCAGGTGTGGTTCGGGTTCCTTCTGGAAACACCAGTAACACATTACCTTGTTGGAATCGCTCTTCGCATCGTAACAGAAGATCGTCCGCTGTCTCATTTGGAATATAACCTGCCGCTTTTACAATGTGTTTCATAAAAGGGTTAGCCCAAATGGAGGACTTTACCAAGCAATCGCATCGTTTGAGTTGGGATGCAATCAACACGTAATCTATCAAGCTTGGGTGATTGGCGATGATGAGACAATCGCTATCTTGCTGTAAAATATCTGCCCCAATGATTTTATAATCAATGGCGCCGGTAAACTTCATGAGCTTACAAAACCCATTAAAAGATTTTTGGATAGCACCTTGAACTCTGTATTCTTTATCCCTTTGTTTTTTAGTAAATAAATGGATTAAAGGGATAATTACAAAACTAAGAAATAAGCCACCAAGCCCAAACACAGTAAAACAAAATCCGGTAGCGAGCACTCGCCAACCTTGGTTGAATGACTTCATCTGTTTTTATGCCACTGCCATTTTTGCAAAGGCGATGAGATCGTCCAATTTGCATTTTCTGATAAAAAATGACGCATAAAAGTCAATGCCTGCGGCAGTGGAGACCTTGCCGTATCATTGGTTGTTTGCTTGGTTGCCGAAATTTTGTCGCCGGATGATAACACTAGCCCTAGCCCAAAGCCGCGGTAAACTTGGTTTTCATATATGGTATATGCATCAGGCAGAGGTTCATCAAAGTTAATAACCAGTACTTTATGGCTTGGATAGCTCTGTAAGTAGCTCCAAGCTTCAACCAATGCACTATGAAATGTATTTTGTGAGGCGGCAATAGAGGTGACCGGAATAGGCTTTTTAGCAGCAATGGTGGCAAGGCCCGCAGCCGTATTGTGCACCGATTGCGAAAACGCCATAGGGGAGGCTTGCTCTCCTTGCACAATATCATTAATTAATTGCACGCTACGGTGTAATTCACCATGGCGACTGCTAAACACAAGGTAATCCACCTCATGCTCATCAAGTAACTCAAGGGTCGTTTGAACGGCAAGTTTACTTAGATTGCTCATTCGGCGTCGCATCATTGGTGGAATGAGAGCGGTGACGAGTTTGCTTTCTTCGGGCCAAGTGCCACTTTGTGCCCACAGTCGCCATTCGGCAGGTGTTGAAACGCCGGGAGAATAGGCATTCCACGCATCAATGTTGAACTGTAGTTTTGTATTTAATTTATGCATAGTATCTTGAAAGGTAAAGGGTTTCATAAGCATGTAAACAATTGATGGGATCTTATAAGAACCATCACCGATAAAAAACAGACACAGTTTGCGGATATCCATTCATTTTTGCAAAAATTATTTTCACTGCAACTAATACATTAACGCAATAAACTCAAAAGCAAAAGGTGGTAGTATTTGGCGCAATTGCTATCGTTGAAAAAAACGTGTCAATATTGTTATAGTTTGGCTCAAACGGCTAAAAAGCATCTAATTACTTACTGAAGGTTTATCTGTGTTAAATAAAGTTCAAGACCCATACACCGCTCTGGAAGCGAAAACGGAAGCGCAAAAACTCTCTTTTGCTCCTATCGTCTTCCATACTGCGAGAACATTGCGTGACTTAGGGATTTTAGCCGTATTAGATTCAGCCGGTGAACAGGGACTCTGTGCGGACGATATTAGCCAGCAGGCAGGAGTATCGGAGTACGGTGTTAAAGTGCTTCTTGATATGGCGGTTAGCGCCAATATCGTCACCTGGAACAAACCAAACTACGCTATTGCCAATTTGGGTTTCTTTTTACTGCACGACGGCATGACTAAAGCCAATATGGATTTCACTGCGGACGTTTGTTATGCCGCCATGATGCATTTAACAGAAGCGATTGTGGAAGGGAAACCGGCTGGTTTGAAAGAATTAGGGGATTGGGAAACCATCTATCAAGGTTTATCTAAACTGCCGGAGCAAGCCAAGCAAAGTTGGTTTAACTTTGATCATTTCTACTCTGATCGTTCTTTCCCTAAATTGCTAGAAACGGTATTTGGTAATGAGCCGAAAACTTTGGCTGATATCGGTGGTAATACGGGTAAATGGGCCATGCAGTGTTGTAATTACAACACTGCTGTCAATGTCACTATTGTGGACCTTCCGCAGCAGTTAGAAATGGCAAAACAAAATGCCATTGAGAACGGGTTTGAGTCTCGTATTAATTTTTATCCCGCCAATATGCTCAATAAAGAGCAGACGTTACCGGAAAATATTGACGTATGGTGGATGAGCCAATTCTTAGATTGCTTCTCACCTATGGAAATATTGACCATACTTAAGAAAGTGAAGCAGCAGCTACGTGAAGGGGACTCTATCTATATTCTTGAGCTCTTTTTCGATGCACAAAAATACGATGCCGCCACTTATAGCTTAAATGCAACCTCACTGTATTTTACCTGCCTTGCTAATGGTAACAGTCGTTTTTACCGCAGTGATGACTTCTTAGAAATTGTTGAAGCCGCGGATTTAGTAGTTGAAGAGCGCATTGATAACATCGGTTTAGGCCATACCTTGCTTAAAATTAAAGCGCGATAAGCGAGTTATTCAGTCGCAGTAAATACCAAAAGGCCCTCAATGCTGGTTAACTAGAAATAGTTTCAGATATTGAGGGTCTTTTTCGTTTTAAGATCAATGATGAGCAGAGCGGTTATATTAATCACACTAAGTAAGTGGTCAGAAATAGCGCAGGAAAAATGCTCAAAAACAAGGCAGAATTTTTCGATAAGTCGTTATTCTACAATCAAAAATTCTAACGCAGTTATCGAGTATTTTAACAAGCTAGAATGACCCGTTATTTTGTATGATTGGTACTAATTAGCCGTTGCCCCTTAGCCGCAATGATTTTGTTGGCTAATTCAGCAAAGCCAAAGCCGCCATTGTGCTCTAGTAAATGGCTAGGTTTATGAGTTAGCTGCGTCAGCACTTTACGGATATTGTTGACGCCATAGGTCGTTGGCAACCACTCAAACATGGCTTCATCATTGAGTGAGTCTCCTACATAACTCACTTGTTGAAATCTGCTTCCTTGATTATGACCGTTGGCTCTTAGATAAGCCTCTGCGGTGGCTCGTTTATTGTGATCGCCAATCCACACATTGAGATGAATGGAGCTGCGGGTTGCGTGTACGGGCTGTCCATCAATGACAAGGGATCGACATTGATGCATTAATTGTTGAGCTATTTTATCACTCACCGGTAGGCGGTCTTGGCTTAGGTTTATCGCCACATCGCACCAGCGAAAGCTTTGATCAGAGGCAAAAGTAATATCAGAATATTGAGCCAATAGCACTTGTAAATGCTGTTTCAATTGAGCTTGCTGGTTTTGCATTTTTGATAATGGTAACTGCGTGTGCACTTTGAACCCTGTAAGGTGTTTTACCATCCAAAAAGCACCATTTTCGCCAATTACACCGTGAATAGGCCAAAGTTTGGCCATTTGATCGCACCAACCAGCGCATGCGCCTGTTACAGCAACCACGTTGACACCCACTTGCTCAAGTTCATATAGCGCTTTTAACGTGACATCGGGAAGTTTTCCCTGCCATGTTAGCGTGTCATCAACATCGGTAAGTAGCCATTCTATATTCTGTAAATGCTCATTATTTAGTGAATCAACGGAGCTTAGCATTGGCGAACTCTTATTGGGTGATAATCAAAAGTTAAGTTTAAACGAATTATCTTATGGTAATAAGTCGCTAACACGACATTGATGTAAAGTTTTTGCTACATCATTAGATTCGGGGGTGCGCAGTCTGAAGGTAAGAGTAACATAGTATTTGTGGCCGTTTGGTTAAGTAAGATCTGAACAGAGTTTTCTCATTAGCATAATATAATTCGTTAAAACAGGAATACCTTATTTTATACTGGTCATCTTTGATGTGTGATAACCGCATAAAATAGAGGCCTAACTTTTCTTGCCTTTCTCATTCGTTGTCACTTAATTTGGACATAGTGTCGACATTAATCGCTACATAAACGTAAATATGGATGTAGCCAACCAATGACAGGCAAATATTAAAATTGGATTTAAAATTGAACAGTAAAAATGGACTTAACATTGCAATCTTAGCGCTACTAATTTCATCTGCTGCTAGCGCACAAAATTTTGATCGTGAAAATATGGGGCAAATTGGTGTTGGACTAGGGTATTCATCATACTCAGATACGACGTCGGTTAATGTGTTTTTTCAGAAGAATTCTGCAGGGCACTTGGGTTTACGTGGGCAAATTGGTATTGCTGGTGGTATAGAGGATACGAAAGACTATAGTGAGGTGATGAATAAGCCGTTTTCTTGGCATAAAAGAACACCTGAAAAAGATGTTGATAGTGCTGTGACTTTTTCGGTGGCCGCAACTTATACGCTAAATACAGAGATACCTATTAGCTTTTGGGTTGGACCTGAATTTGCTTATACGAGAAAATATAAGGCTTATCACTCCAATTATGCAATGGGAAATTACTTCTTAAAAGGAGATTCAGGGAGTTTATGGGGGGGAGCCGCGGGATTGAATTTGACCGCAAATAATGGCTTAAATATGGGCTTAGCTTACTCGTCAACGACTGAAGCCGTACTCTTTGATATCGGTTTTACCAATTAATATTTATGGTGTTACTGACGCTAAATATAAGCAGCTAGCAATGTGTGAGCACGACTAGCTGCTTTTGTCTTCAATACCTCTTAGTAAAATGAAGAGGTATTATGCGCTATTTTAATTATTTGAACGCGTAACGAATGCCTAGAGCTGCATTGACATTGAAGTGGAAGTCATCAGGTATATCTACAGATGGAGCTAATGATACGTAGCCATCCCATTGTGGAGCAAATTGCCAATCTAGGCCTAGAGGGACGCGAATACCATATTCATTAAAGTATTGATCTTCATCTCTTGCCCAGTATCCATCATGCCAATGATGGCATTGACCATTAGCATCATAGGAATCACATTGGCCGTTATGACCGTGCCAGTGACCATGGTTGCCATGCCAAGTTTTATTGAAGTGATAAAAGCCACCAACACCTACATAATAAGTGAATGGTAGTTTAGGGCTAAAGCGTTGATTTTTTACTACAAGATAATCAGCAGAAAGACCATCATTACCAATGAATGCATCTACAGTGTCATAGAGCTCTGCACTTACCCCAAAGCCTTGGTCGAAACCAACACCGAGTTTGAAATCAGAATGGTTTGAGTAACTACGCGGTTTCGTGTTTACAGGCGTTCCTGTATCCGCATGAGCTGCAGTGGCGGATAAAATGACGCCTACGGCCAACAATGCTTTAAATTTATTCATGATATTCCTAATAGTGTACTTGCCCATACATCTGCCTATATATGCGGCAGAAAACATGTGTAATTTTCCATGGATGTGATGAGTATCGCAATAATTCTCAGTAAAGTTCAATCGAGATGGTCTTTTTTGCATGTAAAGATAATTTTCATAAATGAAGAGAGCATGAATTAGAAGGGCCGTATGGCATACTGTTAAATAGAAAGGTTACCGAGGTATCCAGTGCATAATCTGCTTTAGTTGCAATAAAATATCATTAAATAAAAATATAATTCCAAAAATAAAATTTCATTGTTAGAGATAGGAGTATTACTATCCATAATAGTGTCCTACTTTTAAAAAAGGTATAATAATGAAACGCTTGCTAATAATATTTCTTCTATTTAACTTAGGAGGTTGTGCATCTACTTTAAAAGATAAGGTTGTTTTTGAACATCATGATAATACTGTAAAAGTAGACAATCTTAATATGCAGGCAACGTTGGCTGACAATTACACCTTTGTGCGTGATGTTGCATTCGACGGTTATAGAGCATATAGCAACACTCCTGGTGGAGAGACCAATAGATTTAAAGAAGCAATTTATAAAGATAATAATAGCAATAACTTTATTGTTTTCATGAAAAAATCATGTACAAATTGTTTCTTTACACCTGAATCCATATCAACAAATAGCATAGATTCAATTAAGGTAGACAATAATAGATACTATTTACGCAATACAAAATTTGAATTGCAATCTGGCAGCAATGGCGGTGTTCTTGCAAATGTAGTGTTTGATTCTATGAAAGGTGCTAAGAAAACGCAGAGCTTTTGTGGTCAAAAATATACAACAATAAATTACAATCATTTATATAACATCATGGAGTTTAGTCCTTGTGGACAACAAGATGTTGGAATAAAGAATGTGGTGTCTTTTAGTAAATTAAATTAAATTTACATCTGATCGCTTTCACGGCCATATTTTTAATAAAATATGGCCGTGTTATTAAGTAAAAGACCTTAACTAATGAGCAGTTGGTACACTTTACCTTGTTCTGTTTCACTTACAGTGTCAGTGAGTTTTTGACATAAAGCATGACCTGCTTCATTATCGCTATCAACGTGGAAGTTGACTGAAAAGGAAGTGATGCTATTACGTGCTAAACCATTTTTAAGCTCTGCCATCGCTTTTTCAAATACAGCAGTAGCATGACCTTGTTTACGAAACTTTTGAAAAGTAGCAATCTCTATATCAAAATTTAAGCTATCTGCTGCAGAATCCTTCACTGTTGCAACGCACAATGCTTTAACTCGAGTTCCCGTCCCCATGAGTGCGTAAGAGTAGCGAGTCTCGCCATCTGGTTGGTCTAAATAGACAATTATATCTGGGTATAACTCACCTTTATCGGTAAAAATGCTGTTATTGTTTAGTGCCTTTTGAAAGTCACTAAATGCAAATTCTGCGGTATTTTGCTCACTCATATTTATCCCTTAAACAATGTAGCTACGAAGCTATAGCGTCCATTATGCCACATTGGACCATCAATAAACCGCACCATAATTGCAAGGTTAGCTTTCTTGCTCAAACTGTTAATGGGTCGTCAGCCCAATTAAGTTGGAGGTTATGTAAACTTATATTAGGCCGGCATAAAAGATGGGGGATTGTGTTAGTTTTCGCTATTACTCTACTATTTGGTATCTTTCATGAAAAAACATAATCTCATCGCCCTTTGTAGTTTAGCTTTGCTTTCTTCATCGGCATTTGCCAGTTCAGATCAATCAGGTTTTTATGTGTTAGGTGCCGTTGGTACGACGGGTATGGACGATGGCGGTTATACAGAAGATGCTGAGGATACAGTTCGATTAAATGGAAATGATCCATACTTCAAGACGGAGTTGGAAGGTAAAGGTGTAACTAAGCTATACAGTGCAGGCTATCAAATAAACCGCATTGTAGGTATAGAGGCGACCTATACGGATTATGGTCATATTAATGCTAGAACGCATCATGATTCGGTGAAAGTCTTTGATCCAGAATCATTTTCTGTGTCTGCAAATTTAGGCTACTCCTTCCATAACGGTTTACGTCCATTCGCCAAGATAGGGCTTTCGTATGTTGATTTAGGCCAAGATGATTCACAAAATTCGGCAATAAAAAACCCTAATAAATTAGGTGGCGTTCATGTTGGCGCAGGTGTTGAATATGCGTTAGACCTTGGCGAGAACAATGGTAACCTTTTATTTAGAACTGGTGTTGAAGGCGATATAGTTAATGCTGAAATGAAACAAAAAAGCCCCAACAATTTTTATGATGACAACTACAGTTGGTCATTGGCCACCCTATATGCAGGCGTAGGTTACCGCTTCTAATCAAAACATCAAAGGGAAGTACATCTTCCCTTTTTATATCCAGACACCCACCATAGCATCCATGAGATTCTACTATATGTACTATATGGACATCCATAACTAACCCCAAGACTTAGTAGAATCAATGCATCATATTGAGCATGGTGACTACCAATCAACTTGGTTTTGAGTTTCTAGGCGTTGTTCAACAGAAAGAGCACCCTGTATAGGTTGAAAAATAAGGCAAATTAATTGAATAGCGGATTTTGTTATATGCCTTGACTCCCAAAAAAATGAGAAGAGGATCTAGCGAAATATCTGTGGGTTAATTTGCTTTTAGATATTGGCAACACCAAGAAAAGTGTCGTCGTCGTTTTTCTAGGTGCTCACAATAGCAGGTGAGTTCATCAAGTGTACCAACTGGACCACGAAACAATTGACCAAATTCAGTGGTTAATTTTAACCAATTATCACTAGGGATGTGCATTTTGGTGAGTAATTCAGCGCTTTTCTCACTCATCACACCACGTTTACCATTACTAATAATACGTCCTGTTTCTGCTACTAACGTGAGGTAATCTTTGACAGAGAAAGGGATATCTTTATGGTTTGCATTGCGTTCATTTTCATTAAAAGGTAATAAATTTTTCGGTTGTTCCCCTTTTATTGCTGCCTTAATGCGAAGTTGAATGCTCGTATGATCGGATTGCGTTGGGGTGTCGGCCATCTTTGCTCTGATAGGGTTGAGATCGACATAGGCCATACATGTTAAAAGGGCTGCGTCATCCAGTAAGGCTTGCGATTTAAATCGCCCCTCCCAAAATCGACCAGTGCAGTTATCTTCTTTATTTGCTCGGCGAGCAATAGGCTCATTTAAACAACGCATGAACCAACTAATGTCACACAGTCTACTGCGGTAGGTTGCAACTGCATGTTTTAATAAAGATATTTCTTCCGCTGTAACTAAATTACCTTTCACAAACCGGTGAGTAAGATCATCCCCTTTAAATAACTGATGCCATTGCAGTAAAACCTCCCTATCTGTCCAGTTATTAGCCGTATCAATGTCAACACGTAATATCACATGTAAATGGTTAGACATAACAGCAAAAGCTGCCACATCAATGGCAAAAACACGCTCTAATTTCATAATAAGAGATTCAACCCAACCTCTTCTGTGGTCATAGTTTTTACCTGAAAAAGAGTCATTCCCACATAAAAATGCGCGGCGAACTACACGACTACAACAGTGATAGTAGGGTGTATCTTCAATACTAATTTGAGTGCGTCGAGAACGTGGCATCAGTGACTCCAACATGTGTGGCTCACTTTAGTTTAGTCGATCGTTATAATTTGTCCTATATAGTCAATTATTAAAGATGGCTGTCTCATTTTGATTTGGCTTTTTGATTTGTCATGGGTGTCCAAATTTTGATATTAGATTTGAGTTCGGCGAGAGTCTCACAAGAAGGATGGGTGTCTTGATATTTTTTTTGATATTTTTATCTAGTTATTTTTCTATTTGACTTTTTCCCTAAAAAGAGCAATGAGAGCTTGGGTTTTCTTTGATAAATTCTTTGCTGAAGGGTAAATGAGCGTCAAGTTCAGACGAGGAAACTCAATGTGAGGCAACACTTGTATTAGCGCATCATGTGCTACCGAGGTTTGAGAATGAATTTGCGTTTGTGGCAGAAAAGCAATCCCTTTACCTTGTAATGCCATAGAGTGCATTAAATTTAAGTCATCTGTTTTTAGGTGAATGGGAATATCAGCACTCAATAAACCTGCGTTATAGCGATTTGCGAACACGCGGTGAGATTTGAGATCGGCGAGAGTCTCACAAGAAGGATGGGTGTCTAGATATTTTTTTGAGGCGACTAGGTGGGAACTGTATGGGATGAGGCTAAATTGGATATAGTTTTCATCGGCCACGGTTACTCGTTCAGGTAACACTTGAAGATCAAAGCCTTGGCGTTTTAGATCGATACTGTCTTGATGATTTTCGATTTCTAACCTGATATTTGGAAATTGAGTTGAGTACTCGGTAATTATTGAGTTGAAAACTTGTGATGTCATCAATGCTGATGGTACAGCAAGACGTAAAACGCCAATATAATCTTGTTGAGACTCTTTCATTGCCCGCATACCTTGCTCAATATGGTACATCTGTTTATAAGCCAATTGATAAAGGTGTTTCCCTGACTCTGTTAACTCGATTGTACGAGTCGTCCTAATCAATAATTCACAGCCGAGTGCTTCTTCAAGTACCTGAATTCTACGGCTTACTTTGGAGCGCTGTAAGTTATTGGCGTTTGCAGCTGCACTGATGCCACCGTGTAGCACCGTTTGTGTAAATAACCAGAGATCATTGAAGTGAGTGTTCATTGTCCTATTTTTAGCTCTCAAATGTGTGTTTTTTCAGTCTACCAGACTAAAACTATAAACCCTATAATTGCGAAAAGTAAGCAATAAGGCCATTATTATGAGAGAAAATCAGACATTTATGCGCAGCATAACCATTCTAATTATCATTTTTTTTGTTTCATTTGTGTATCTAATTATTTCAGACAGACGTGCGCCTTTTACCACAGAAGGGCGGGTATACGGGCAGGTCGTTCAAGTGGCCTCAGAGGTGACAAGCCGTGTTACCGATGTGCGTATAGAAAATAATGAGCAGGTTAAAAAAGGAGAAATCCTATTTACCTTAGATTCACGTAAATTCGAGATAGCATTAGACCAGGCAGAACTCGCGTTACAATCTGCACAAGAAAAAGAATTGGCACTACGGGCTCAAAAACGAGCCGCAACAGCTAATATTGCACGGGTGGAGGCCTCTTTAAACAACACTCGCGCGGAATATCGACGAATTGCCAAATTAGCCAAAAAACACGCCGTTTCAGCTTCAACCTTAGATAACATAAAAAAACAATATCAAATGGTTTCCGCAGAGTTGGAAATGGAAACCCAAAACTTGCAAATGTTGAATGCACAACTTGAAACCAAGCAAGGCACCATTACCGATGTGCTTGTGGCACAAAGTCGCGTACAGCAAGCAAAGTTGGATTTAAGTAATACCGTAGTTCGCTCCCCAAGTGATGGCATAGTGACAAACCTGAGATTGGAAGTTGGAACGATTGCCAATGCCAATATGCCACTCCTAACATTTATAGCAGACGGGTCTTTTTGGGTGGCCGCAGACTTTCGTGAAAAATCGGTTTCTCGCGTCACAAATAACTTTAATGCCTTGGTTACCTTTGATGCGTATCCAGGAAAAATTTTTGAATATAACGTCGCCAGTCGAGATAAAGGCGTTTCATCCGGTCATCAAAACCCCAACGGCACTTTAACTCAAATTGATGTCAATAATCGTTGGGTACGCGATGCGCAGCGAACCAGAATTAATCTAGACACTGACGGCATTCTACCTGAATCCTTATTTATAGGATCTCGTGCATCCCTCGCTCTTTACTCTGGCGAAAGTCGTTTTTGGCACTTTATTGCTAAAACACGAATTCGATTAACTAGCTGGTTTCACTTTATTTATTAGGTGGTCACGATGAAAGCATATCGTATCTGGTTTGCCTGCTCATTTGGCTTAGCGCTGAGTATGTTATTTGGCTGGAATTTCGGATTTTTAGCCATAGTACTGCCAATGTTTGTGCTCAGTAATACTGACCATTTCCATCTACCTTTGCTGTTGATGATATTTGGTACGGCCATTTGGACGACGCTACAAATGAGTCTTGTATGGGATATATTTAAAGGCTACCCGTTTGCCATGACAGTATTAGTCGGGATTATCTTTCTATGTAAATGCATGGCAATGACCAACAAAAAAACGTTTTTGATGGGCTACATGGGGTTATTAGTCGGCTCAATCATGCTTAATTTTAGTAGCTACTCATTTATGGATATAGAAGAGTTCTCTATCACTATTTGGGTATATTGCATCGTAAATTTCATCATTTGTGCGCTGGCCTATTGGCTGTTTCCTGCATCTGACCAGACAAAAACAGAAACAAACAAAGAGACAAAGGTGCAACAGTCTTCTCAACAAGAACCTCCCATGCAAGGTGAGCAACTGACGATACTGTGGTTACTGCCAATGATTGCATTTATTATTTTTCAAGTAGCAGATCTCCATGACTCGGCCGCAGCTCACGCTTCAATACTCATTATATTGGCACCAATGACCTGTGTGGGTGCACTGCAAATGGTGAAGGTTCGTATTATTGGCACTGCACTGGGCTGTGGCTTAGGATTGGCTATGCAGCTCACCCTTGGTCTTTGGTTTGAAAATGCGTTCTTATACTGGTTATTACTTACGATTGTGATGGCCCCATTATGCTATTGGCAAACACAAGGTGTCGTTAAATCGGCGATTTCCTTTTCTGCCATGGCAGCACTAACCGTGCCAATGACAACAGTACTGACCCCCGGTGAAACAGACGCCTTTTTTGCCCTATTATACCGTTTTAGTTCCATTTTATTCGCTGTTGTATTAAGCGCATTGGTCATACTGCTCATTCAGAAGGTTCTGCAATATCGAAATAGAGAGCGATTATGCAATTAATAATAAGTTCGATAAGAGGTTATAGCCACTGTGACACCCAGTTAAATAGCCGAACCAAAAATGCACTGATAGGCTGTTTGAGTTGTGTGCTGTTACTGCTGCTGCAAGGTTGCGCCGCCCCCACTGAACGCAATGCCTCTATACATTCAGAACTCATGAATCCCTTAGATACTTCAGGGCTTAGGTTTTGGGACGAATATCGTTCCGAAACAGAAAACTACAATGTGGTATTAGAGCTTGAGGCATTGATTGAAAATAAACAGATCTCAGATGAAGTGAACCATTTAGCCCTTTCTGGTGGCGGGGTAAATGGTGCTTTTTCTGCTGGCATATTAAACGCTTGGAGTGAGCAGGGCACTCGACCAGACTTTGACGTGGTTACGGGAGTTTCCACCGGTGCAATTGTCGCCGTCTTTGCTTATTTAGGCGCTGAGTATGATACAGAGCTGAAACATTATTACACCCAAACACCAGTCAGCGACATGTTTCGCAGGAATTCATTAATCACGTTACTTTCAAGAAATGCTTTCGTAGATACCACAGGTTTTGAGCGAAAAGTACGTAAAGCCATTGATAGTAAAATGATGGAAAGATTAAGTATTGAGCGGCAAAAAGGACGAATATTACTCATAGGTACCACCAATCTAGATAATCAAAAAATGGCACTATGGGACATTGGGCGCATTGCACAAGTAAACACATCAGAAGCACAAGCACTGATTCAAAACATAGTCATTGCCAGCAGCTCTATACCAGGAGCATTCCCTGCCAAAGTCATACCTCTTTCTTATCAAGGAGAGACGTATGATGAGCTTCATGTGGATGGAGGCATCTCACGGCAAGTCTTTTTGATCCCACAATGGATTAATAAATCCATAAAAACTTCAGCAAGAGCGCAAAACATATATGTAATACGCAACGGCAGTTTAAAACCGAGATTTAATCAAGTGGAGAGTGGTATTTCATCGGTATCAGCCAGCTCAATAGCGACCTTAATTCGACGCCAAGGAGTCGGTGATGTGGAATATATTTATCACTATAGTGAGCGCAACGGTTATCCGTTTAATCTCGCGCATATTGATGACGATTTCGTCAACTATGAACTTGATCCTTTAAGTTTGGATTACATGAATGCTGTGTATGAATATGGATTCAACAAAATGAAAGATAATGCGTTGTGGCTAGCACACCCGCCAAGCATTCCTTCGCCATCAAATACGGTGCATCATCCGTAAATGAATGACTGAAATCGAAACTGCAATGCATCATTGAGCCTTAGGGTATCCTAGCTTGATATTGAACAAGCGCAGGGATAGGAGTACTATTTTTTGCATATTTACCCATAAATTCACTCAGGTTAGAGCATGTCAAAAACTCGCATTTTATTTTCTACTTCATTTGATCCGTGGTTTAACTTAGCGGTAGAAGATTGCATCTTTCGTTCAATGCCAGCAGATCATAGAGTACTGTTCTTATGGCGAAATGCAGATACGATTGTCATTGGACAAGCTCAGAACCCTTGGAAAGAGTGCAATACATTAAAAATGCAACAAGATGGCATTAAACTCGCCCGTCGACAAAGTGGTGGAGGCGCGGTTTTTCATGACTTGGGTAATACCAATTTCACTTTTATGGCGGGTAAATCTGAATACAACAAAACAGTATCCACCCAGATAGTGTTAACGGCCCTTAACACCTTAGGCATTAAGGGCGAAGCTACAGGTCGCAATGATCTCGTAATAAAAGATGCCACAGGCATTCGCAAATTTTCAGGTTCAGCTTACCGCGAAACGACAGATAGAGGTTTTCATCACGGCACGCTTTTATTGCATGCCGACCTAAGTCGCCTAGCGGATTACCTTAATCCCGATGTCAAAAAACTGCAGGCAAAAGGCATTAATTCGGTACGCTCTCGAGTCAGCAACTTAAATGCCATTAACCCTGATATCGATCATCAATCAGTGTGCGATGCAATATCAAAGGCTTTTTGTGAACATTTCGCGGAAACCGCCGAGGTAGAATACATTTCTCCTGATTCATTACCTGATATGGCAAATTTTGCAGAAAAATTTGCCAAGCAAAAAAGTTGGGATTGGAACTACGGTAAAACGCCGCAGTTTACGCACTCTGTAGATGAACGTTTTACATGGGGTGGGGTAGAACTGCTATTTAACGTAGAAAAAGCACGGATATCTGATGCCAAAATATTTACAGACAGTTTAAACCCTGCGCCTTTGCAACTTTTGTCCCAAAAACTGCAAGGTACCCCCTACCAATCCGCAGCCATTATGTCCTGTATTGATCAGGTCATCGCAGAATATCCAGCAAATAAAGATGAACTTATAGAAATGAAACACTGGTTAGCCACTGCCATTATTTAATATTGCCCTTCTAGGGGAATAATGAATTGATGGGTATTGTTTATATTATTCCTTGCATAACTTATTCATGAGCATAGAATTTGGCAAAACCCATCACACTTTCACTTTATGAAAAACTTACTTCTATTATTAGCTATTATTTTTGCACCATCTACCTTTGCCGCTTGCTATGGCAGTGACTCGTATAAAACTTGCTCAGATAATAATGGTAATACTTATAACGTCCAAAAATATGGTAACACTACGACAGTTAATGGTTCAAATAGCAATACAGGCTCAAGTTGGAACCAAACAAGCACTTCTGTAGGCAATTCGACGTATACTAATGGGACCTCAGCTGATGGAAAGTCTTGGAATAGTACCAGCCACACCGTAGGTAACAATACTTATACATCAGGTACTGATTCTGATGGTAATTCATTCTCATCTACTTGTAATCAGTACGGCTGCAACTAGATAGGATTTCCTATCAATAGGTTTTATCAGGTTAGTCGCAGTAGTGGACGACGGATAAACAAAAGCCAACAAACAAAAATGCCTTATCAAACGATAAGGCATTTTTGTTGCTAGTGACTATTTATACCAATCGTACTAAATAACTGGTCATTCTAGCTTGTTAAAATACTCGATAACTGCGTTAGAATTTTTGATTGTAGAATAACTACTTATCGAAAAATCCTGCCTTGTTTTCGAGCATTTTTCCTGCGCTATTTCTGATCACTTACTTAGTGTGATTGGTATTACTCTATCCCACTAAAAGGAAAAAAAGAGCGGTTGCGACAATGCCAATTAATGCGTAAGGGAATTGCGTGGTGGCATGTTGCATTGAAGTACACCCAGATCCTTGAGCTGACAATACGGTTGAATCACTGAAGAAGCATGAGTGACTGCCTGCAGCTGATGCAGAAAGTAGCGCTGCGATCGTCAAATGTAGTGGTACTCCTAGTTGATCTGCAAGAGGTAAAACTATGGGCATAGCTACTGCAAAGGTCCCCCATGAAGATGCCGTAGCAAAGACCAATGCACCAGTGATAATAAAGATAATGGCAGGGAACATCGAAGCTGATAAGTAGGGGCTTACTGTATCAATAACAAAAGGAGTCACCCCTAAAGAATCGTTCACTGACTTTAGCATGAACCCACCAATCACAGTTGCAAGAGGGAGTAGCATCACCTTGATTCCGTCGTAGATTGCATCAAACATATCATTCATCGAAATTAAGCGTTGAGCGCCATAAAAACATATAGTAAACATGATCGCGACAAACACACCGGCTAATAGATCAATACCGAAATACCAACTCGCTGCAACTAACACAACCATAGGTAATAAGAAGTTGACTAATCCCATTGTTGGGCTGGTATGTGCGGTAATATTTTCACCGAAGTCAACGTCGGTTGCACCATCTGGGATCACTTGTCCTTGCTTGGCTCGCTCTTCGGCTTGCTTCATTTTACCTAAATCTGGTAATTTTTCTAAAGCGACGAGTAGAACGATGAGCAGAGTTACCCAGCCATAAGCCATGTATGGAATGGCCTCAATGTAGGCTTTGATACCTCCACCAGACTCGACGGCTCCATTCGCTTCAAGTAACGAACTAAAGAAAATAGCCCATGTTGAAATAGGGACCAAAATACATATTGGTGCGGCGGTGGAATCGACTAGGTAAGAGAGTTTTTCTCGGGAAACATTATATCCATCAGTGATCTTTTTCATGGATGAAGAAATCGCGATGGCATTAAGGTAGTCATCAATAAAAATCATGATCCCTAGTACAAAGGTCATCAACATAGATTGTTTTCGGCTTTTTACTTTAGAAACCAACATATTCGAAAAACTTAAGATACTACCGCCCTTTTCGAGAATCGCAATTAGCCCTCCCATTAGGCCGCAAACTAGAATGATCCATGCAATGGTTTCGTTCATCATTACATCCATAGATATCCCAACAATTTGCTCTACAGCTTGAGCAGGATTGAGTAATAACACCCCTGCAATGGTGCCACAAAATAGCGCTTCTACGGTGCGATGGGTGGTTAAAGCAAAAATGAGAACCAGTGCTGTAGGAAGAAGGCTCATCCATCCATAGGAATCACCTTCTGTATGGTTTAAGCCAATTGATGTAAAGAAAATGAAAATTGCGACCACCAATAACGATATTATGATGTGTTGCAGGTTGTTCTGTAGTGGCGCATCCAGCGCCTTAGTTTGCGTAGTCATATGCATAGATCCTTTTTTATGCTGAGTGCAACATCCAGTCAATTTCTAATGGGGTGATAGCGCGTTCAAATTCAGCCAGTTCACTTCGTTTGCAAGCTAAATAGAGATGAATAAACTCCTTGCTGATGTACGGGGTTAGCTCCGCTCGCTCTAGCTTATCAAGGGCTTCACACATTCGAAGTGGGAGGTCTACGGCATCTGTACTAATGGCCGTGGGGCATTGCGCTTTGCAATAGTTATCACTGTCTAATACGGCAGACAGTACTACAGCTGCAAGAATGTAGGGGTTAACGTCAGCCCCAGCAATACGATGTTCAATGCGGCGGTTATTACTGTCGCTGAGGGGAACGCGCAGTGCGACACCACGATGATTTTCGCCCCAGTTCGCCTTAGTGGGTGCATACGCACCAGCAACAAATCGGCGGTAAGAGTTTACATTAGGGCAAATCAAGGCCATGACATGGGGTGTTTGGGCGAGCATGGAGGCCATGGTTTGATAAAAAATATCGCTGGCTTGGCCATCGGCTTGACTAAAGTGATTATGATCGGCGTGGTCTAGCAAGCTCAAGTGAATGTGCATGCCGTTCCCCGCTTGTTCGGCAAATGGTTTCGCCATAAAAGTGGCATCAAAGCCATGCTGGTGGGCTACTTGGCGAATGAGGCGCTTGGCAATAATGATTTCATCGCATACACGCAGGACGTCTTTGCTGTGGTTGAAGTTAATTTCGAACTGACCCGGTGCTGATTCAGACAGTGCGCCAGCGGTGTTTAATCCCTGTTGCTGCGCCACTGTATTGAGATCGGCCAAGAAATCTGCGTAATCATCCAACCCATCTAAGTCGTACACTTGCGTATTTTTCTCACGGGATTTTTTTATTGGATTAAAAGCGGTTTGTAACTCCCCTAACTCCCCCCTGGTTTTGTCTATCAAATAAAACTCTAACTCTAAAGCAACGCACGGAAATTGGTCTTTAGCATGCAGTTGCTGTTGCAGATTGGCTAGCAAATTACGAATAAAGAGAGGGCTAGGTATTACGGCCGATTCATCCATCATATTTAATAATACTTGCCCTACAGATTCGTTAGCTGTGGGCATTAAGGTATTAGCTATTGGGAAGCACATGTTGTCTGGTTCCCCTAATTCCTCCCCCAGTCCCGCCGTTTCCACCACATTGCCTTTACTATCTAAGGTGATGGTAGACAGTGGCAGGGCAATGCCTTTATGCAGTTTTTCTAGGGCACTCACTGGAATACGTTTGCCTCTGGGAGTGGCATTAATGTCAGTGAAAATCAGGTCAACAAACTCTATGTTAGGCCACTTTTGTCGAAAATTTTTAACTTCCTGTAAATACGATTCCATGGTGTTCTCCAACAACCCGTTAAAGTGCAGTTCAAATCAGCAAAATAATCATAAAAATAGAGTGGAAATGAGTGATGAGATGCAATCTCTTATAATTCATATGCTTAGATATAAAATATCCATTTTTATTCATATGGTGATGATTTTCTGTTAACTATTTTGTAACAGTTGCGGGTATTTTGCTCAATATAATGACCATAATCAGCGGATTTTTTGTGCAGAAAGTGGATTTAGATCACGCTTTGGTCATAATATCGAGCGTGTTTGTTGATAATATTGCACATGATTTGTAATGTTATTGTTAAATAAATCGAACGCGAAAGTGATATGCCGAGAACAAGCAAACCTATTATTGGAATTGTTAGCTGTGCTAAAGAGTTGCGAGGCTATCAAATACAAGCTGTGAATAGCTTTTATCTAACGGCGGTAAAAGATTTTGGTGGTTTACCGATTATGTTAGCCCCAGATATGACCAAGGAAGACAGTGAGCATCTTGTAGGTCTGTGTGATGGCTTTTTATTTCCAGGCAGTCATTCAAATGTCGCGCCTCATCGTTATTTCGCGTCGCATGCAGAGCCACATAAAGATGAGGCGCGAGATGAGCTTGCATTTACCTTAATTCGTCAAGGGATAGATAAAGGCATTCCGTGTTTAGGTATTTGCCGTGGTTTTCAAGAAATGAATGTCGCGTTAGGGGGATCACTTAACCCTGCGGTTCATGATTCAGGCTTTAATGATCATCGAGAGAGCAAGGTGGAAGACTTTGCGCAAAAGTACGCACCATCACATGCGGTATTGGTTGAAAAACAGGGTTTGTTTGAGCGGTGGTTAGTTGAGAACCACTGGCAAACGACCACGGAATTTGTGGTGAATACTCTTCATAACCAAGGGGTTGAAAAACTTGCACCTCAGTTAAACGTCGAAGCTATCGCTGCTGATGGTTTAGTCGAAGCCTTTAGTCTGTCTGGGCATAAATTCTTTGTTGGCGTGCAGTGGCACCCAGAATGGGAAGCAAAAACCAATCCGTTCTCTCAAATTTTGTTTAAAGAATTTATCATGGCGGCCTCTGTATAAGTTAGGAGTCACCTACATGGACAACCAAGAGATTGGTAAAAATATAGTTCAATTAAGAAAAGAACATGGCTGGTCACAGCGAGAGTTAGCTGAAAGGGCGGGCATTACACATAGCGCTATCTCTTCAATTGAGAACGCAAAAGTAAGCCCTTCGGTGAGTTCGTTGCAAAAAATAGTAAATGTTTTTTCATTGTCACTTTCGGAATTCTTCACCCTTGAACAGCCAAAAACGGATGAAGTTAAGGTGGTTGTTTCCCCTAAAGATCTCGTGGAAATGGGCAATGAATCCGTTTCGATGAAATTGGTGACTAACGGCAGCAAAGAGCAAGTTATTGGATTTTTAATCGAAGAGTATGCCCCATATAGCACCACAGGTGTGGCAGAAATTAAACACGAAGGTGAAGAGATAGGCACGATTTTACAGGGCGAAATTACTCTGGAATATAAAGAGCAGTCTTTCACTCTTAAACAAGGTGAATCGTACATTATAGATACGACTCAACCGCATAAGTTTACCAATCACACAGACAAGGCTTGTCGAATGATAAGCGCGCATACGCCAACCACATTCTAGTGGGCCTTGCCTTGTTGTGATAACAAGGAGAGCGAATGAAAACCCAAGCACAATGGATTGAACTTAAAAACAGTCTAACTATCGAAAATCGTGCCTTTATTAATGGTGAATATACTGCCGCTATTAGTGGCAAAACATTAGAGGTTGTTAACCCTGCCACTGATGAAGTACTCACTCAAATAGCTCGTTGCCAAGAGGAAGACGTTGATTTGGCGGTAACATGTGCTCGTCACGCTTTTCAAAGGGGAGAGTGGAGTAACAGCGCTCCATCACATCGTAAAAAAGTGCTTAACCAATTTGCCGCACTGATCGACCAACATCGTGAACCATTGGCTTTGCTAGAAACACTGGATACAGGAAAGCCCATCACACATAGCGTCTCAACGGATATTCCAGGCGCGGCCAGTGCCTTGCGTTGGTATGCAGAAGCCATTGATAAGGTGTATGGCGAAGTGGCTCCAACAGAAAAAGAGGTGCACGCCTTTGTTTCTCATCAAGCTATTGGAGTGGTGGCTGCGGTTGTGCCATGGAACTTCCCGTTATGGCTAGCTTGCTGGAAGCTCGGCCCTGCGTTAGCTGCGGGTAACAGCGTTATTCTTAAACCTTCTGAAAAATCCTCGCTTACTGCTATTTATATTGGGCAACTGGCCCGTCAAGCAGGCTTACCTTGTGGTGTCTTACAGGTAGTTACCGGCTTTGGTCATGAAGCGGGTGATGCGTTGGCCAAACACCAAGATGTTGACTGTATCGCGTTTACTGGCTCGACGCGTATAGCAGGTCAACTGATGGTGCGTTCTGGTGAAAGTAACCTCAAGCGTGTGTTTGCTGAAGCCGGTGGCAAAAACGCCAACATTATTTTTGAAGATTGTGGCTATCTCGACCGTGCTGCAGCTGAAACCGCAGCGGGTTGCTTTTACAACCAAGGTGAAGTGTGTGTCGCCGCCACTCGTCTATTGGTTCACGAAAGCATTAAAGACCGTTTTGTGGATAAGGTGATTTCAGCGGCGCAATCTTTCATGCCTAAAGATCCCATGGACACGTCTTCTGCTATGGGGGCACTCATCGATCAACAGCACAAAGAAAAAGTACTGGAATACATAAAACTTGGCCAAGATGAAGGGGCTGTACTGCGTTGCGGTGGTGATGTTGAGGGGCGAGGAGCCTTTGTACTACCGACCATTCTTGACAACGTAAATAACAAAATGCGTATCGCTCAAGAAGAGATTTTTGGCCCCGTGTTATGTGTGATTGCATTTAAAGATGAAGCCGAAGCAGTGGCTATCGCCAATGACTCTAAATATGGGTTAGGTGCGGGGTTGTGGAGTGACAATATTCATCGAGTTCACCGCGTAGCTAAACAACTGCAAGCGGGATCGGTTTGGGTCAACAACTACAACGAGGGTGACATGACCGTACCATTTGGTGGATTTAAAATGAGTGGCAATGGTCGAGATAAATCATTGCATGCCATAGAAAAGTTCACGGAAACCAAGACAACATGGATTCGTTTACACCCATAAGTCTGCAGATCATAAAGGAATATATCGATGAATAAGCATACGGATTCGTTTTACGCACACTCCATTCCCGACATGCCAGAGTTTGCGCAATTGCAAGATAATATCGAGTGTGATGTGTGCGTTGTAGGGGCCGGGTTTTCCGGTTTATCTTCTGCTCTGCACCTTGCTGAAAAGGGTTTCAAAGTCGTGGTGCTGGAAAGTGCCAAGGTCGGTTTTGGAGCCACGGGTCGCAATGGTGGTCAAATAGTGAATAGCTACAGCCGAGATGTGGATGTCATCGAAAGTCGCTACGATAAATCCCAAGCGCAGGCCTTGTGCAATATGATTTTCGAAGGTGGTGATGTGATTCGTGGTCTTATTGATAAGTACGATATCCAGTGTGACCATAAAAAAGGGGGGTTATTTACCGCGCTTAATAAAAAGCAATTGCAGGGCCTAGAGGAACATAAGAAAAATTGGCAACGTTATGGTAACGATCAATTGACCATGCTAGATGCTGAGCAAGTGCAAGCGGCGGTAGGCACTCAAGTTTATAGCGGTGGTTTGCTGGACATGCGTGGCGGTCATATTCACCCATTGAAATTAGCTTTGGGGGAGGCGGCTGCATTGGTTTCTCTTGGCGGTCAAATCTTCGAGCAATCAGCGGTCACCGCTATTGAAAAGGGGACGAACCCGGTCGCAAGAACGGCCAGAGGTAGCGTAAAAAGCAAATATTTAGTGTTAGCAGGTAATGCTTATTTAGGGGGGCTTGCGCCTAATATCAGTAACAAAGCGATCCCGTGCGGCACGCAAGTGGTGGCAACTGCGCCATTGAGTGATGAGCAGCTACAGCAGGTACTCCCCAGCGACTACTGTGTTGAAGATTGTAATTATTTATTAGATTACTTCCGTTTAAGCGCAGATAAACGTTTGTTGTTCGGCGGTGGCGTTGTGTATGGGGGACGGGATCCAAAAGATGTACAAAACTTGATCAGACCGAAACTAGAAGGGGTATTCCCGCAGCTTAAAGGCATCAAAATCGATTATAGCTGGACAGGTAATTTCTTACTGACTTATTCACGTATGCCTCAGTTCGGCTCTTTTGACGACAATATTTATTATTTACAGGGCTACAGTGGTCATGGGGTTACCTGTACTCACTTAGCCGGCAAACTTTTGGCTGAAGCCTTAACCGGTCACGCCGAGCGTTTTGATGCGTTTGCTCAACTTAAGCATTACGCCTTTCCTGGTGGGCGCCACTTTCAAATCCCATTTACGGCAGTTGGCGCGGCTTATTATAACCTAAGAGACAAATTGGCTATCTAAGCAATAGATAAGGAGCGTCTAATGAGTAGAGTCGTAAAATTTGCAGCCTTACAGCTAACAAAAAGCTGGGATCTGCAAGATAACTTAAATAAAGCTAAGCAAGCCATTGGTGAGGCGGCTAGTAATGGAGCCAATGTGATTCTTCCACAAGAATTGTTTGCGGCCCCTTATTTTTGTAAGAAGCAGCAAGCTAAGTATTTTTCCTTGGCGCAGCAAACAGACCATTGCGTCTTGATCAAGGAAATGAGCGCCCTAGCAAAAGAGTTAGGTGTCGTTATTCCGGTCAGTTATTTTGAAAAAGCAGGCAACACTTTTTTTAACTCATTAGTGATGATCGATGCGGATGGCTCTGTGTTAGATAACTATCGAAAGTCACATATTCCAGATGGGCCTGGCTACAACGAGAAGTATTATTTCAGCCCAGGGGACACCGGTTTTAAAGTGTGGGACACCAAGTTTGGTAAGTTTGGTGCGGGCATCTGTTGGGATCAATGGTTTCCTGAGCTCGCTCGTAGCTTAGTGCTACAAGGAGCCGAAGCGATTTTCTATCCAACGGCCATTGGCAGCGAGCCACACGATCCGACGCTTGATTCTCGTGATCATTGGCAACGTACAATGCAAGGACACTCCGCAGCAAACTTGGTCCCTGTGATTGCCGCAAACCGTGTTGGCACTGAGTGCGATGATGGCATCGAAATGACCTTCTATGGTTCTTCGTTCATTACCGATCATACTGGAGGCAAGTTGGCAGAAGCGCCCCGCGAAGGGGAAGCCATTATCTATGCAGAAGTCGATCTAAGCAAAACCGCACAAGCGCGTCACGCATGGGGGCTATTTCGCGACCGTCGTCCCGAACTGTATAGCCATGTTGGCAAATTAGCCGTTTAAAGGAAAGACGATGCTGTTATCCACAACCCCCTTGCAAGATGGCTTCTATTTTCCAGCGGAGTTTCAGCCAGTGGCCGAAGTGTGGCTGGCTTGGCCAGAAAGACAAGATAATTGGCGTGACAATGCACTGCCAGCTCAGCAAACGTTCGCTCACGTTGCCAATGCAATTTGCAAAGTGACTAAGGTGTGTGTCGCGGTGAGTGCCAAGCAGCGCGATCATGCGCGGCGATTGCTTCAACCGCAAATACATTTAGTTGATATCCCATATAACGACGCGTGGATGCGAGATATTGGCCCTACCGTCTTAGTCAATGAAGCGGGTGAGCGTCGTGGTATCAATTGGCAGTTTAATGCGTGGGGCGGTGAATATAATGGCCTCTATGATAATTGGCAGCAGGATGATTTAGTTGCAAAGTCAGTGTGTGATGTTGTGGGTATTGATCACTATAACGCGCCGTTGGTTTTAGAAGGGGGATCGATTCATACCGATGGTGAAGGCACTCTCTATACAACAAAAGAGTGCTTGCTAAGTCCTGGACGAAACCCTCAGCTAAATCAACAGCAGATAGAAGCAACCCTTAAACACTATTTAAATATCGAAAAAATTATTTGGCTTCCTAAAGGCTTATTTGCTGATGAAACGGATGGGCACGTGGATAACTTAATGCATGTGATTGCGCCTGCAAAGGTGGTGTTGAGCTGGACTGATGATAGAGATGATCCTCAGTACGCGCTTTCTCGACAGGCGGAAAAGGTGCTCTCCACACAAGTGGATGCACAGGGGCGAGAGATTAAAGTTATCCGTCTGCCGTTGCCGGGCCCTTTATATTACAGCGAGTCCGAAGCAAACGGTATTGAACAAAGTGTGGCAATGACTCGTGAAGCGGGAGCAAGGCTGAGTGCTTCCTATGCCAATTTTCTTATGGTCAATAATCATCTATTTTTGCCATTGCTTGATGAGGCAACGGATGCTCAGGCAATAAAGGTATTGCAGCAAGCATTGCCAGATTATCAAGTGGTAGGAATAGCAACACGAGAGGTGTTACTCGGTGGGGGGAATATCCATTGTATTACTCAGCAAATCCCAGCGTAATTAACTCATTTCTATATTTAAGACAATGAGTTATTGGTTTTTAATTGCCTGTTAACTATGCCGTTAGAGAGCAAGGCAATATTATAAAGTGGCTAAAAGGAATCACCATGCAACATATTACAAATCAATCATTGCTGTCGTTTATGGTGCCAAATGAACAGCAAGGCATTGCGGTCAATAACCCCGCAACGGGTGACGTATTGGGTTTTGCACCCGTTTCGGTTGAGCAGGATATTCTAGGCAGTATTGAGCGTGCCAGCGTCGCACAAAAAGAGTGGGCGGCATTGCCGAGCAAAAGTCGCTCGGCAGTGCTTCTTAGCTGGTACCAATTGATATTGGATAATAAAGAAGATCTTGGGCGATTGATGACCTTAGAGCAAGGTAAGCCTTTGGCCGAAGCTCAAGGTGAAGTGCTTTATGGCGCAAGTTTTATCCAATGGTTTGCGGAGGAGGCGAAGCGCACTTATGGAGAAACGATTCCCACCCCCAGTGGTGATAAACGCCTGCTCACCATAAAACAACCTGTAGGCGTTGCCTGCGCTATCACCCCTTGGAACTTCCCGATAGCCATGATCACGCGTAAAGCGGGGCCAGCCTTAGCAGCAGGATGTAGCTTTATAGTGAAACCATCAGAATCAACCCCTTTATCGGCTTTTGCCGTCGCGGAGCTGGCTTATCAAGCGGGCATTCCACGGGATGTATTACAAGTGGTGTTAGGTAGTGATGCGCGGCAAGTTGGCCGTATCTTCACCTCTCACCCATTGATTCGAAAACTCTCTTTTACCGGCTCAACGCAAGTTGGACGAGTCCTCATGCAGCAAAGTGCCAACGACATTAAGCGCACTTCTATGGAGCTCGGCGGTAATGCTCCGTTTATCGTCTTTGATGATGCTGATATCGATGCTGCAGTCGTAGGGGCGATGGCTTCTAAATTCCGTAATGCGGGGCAAACTTGTGTGTGTGCAAATCGCTTTTATGTGCACAGCAAAGTATATGACGAATTTGTCAGCAAATTTTCCGCCGCCGTACAGCAACTAAAAGTGGGCAATGGTCTGGATGAAGGAGTCAGTATTGGCCCTGTTATTAGCGCAGCGGCAAAGCAGAACATTCAGTCACTCATTGATGGCGCGATTGCACAAGGGGCACAGCCTATGTCTGAGCTTCGTACTCTCGATGGCTTATTTATGCAGCCAGTGGTGCTGAAAAATGTTACGCACGATATGGATATTATTGCTAACGAGATATTTGGCCCAGTTGCCCCAGTCATCAAATTTTCTGATGACCAACAACTGATTGAAATGGCCAACGACACCATTTATGGCTTGGCGTCTTACTTCTACAGCCAGAATATTCACCGCGTGTGGAAGATTGCCGAAGCGCTTGAATATGGCATGGTCGGCATTAACGAAGGCATGATCTCCAATGAAGTGGCTCCGTTTGGGGGCGTTAAACAATCGGGCATCGGACGCGAAGGGGCAAAGCAGGGTATCGATGAATACATGAACATTAAATACCTCTGCTTTGGCGGCAATTAATCAAAGGACATGATAATGACAAACCAACAACTACACCAAAGACGAAGCCAAGTTATCGCACAAGGTATGGGCGCCTTGTATCCACTGTATGTAGAAAAAGCAGATAACGCCCATATATGGGATGTGGAAGGTAACCAATATATTGACTTTGCTGCGGGTATCGCGGTGACCAATACCGGGCACTCTAATAAACGCATCAGTGCCGCGGTAAAATCGCAGATTGATCATTTTTCCCATACCTGCGCCATGATCACCCCTTACGCCTCTTTTGTTGAGTTGGCCGAAAAGCTGACCGAGTTTGCTCCAGGTGACAGTGATAAAAAAGCCATATTTCTCACAACAGGTGCAGAGGCGGTAGAAAATGCAGTAAAAGTTGCCCGAGCTCATACTGGCCGTAGCGGTGTTATTGCCTTTAAAGGGGGCTTTCATGGGCGTACTAATATGACCATGGGGTTAACGGGTAAAATTGCGCCATATAAAGTAGGTTTTGGCCCATTTCCCAATGACATTTTTCACGCGCCTTACCCAAACCCTTTTCATGGGGTAAGCACAGCACAAAGCCTGCAAGCCCTAGAAGATTTGTTTATTTGTGATATTGAACCTTCACGAGTGGCGGCGATTATTTTTGAACCGGTGCAGGGGGAGGGCGGTTTTTACCAAGCTCCAGCCGATTTTGCACAAGGGCTACGAGATCTGTGCGACAAGCACGGTATTATGCTCATCGCCGATGAAATTCAAACAGGCTTTGCGCGTACCGGTAAAATGTTTGCAACGGAATATCTAGGTATAGAACCTGACATGATGACCATGGCAAAAGGGATTGCTGGTGGCTTCCCTATCTCTGCCGTGGTTGGGAAATCTGAGGTTATGGATTCGGCGTTACCCGGTGGTTTAGGGGGCACGTATGCCGGATCTCCCCTTGGTTGTGTCGCAGGACTTGAAGTGCTGAAAATCATCGAAGAAGAACAATTATGCGACAAAGCCATAGGGATTGGTGAGCTGGTTAATACTCGCCTAAGCAAGCTTCAAGCTCTGGTCCCTGCAATGGGTGAAGTACGCATTATTGGCGCAATGATGGCCATTGAGTTTACCGATCCAAACACGGGCGAACCGTTACAAGATCTCACCAAAGCCATCATATCAAAGGCGCAACACAATGGTTTGATTTTGCTTTCGTGTGGCGTAAAGGCCAATGTCATCCGCTTATTACCGCCATTAACCATAGAGTATGAAGTGCTAAACGAAGGTTTAGATAAGCTAGAGCAGATCATTCATGATCTTGTTTAGATGTCGTGCTTATATCACTCATTGATATCTAAACCTAGATAAGGGCATATTCCTATAGCAATGAGAAGACGGTTTTTCATTGCTACAAAAGGAAGCGCTATATAAGCAAGTGGCGTAAACGCCCACAAAGGCAGGCAGTACATGCCTGTTTTCGCCTCCTATCCCCGACCTTTTACCATTGTACTCGCTATGCCTGCCATGCAGCTTAATGCTTTAACTCATTTTGTAAAACACTTCTAAGCGCATCATAAACGACAGTTAAATGTATTCGTGATCCTCAATTGTAATCCTTGTTAAGGGGTTCAAGTATGAAGTTTTTATGATTAAATTTGACAAGAAAAATATAAAGCAAAATGCATATAAATTATCTTCCAATATGAAATGTTATGATATAACATCTCGCTCGTTTTGCAGTCACAACATAAATAATAAGGAAGAATTAGTGTTTTTAAATAAGAAGTTACTGTCATTAGCGGTAAGCAGCGCCTTTATTTTCCCAGTTTCTGCTGATGTACTTTCAAACCCTCAAATTGGGGTAGTACTAGACGGTTACTATCAAGATGGACAACGCCATAACTCAGAGCGTGAAGAGGGTTTTGGCCTTGGTCATACCGAGCTGAACATCTCTTCTAACATAGATGATAAGTTTCACGGCTCTTTGACCGCCGTCCTTGAAAGTCATGGTGAAGAAACTGAGCTAATGCTAGAGGAAGCGTTTGTAGAAACCTTAGCATTGCCTTACGGCTTGAACATACGTGCTGGTCGATTCTTGTCTGATTTTGGTTACCTAAACAACCAACATATGCACACCGATAGTTTTGTAGAAAGACCTATTGCGTATCGCACTTTCCTTGGCTCACATTATTACGATGATGGTGTGCGTGCCAATCTTGTTTTACCAACGGATCTTTACGTGAACCTAGGTGTTGAAGCTTTAAGTGGCAGCTCGATGTCAGCGGTGGATGATGGTACAGAAGTGGGTGTTTACACCGCCACCTTAAAAATGGGTCATGACTTTTCTGAATCTTCGAGCTGGCAGTTTGGTCTAAGTTACTTACGCAACGAAAATGGCAAAGTGAACGATTTTGGTGAGCACGACCATGATCACGACCATGAGCATAGCCATGCCGCTACGGTAACGGGTGCAAATTTATACGGTGCTGACTTTGTATGGAAGTGGGCTCCAAATGGCAATTACAAATACAGCAATTTAACGCTGTCGGCAGAGTACATGTTGTTAGATGGTGCTGTGGATAGCAAATACAAAGATGATGCAGAGTCTCCTGATACGTTAAGTGCTTATTATGTATCTGGTGTTTATCGTTGGACACCAAGTTGGTCTGCGGGTCTGCGTTACGGTGAAGCCGAAAGTTATGATGGTCATGCACACGGTGATCACATGCACTTTACTGCGTTAAATGATAAAGAACTCGATGCAATGATAGCGTGGGACTCTTCTCATTTTGGTACGGTTCGAGCTCAATACACTCGCATAGATAACCAAGATAGCGAAACAGACAATGTGTTCACTTTACAATATGTGATGACATTTGGAGCACACGGTGCTCATGCATTCTAAGGTGACTTTGACAAAGTGGATGGTAGCGGTGGGAGCCGTTGCCATCTCTCCTTCGGTTATGGCTTTAGATATTTTTGTTTGCGAGCCGGAGTGGAAGGCCTTTTTGAGTGCGCATGCGCCTGATGCCTCGATCTATTCCGCAACGACAGCCAAACAAGACCCACATTATGTGCAGGCTCGTCCTTCTTTGATTGCCAAGATGCGCCAGGCAGATATAGCAATGTGTTCAGGAGCCGATTTGGAGATAGGCTGGCTCCCTATGTTACAAGCTCGAAGCAGCAATGCCGCCATACAAAATGGTGCTCTGAGTATGATTTATGCCTCTGATTATGTGCGTATGTTAGACACCCATGATCATGTTGACCGTAGCCATGGTGATATCCACGAGCATGGCAACCCTCATGTTCAATTTGCCGCTAATGATATGATCCCCCTTTCGTTTGTGGTCAGTAAACGCTTACAAATGCTAGACCCAAGTAATGGGCAAACTTATCAATTGCACGGCATGAAGTTTCGAGCACATTGGCGTAATAAACTCAATGAATGGCAAGAAAAAGCAGCACCATTAAAAGGGACGCAAGTGGTGGGGTATCACGCAACATACCGCTACCTGTATGAGTGGTTAGGGATGGAGCAAGTTGCTGATTTAGAACCTAAACCGGGTATATCACCCACAACGTCACACCTGCAATCGTTGAGCAAACTGGATGAGGATGCATTTGATGTTATTGTCTATTCGTCTCACCAAGATCGACGTCCCGCAAACTGGTTACAGCAACGTACTGGCAAACATGTCGTTGAATTACCATTGACAGTGAGCGATGGTGAAGGGCTTGATCAATTGTACGATAAAGTGATTGATGACTTACTCAGCACGTTAATCTCGTCTGCGGAGAAAGACTAGCTTATGGCCGATTATGCGTGGTTATTACCGGCAATAGCGTGTGGTTTAATAGCGCTTGTTGGCAATATTGTACTAGGGCAACAAGTGCTAAAGCGTAACATAATTTTTATTGATTTAGCGGTGGCACAAGTTGCGGCATTGGGCGCGGTGTTAAGTCACTATTGGCTGAATCAATATCCATTATTTTCGGGTTCTTTTTGGGGAGAAATGTTGGGGCCATGGGCATTATCATTACTTCTATGCGCTTTGATTGCTTTGATGGAAAAGCGCTATCAGCAACACTTAGAACCCATGATCGGTAGTCTGTTTGTGGTTTCCGCTTCCCTCGCGATAATACTGGTGAGCAAAGACCCTCATGGTGCAGATTTTATTCAGGCGATTCTCAATGGCCAGTTGCTCTGGTCTACATGGAATGACGTATGGCCCTTAGCCTTTATTACGGCCGCCATGCTATTGCTGGTTTGGGCTCGACCGACATTTATGCAGGGGAGTGGCTTTTATCTTATTTTTGCGATTTTAATGCCAATAACGCTGAAGTTAACCGGGGTTTACCTAGAGTTTGCCTTGTTAGTTATCCCTGCGCTGTGTGCGGCAAAGTTGCAAGGATCTCGATTCTTCATCGCCAGTATTAGCATTGGCATTGTTGGTATATTATCAGGGCTTGTTGCATCGGCTCACTACGATTTACCCAGTGGTGCGAGTATTGTGATCGGACTATTTATCAATGGTGTCCTGTTTAGTGTGCTGTTTGTGCCTTTATTGAACAAGCTTTGGCCAACGTTAGATTAGCGAATGCAAGACCTCACATTCATCATTACTTCCCGTATTTATTTACTGTTAAAACACTGTTTAGCATTAGTAGAAGTGGTAACATTATCAATGCTTGTTGCTGAAAACGTATAACTTGAAATGGCAGATAGCCCGTACGGCTTCTGTGAGTTTTTATTATGCGCTTTAAGCGAAATAATTAAATGTGCAGTAATGGATAATAAAAATAGGTAGAAATATGAACGATAAAGTTTTTCAAGTTTGGCAAAAAAAACGCGAACAAGGTTTCTTTCCTTGGCTTTATAAGAGTACTTTAGCAGCGGTTATATTTTATGTAGTCTTTAACATTGCTTTCCAGTATTCCGCTTTTAGTCAGATGGGCGCGCTTCCATTTTTTAAGAGTCAACTTGAAAACTATGGATTATTTGCCGTTATGATGCTCATTGCCAATGGTGCGCTATGGCTTTATCGTGAATCTAGCTATAAGAAAGAAGTCAGTCGTAGAAATATCGGTTAATAAATATATATCTGGTTTTTTAGGTTTAATATGACCAGTTCAATCTCAGTCTTGTGACCTAGTCATTAATACATAAGTTTGACCAAGAGTGTATAAAAATAGCAGTAAGAGAGATCGTAACATAAGCAAGCAAATTTGCTTCAAACGCTTAATGGTACTCATCACTCTTAACTGCAATTGATGCCTATGACTTCAAATAGAAGTGCCACACCTCATTTATTAATTATTTGCGATATAGGTTGAAGATGCTGCGCGCTGTGATTTATGAACAGCAAATATCCCCGCATCTTGATTCATTTTTATGGTTGCTTCTAAGTCTGGTTTTTTATGCTGGCGCCTCGCAATAGACTCGCGGCCCGTTTCAATAGCCTGAGCGATGGCCAACACGTTACCGTCATCAAAACGACGTCCCATCACATGAGTGGATACAGGAGTACCTGGTACGCTCTGTTTATAAAAATGCCACATGCTCATGATTGAACCATCTTTAGTTTCATAACCAAAAGGAACTGAAGCGGAAGGCGCCCCCGCTAATGCATACACGTTTGCCAAACTCTGTTGAGAGACCAATACCTGAAAATCATGATGGCTAAAGTAACTATCTACCGTTTGTTCCCACCCTTTACGCTTAGATTCAGCATCGCCTAAACAATGAGTACGTGATTGGGTTGAATGAGCTGAATTAACAATATCCGTTTGACCCCATACCGCTCTTCTTTGTGGATACTTGTTATTAAACGCCATCAATTCCGCAACAGATTTGACGGGCATATTTTCTGCCTTCGCCATATCTGCAAACTCGAAATTAAACTCACATTCTAAATTAAGCTTTGGTGCATTTGTATTATTTGGGGCTGCATACACTACTTCATAGCTGACGCCTGCATTATCTAAGGTTGCTCTTATATCCGTAAGCCATGCTGCCGATGACTTCCCTTTAGCGAACAGACCTACTTTAATACCCTGATAAACAGATGGTTTTAAGTACTCTACATAATTTACAGGAGTCTTATCTTTCACCTCGGAATAGAGTGGATCGTCTGAATCGGGGTCGGCCAGTACATTAAGCTCTACAGCGGCATCTTCAACGGTTCTAGCCATTGGGCCAGCACTATCTTGCGAAGCGGCTAAAGGGATGATGTGCGAGCGTGATACAAGACCAATACTAGGTTTAAACCCAACAATTGAGCCCATTTCAGACGGTGCATTAATGGAGCCTTGAGTTTCAGTACCAACGGTCACTGTCGCAAACTCAGCCGCTGAGGCAGCACCAGAGCCAGAACTTGATCCCAGCACACTGTAAAATCCATAGGGGTTGCGTGTTTGGCCACCCACATTACTAAATCCGTTTGGATCTAGCTCAGTAAAGTAATTGGCATTTTCAGATAAGTTGGTTTTACCTAAAATGACGGCACCGGCATCCCGTAGGCGTTTAACGATATGCGCATCGTGGGCAGGGTTCCAATCCAGTAATGCGGACATTCCGCCAGTGGTATGCATTTTATCGTTTGTTTCGATATTATCTTTAATAAGAACAGGGATCCCCAACATATCCGAAGACGCCTTGCCATCTGCGCGAACTTGATCAGCGTAGCGAGCCAAAGTTAAGGCATCGGGGTTAAGCTCTAGCACAGAGTTCAATTTGTTGATGTCATACTTACCAATGCGTACCAAATAAAACTTGGTAAGATCAACGGAAGTAAGTTGACCCTCTTGCATCGCCTGTTGTAATTCTTTGATAGAGCGCCCTAAAATCAAAGGTGCAAAGGCATCATAATCAAATCCTGCTAACGCTTGATCAAATTGCTTAAAATTACGAAATACCTTCCCATAATAATCAGCAGGCTCTGAAGTCGCCTCAAACCCATCTTTTTTATGCTGATCTGGAGTGGCTTTATCGGCCTTGATACCAGTCCAACCTTCTACATCTGAAATAAATTGATATGGATTAGGCTGTTGAGAGGCTGGATAAGAAGGTTGATGCGGAATTGTTGCGGTAGATGAAGCAATCGCATCAGGCGCTTTTTTAGCGGGTATAGAATCCGTGGTGCTAGGCGTATTGTTTGCTGGATTAGCATCGGTTGTGCTAGGAGCATTGTTTGCTGAACTAGAATCGGTGGTGCTAGGGGTATTGTTTGCTGAACTAGAATCGGTGGTGCTAGGAGTATTTTTTGCTGGACCAGAATCGGTGGTGCTAGAGGTATTTTTTACTGGACCAGAATTCGTTGTATCAGGAGCATTTATTGCGGGCAAAGAGTCTGTTGTATTAGGAGCGGTTTTTGCTAGTCCTGAATCCGTTGCTACAGTAGAAGACTTATCGGGTAATGGAGTGGTTGAGGTATTATTATCACCACCACCACAACCAGGTAATACCACGCTAATAGCTATAGCGAGGAGAGACAGATTAAACTTCATGCAAATTCCTTGTGGATAAATTCAATAACATACTTGCAGGTAGCGTATCATGTATTGTTTTTTTAAAAACATGACAGCAACGCCATTTTAAATAGTAATTCAATTAAAAAAAATGCTTCAATATGATATGTATTGCATTGAATTACTGGTTTTAAAACTTATTTGTTAATATTTACCGTTTATTCTTAAATAACCTAGGAACTCAAGGTGAACTATTAACGTGGTTTTAATCGTTACGATAGTAAATTTAAATGACGACTATGGTGGATGCATAAAGGCATTCATTTTGTAGACTTGAGTTTAATAGTGTTGCGATATGTTTCATATTAATCCAAGCGTTATAGATCTGGTTTTGATAAGGGATTAGTTTCTTATTGTCCGATATATGTATGCATCATGCATAAATACAAGATTAACGAATGCTTTCTGTACCAGATAATTTCCCAACGATTAACACCTGATAGCTTCTAGGTACACTGTTGTATCCTGTTATTTATAATGGGCGGATATGCATTTCTGGTCATATTCATAAGAGACTAGTTGATTACCTTAACACAAATTCAAGTTTTTCTGCCATTAGTTGAATTGACGAAACAATGATCTTTGTTTATCTTGAAGTGAAACTGACCGACTCATTTACTATACGTGAACACTAGTATTAATAGTCAAGGTAGCCAAAAAGGTAGAATACTAGGGGTAGTTCCCATGCTAGTGATGTGAGGTCAAGAGATCCATTGTGTATCCTAAGTAATAATTGAACGACATGAGTCGTACTCATGTCATTTATAAAATAATTAACAATAGCTAGGTTTTAATTAAGAGATTTAATTAAAATCAGTTATGGATAAAAGTGTTTTAATAGATGAAAAGAATATTAAATAATCCATTTCGTATTTTAGGTGGGCTTGCAAACTATTCTGAAAGAGAATTAATTTCAAGTGCGCGTAAGGCATCAAGGTTTTTAAGTATAGGGAAAGAGTTTAACTTTGAGTATGATTTTTCTTTCTTACCAAAGTTAAATCGTCAAGCAAGTGATCTTGATGATGCACAAAGAGCGCTTGAAAGACGCGAAGACCGTTTTTTGTTCGGACTATTCTGGTTCGTAAACTCAAACAGTTTTGATGAAATGGCCCTTCAATCCATGAAAGAAGGCGATATAAATACAGCCCTTCAAGTTCTTAGCAAGGTAACAAAAGATCGTTCAATTAGTGCTAAGAATATATCATCCCTTAACAATGTCTCTACACTTCAATTGCTCTCCGATGATGTGAGAGAAGTAAAATTAGGTATCGCTAATAAATTTAAAGTTATCAGATCTGCCTATGTTAATGAATTTGTTAAGAGTATCGTTGATGACGAATTTGTTATTTCAATAGAAGCAGTGGAAGGAGCGTTTATCGATAGCTTTGCAGAGCGTGCAGATATCCATGACCTTTTTGAGTTAGCGCCCGAAGATATTAAAACACAATTAGCATCAGCTGCAACAGATACTGACTTTTTTAAAATTGAAAGAGAGTTAGAAGAGCTAAAAAATAATGAACTGGATTATTCTATTGATAGTGAAATTGATAGCTTTATTTCAAAAATTACGGGGCATTATGATAAAATAGTCACATTGCTTGGCTCTCAAGATATGAAAGTAAAAAGTATCTCAACCCAGATTGCAGAGGTAATCTTATCAAAACACATATCTTACTTTAACAGCCATTTAAATAGTTCAGGTATAAAAAAAGCTATTTTAGGGGCTAAGAGCATTTTGTTATCAGGCCAAGTTTACGCACTTTCAGATTCGATGCGTAAGAAATATATTGAAAATATAAAAGAACTTGATGAAATGTTAGAGGTGGAGAAATATGAGGCTCATATAAGACTTTTTAATAGTAAAATTGATGATGCTCTTAGAAATAATAGTCTTTCCCAAATGGTGGTTGAGGCTCGTAAGGCACTCGATACTCTAGAAGACAAAATATCTCAAAGTCATGACGCATTTCAAATTGCTTCAAATAACGCGGTTGTTGCTATAATGAATAAGTGTATTGATAAAGGTAACGCTGTCCAGAGGGGTTCATACTCAATTAATGATGTATCTAAAACAATGGGGCAGTGTATCTCTGCTATGAACGCCTTAACTCAAATAAGTATGACGGCAAGCAATCGTCGGCATTATAATAGTAACTTACAAGTAATGAAAGATGTGAAGTTTAGAGCGGATCAAGTAATTTCTAAACGTACGCAAGATAAATTCTGGCAGGTTGTTGTTTGGATAGCTTTTATTGCAATAATCATTATTTTTGCTAACTAAATTATCATTTTCAATTATGCTAACTAGGTTGGCGCATCATTTTTCTTTTAACTAATTAACTTACTATGAATAAAAAAATCATAAAATTATGCGTTGCTTCTGTACTTTCTGTTGTAACTTTTAGCGCACTTGCTACAGGCCCTACAATTGTTCCTGCCTCAAATACAGAGGTGTTATCTAAACAAAATACTAAAGCTATCACAGCTCTTCAACAATCAGATAAAAGTCATGTAACCAAAGTTAAGGCACTATCATCAGAGATTAGTCAGATACGAAGTGACCTCAATACAATGAAACCCCGAGTTAACGAAAACTATCGCTACGTGACAAATATCTGGCGAGCACTTGGCGGTGAATATAATAAATCTACAGTTGAGCAAGACATCAAAAGCGTTAATGAACTTGCTCAAAAACTAAGTATACAAGCCACTGAGTTAGATATAGCGTTAAAACGTATTGCTGATAAATCAGTTGAGCTTGATAAAAAGTCAAAACTGTTGGATGAATTAATCAAATCAGTAGATGCAAAATCTATGTCTGGCTTGAGTAATTTGCACAAGGTTACTGAGGTTCAAAGCACTCAAGCACAAAAAGATAAAAAGGTGTTTTATTATCTTTTGATTGCCTTATCTTTGTTTGTCACGTTGTTAATCGGTTTTGTTGCTGGTCGCACACGTAAGCGTTCAACCACTCTTGCAGAGCAGTTAAGCGAAACCAAAAATGCACAAATGAAACTTGAAGAGGCATCGGTTGAGTTAGATGTTAAGTTAGCGAATTACTTAAATAACCAAATGCATTTCGAGCAAGCAAAAGTTGTAAATACACAAGAGACGGAAGTTGATCATACCTTTATGCTAAACGTGGCTGATGAAGTGACGCGTATGCAAAAAAATATTCATCGCCTAACAGAAAAGAAAGTGAAGGGCACCAAACCGTTGCTTAAAGGTATTGAACGAATGAAGGCTTCACTAGAAGAGTCTGGTTATGAAATGGTGGAACTTCTTGGCCAGTCTTACGATGAACGTAAAAATATGGAAGTAGTTAATATACACGATGATGATAGCTTAGAAAATGGGCAGAAACTTATTACAAAAGTAATGAGACCACAAGTTAACTACAACGGTAAATTAATCCAGCGTGCTCAAGTAGATATTTCAGTAAATTTATAGTGAAAAGAATGAAAATAATGAAAAGAACAATGATAGATTACGGTATCGATTTAGGTACTACAAACTCAGCTATTAGCCGAGCTGAAAGCGGTGATTATAAAATCATTAAATCACTTGATAGTCAAAAAGATATCACGCCATCTAGTGTTGCTTTTAACCGTAAAGGTGCAATATTTATCGGTGAATCGGCTTACAACATATTCCGCCTAGAATCTATAAAAGCGATGAAAAAGCCCAATGCGAAATTTAACTCATTTATCGAGTACAAACGCACTATGGGAACAGATGCAACCTATACTTCCTCTTTTAAAGGACAAGACTTTCATTCTGAAGACTTATCTGCTGAAGTGCTCAAGCACTTAAAGGGCTATGTGCAAGATGAAATTGTAAACTCTGCTGTTATTACGATTCCTGCTGGTTATACAGCTAACCAAATTGACGCAGTAAAGCGTGCGGGTAAGCTTGCAGGTTTTTCATATGTAGAAACTCTTCAAGAACCAGTAGCAGCGGCGATGGCCTATGGCATAGATAATACTAAAGATGGTTATTGGTTAGTATTTGATTTTGGTGGAGGGACGTATGACTCAGCACTAATCAAGGTAGATGAAGGTATTGTAAAGGTAATCGATACTGAGGGTGACAATTATCTGGGAGGTAAAGACCTAGACTTTGCAATTGTTGATAAAGTCATTATTCCTCATATTCAAGACGAATTTGAACTCGATGACTTGCTTTCTGATTCAGAGCAAAGAGCCGCTTTTCGTAATGCGTTTAAATTTTATGCAGAAGATATAAAAAACAACTTATCCTTTAAAGACTCCTATCAATTGTATGTAGACCCTGGTGACTGTGGTGAGGATGATGATGGAGAAGAGATTGAAATAGATTTAGTTATCTCACAGTCTGACTTAGAAAATGTATTTGCACCGGTTTTACAGCGGGCTATTGATTTGTCGAACGACCTTCTTTCACGTAATAATCTTACAGGCGATTCACTTGACTCTTTAATATTAGTTGGTGGTCCAACACTATCTCCAATCTTACGTGAAATGGTTGCAGAGCAAATCTGTAAGCCAGATACCAGCGTTGACCCTATGACGGTTGTCTCTCGTGGGGCTGCGATATACGCTTCAACCCGCTCTTTACCAGAAAATGTGCTAAATGAATCTCGTGACTCTGAACTAGTACAACTATCTATAGATTTTGAATCATCAAGTGTTGAGTTAGAAGAGTTTGTTAGCATCAAGCTCGCGACCGATAAAATGAACTCAGATCCAGGTGTAATTACTGTTCAGTTAAGACGGAATGATGGCGCATGGATGAGTGAGAAAATTGAGATATCTGAGCGTGGTGAAATCTTTGATGTTGAACTGGTAAAGGGCAAGACAAACAGTTTTGATATAGTGGTTTTTGATAGTCGTGGTAGTACAGTTGAGGTGCAGCCTAGCTCATTTAATATCATCCAAGGCTCAGTGTTGGGCAGCATGACACTGCCACATAACTTTGGTATTGAAGTGTTTGATACTAAAACTGAAAAAGCCGTGTTTGCTCCAATTCAGGGGCTTGAGAAAAACAAGTCACTGCCTGCAACAGGTGTTTATACGAATTTGAAAACACAGCAAGATATTCGCCCAGGCAATGCTTCAGATAATATCAAAATTCCACTTTATCAAGGTGGAAGTGACGCAAAAGGTTCTCGAGCGATTTATAATGAGCATGTGTATAACGCTATTATTACGGGTGCAGATATTCCATCTATGCTACCAGCCGGCTCCATTATAAACCTACTCGTACGTGTAGATGAAAGCCAAACCGTTTCTTTTGAAGCTGAAATTCCAAGTCTTGATTTCACTTTTGAAGTGACGGTTCCGTCTGATAAGGTTCAATCAGTAGATACAAACTGGTTAAGTGAGCAGATAAACAAAGCACGTAATGATTTATACGAGCAAGATGATTATGACTCAGAGCTTCATGAAGAGCTTAATCGTGCAGAAGAAGCATTAGAGTCAAATGCTAATGATGTTGATACTCAAATGCAAACGCGTAATAAACTCCGTGAAGTGATGAAACAAGTTGATAAGAATCACTCTGACGGTGAATGGGGTTATGTTGATGGCAAGATCCGTTCAGCACTTGAGCGCTGTCACAAAGCAAACAATGACATTGGTACAGCACAAACAACCAGTGAACTGTCAGAGCTAGAGTCGGCTTACCGACAAATCAAAGCGTCAGAAGATGTGAAATCTGGTCGTCATTTGGTTAAGCAATTAAATGACCTGCACTTTACAATTACAAGGTTTTACCAGTTGATTGACTTTATTCAGGGGGTGAATCAAGAGTTTAACTCAATTAATTGGAAAGACAGATTTGCGGCACGAAACGCAATTGATGAGGGTTTAAATGCTATCAACACTGCCCGAACAGCGGATGATTTACAACATTATGTAGGTCAGATTTTTCAATACATGCCCGACCAGGTAAAAGGTGGTAGTGGCACGCAGTACGACAACAGCCTGCTTATCGGATAATGAAAGGCGTACGCTTTAGTAAAGGGCAACTGGTGGGTGAGTATACTATCCAGTTCCCATTAACCAAAGACACCTTTAGAGTGGTAAACTCTAAAGGTGCTTTGTTTTACTTAAAATCCCTATCTCACCCGATAAACGATTTCCCAAATGTTGCATCAAACTATCTGTCTAATTTTTCTATAGAGACGATTGATGGTTGCCCAATATTGATTGAAAATTACATTCAGGGCCTTAGCCTTGATAAATATTTAAATCATCACGGATCAACAGTACAACTAATAAAAACGTTATTAAAAGAGCTATTTTTACTACTAAAAGATATAGGTAGTGAAATGGATATTGGTTTTTTAACAGAAGTGACCCAAAAAGATATCATTGTTGATTTTTCAGATGATGCTAATACATCATTTAAAGTGATTAACCTTGATAGGTTGCTTGAGAATAATGCATCAATAAATGAGTCACAAGTGATTCATCACTTTGCGAAGTTGTCCTATGAAATCCTTTTTAATCGTTCATTTGACCTATCAACGGTGAATGATTTTTGGATTGATGACTCTGAACTTGGCTCTACTCTAAGTAAGCTTTTGAAGGTGTGTTTAGTTACGCCTTCGCATATAAGCACAGCAAAAACAGCACTTGAAACTTTAGCCGGCAAGATCGAACTACCAACGCAGACGCTTCCAAGTGGTACTAAGGTTCAATCTCAAGTGGAATCAGGTAAAGGATTTTCTGCAATTGCAGGTATGGAGGGGCTTAAAGAGACTCTACGTGTCGATGTTATAGAAGCACTCCAAAACAAAGAACTTTATAAAAGCTATGGATTGTCCATTCCAAATGGCATCTTGTTTTATGGGCCACCTGGTTGCGGTAAAACGTTTTTTGCTCAGAAGCTATCAGAGGAAATAGGCATTAGCTTTTATACTATTGCACCAAGTGATATTCATAGTAAGTGGGTAAATGAAAGCCAGGAAAAAGTAAAAGTTCTTTTTAACAAGGCAGAAGTCAACGCGCCAGCAATCATTTTTATTGATGAAATAGATGCTATAGCTCCTGCGCGTGGCGGTGGTGGAGTCAGTCATATGAACTTAGCTACAGTAAATGAGCTATTAACGCAGATAAATAACTGTGGAGACAGAGGTATTTTTGTTATTGGCGCTACCAACTTACCATCTTCGGTGGATAGTGCGTTATTACGTACTGGGCGATTTGATAAAAAAGTTCTGATTCCTGCCCCTGATAAACAGGCAAGAAAAAGTTTATTCAAAACGATTTTATCGGAAAGACCGCTTGAAGATAAAATTTCATACACTCGGTTATCACGTTTGACGGAAAACTATGTCGCTAGTGATATCTATTACATTTGCAATGAATCCTCTCGAAAGGCTCTTGTAGGAAGAGTTAAAATCACTCAAGAAATGATTGAGAGCGTCATTATGAAATCAAAACCTTCAATCACACTAGAACAAATAGAAGAATTTTCAAAAGAATTATAAGGATATAAAATCCCTCTGGCTGGAGTATTTAGTAAGTAGAGTTGTATTCATGATGGCCTTATTATTATTTTTATTGGGTCTCACTTTTTGATTACGGAGGATTTTTGAAAATCTTTCGCATTAATTTCCAACTCTGCATAGAAATGTTACTGGCTTCACAAAAATGAAAAGCCCCTTAAAGGGGCTTTGAGCATTAAAGAGGGAGGATGATAAGTCCTTTCATCTGCCGATCTTCAGCGTTTTGAATGGTAAGTTGATAGCTCACCCCACTTTTTCGTACGCTCAAACATGCCTGATGGCTATCGATACCTTCAATTATGTATCCATGCTCTGCTAAAGCTTTCATCGCGTACCCCATTGCTTTCTTTGAAAGCTTTTTCTCCGTTTTAGGCTCTGCAATTTCAAGTACATCTCTTGAATTGATGGCGTTAATCTTATCGATTTGTTACGGTAGGAATCTCAATTAAACACCTGATTAAAAGTATTTGTAAAGGCGTATCAACATGAAGAAATGGTTGTATGAGAAGTGTTCAGTGATTTTCGGGTTAACTTTTGTCACGGTAATCCTCCCATTAATAATTGCATTCAATCGTAGAATCTATGCTGCAACTTGTAGTGGTGGGTACCCTCCATTAGCTAAATGTGGACGCTGGTGATTGTAGAACCATAGCCACTGAGTTGCTTGATCTTGAACCTCTTCTAAGCTGTCGAACAGGTACTTACTCACCAAGCTGAACCTTACGGTTCGATTAAATCTTTCGATATACGCATTTTGTTGTGGGTTCCCTGGCTGAATATAGTCTATTCGGATGCCATGCTTGTCTGCCCACTTTGTAAATAAGTGGCTAATAAATTCGGGACCATTATCACAACGTATCGCTATCGGTTTCTGACGTTGTTCAATTAGGTTATCTAAGATCCTTGTGACGCGCTCTGCTGGCATCGAAAAATCAGGCTCTGCGGCTAAACCCTCACGTTTGTAGTCATCTATCACATTGAATAAGCGATATTTCCGCCCATCCGATAGTTGGTCATGCATAAAATCGACCGACCACACTTGGTTCGCTTTGATGGGTTCCTTGAGTGGCTCAGGTGCATGACGATTTAGGCGACGCTTAGGCTTGATACGTAAATTCAATGACAACTCACAGTAGATCCGATAAACCCGCTTGTGGTTCCATTTATACCCTTCCAAATGGCGAAGATGATGGAAGCACATGCCAAATCCCCAGTCGGATCTTTCCTCGCTGTTGCACAGCTCTAGGAGCAAGTTAGCAATGTGCTCATTCTCTGATTGCAACTTAGGCTCATAGCGATAGCACGTCTCACTAATTTTAAACCAGCGACAGGCATTTCTAATACTGACATGTTGATTCGCCACTGAATTCTGAGCCATCAAACGACGCTCACAGGGCTTCACCACTTTTTTGCCATAGCTTCTGAGATAACTTCAGCTTTGAGGCGTTCCTCTGCATACATTTTCTTGAGCCGTCGATTCTCTTCTTCAAGCTCTTTCATTCGAGTCATAAGAGATGCATCCATACCACCGTATTTAGATCGCCACTTGTAGAATGTGGCGGTGCTCATGCCATGTTCTCGACAAAGCTCTTGAATAGGGGCTCCAGCCTCTGCTTGCTTTAAGATCGCTAAGATCTGACTGTCCGTGTAACGTGATTTTTTCATAGTGAATCTCCTGTATAAATCATACGAGAAAATTCTACTTTTTCATGCTGTTATTTTTCGGGGGGATTACCTCACCTATTGCATATTTCGGAGCATTCCGATCAGTCATTTCGGGATTATCCGATCACCTATTTCGGTTTAAACCGATCGCTGATTCCGCGATTATCCGATCACTTTTAGCCTAACTCCGAAATCGATGATCGGAATAGCGAAAACTGCGATCGGAATGCCCGAAATCCTTACTTTTTCTCTTTTAAATCAATAGCTCGCTATTCTTTACTTCTTAAACAAGCAAGTAAGGAAGCGACAATGGCCAAAAAGAGAACTCCAATGAACAAAATTAAAGAGGTATTACGCCTTAAGTACGACTGCGGTCTCTCAAATCGTGGTATCGCTTCTTGCCTTAAACTCGGCCCGTCCACCATATCGGAACTCCTTACTCGCTTTAAACAAAGCCAACTTGGTTGGCCTTTACCCGACAGTTGTAGCGATGCAGATCTCACTCAGGTGCTGTATCACGGTAAGAAACCCTGTCGAGATAAAGTCATGCCAGACTTCACTCAGTACGCAGTCGAACTCAGACGTAAAGGCATGACAAAGATGCTGCTCTGGCAGGAGTATCATGAGCAACATCAAGAACAAGCTTACGCTTACACTCAGTTCTGCGAGCACTTCACTCGTTGGTTCAAAACCCAAAAACGCAGCATGCGCCAACTTCATGTTGCAGGTGATAAACTGTTTATCGATTACTGTGGACCTCGGCTTCAGGTGGTCAACCCTGACACTGGCGAAGTGCGCGAAGCGGAGGTGTTTGTCGCGACTTTAGGCGCGTCCAATTACACTTATGTTGAAGCCTTCCCTAGTCAAGGGAAGCCCTACTGGTTAGAAGCACACGCGAATGCGTTCGAACACTTCGATGGTGTACCACAACTCTTAGTTCCCGATAACCTACGCAGTGCGGTCACTAAAGCCAATCGTTATGAGCCGAGGCTGAACGACAGCTATCAAAAACTGGCGAATCACTATCAAACTGCTGTGATGCCAGCTCGCCCCTACAAACCGAAAGACAAAGCCAAAGCAGAGAATGCAGTGCTCCTAGTAGAGCGCTGGATCATGATGCGGCTACGACACCAAACCTTCCATACCTTCAAAGAGTTGAATCTCGCCATCCGTGAACTCATGAATGAGTTAAATCAGCGTCAGATGAAACAGTATGGCGCTAGCCGCCAAGCGTTGTTCGAAAGACTCGACAAACCTGCATTAAGACCACTGCCTAAACAGCGTTACCTGTACACCGAAACTAAGCGAGCCAAAGTTGGCCCTGACTATCACATCGAATATCGCCGTCATTACTACTCAGTTCCTCATCAACTTGTTGGTCACCACGTTGAGTTGGAAGCCTCTAATCGCTTGGTACAGATCTACCATCAAGGTAACTTGGTGGCCCAGCATCCACGTAGCCAAAGAGAGCGAGGAAACAGCACCCAACCAGAGCACATGCCAAGCAACCATCAACATCAAAAGTGGTCGCCAGGGCGCTTGCTTAGCTGGGGATCCACTATCGGCCCAGCCACACGAGAAATCGTCAATAAGATGCTGAACTCCAAGCCTCATCCAGAGCAGTCTTATCGTTCCTGTCTTGGCTTGCTCAGCCTCAGTAAAACCTATGGTGAGTCGCGCCTAGAGCAAGCCTGTAAAGATGCGCTAATGCTGACAAAATCCAATTACACCTTCATCAGCAATTTGCTGAAAAACAATCGTGAAGGACAGCTGAGCAAAGACAGCACAAACACGCCAAACCTTGTTCATAGCAATGTTCGTGGCCCGAACAGTTATCATTAGGAGAAAGGATATGAATGCACTGAACGACCAACTTAAAACCCTACGCTTGAGCCATGCAGCGAAAGCATTAGAGCAGCAGCAAGAGCAACTGACCACCTACGCAGAGCTGGACTTCGAGGAACGGCTAAGCCTGCTTCTGGACAGTGAAATCCTGAATCGTAACCAGACCAAAATCCAACGCTTAAAACGACAAGCCAAGCTGAGAGTGGATGCGCAGCCGAGCCAACTCATCTACAAGGAGGGACGAAACCTCAATCGTAAACAGATGAGCGAACTTCTGACGGGCAGTTATCTATACAAGCACCAGAACATATTGGTTACAGGCCCAACAGGCGCAGGAAAAACGTATCTTGCCTGCGCACTGGCAACCAGCGCCTGTGACCAACAACAAACGGTTAGGTACTACCGATTAACACGCTTGCTTGACGACCTGACCGCGGGTCGTATGGATGGTAGCTATCAAAAGCAACTGCAATCGCTAGCTAAGAAAGCGTTACTGATCCTCGACGACTGGGGAATGGAAAAGCTCACTCAAGAGCATGCGGGTCACTTACTAGAAGTGCTTGAAGATCGTTATCAAAACAGCAGCACAATCGTCATCAGCCAATTACCCGTAAAGGAGTGGTACAACATGATAGGTAACGCTACCGTTGCAGACGCGTTAATGGATCGGCTCGTACACAATAGTCATCGAATAGAACTGGGAGGTGAATCAATGAGAAAACTGGCGCAATCCGATCACTTAGAGTAAAAATAAGAAGAGAGAAAAACGGCAGGATCTGGTGATCGGAATAAACCGAAACAGCTGATCGCAATCACCGAAATACGCAACCTATGCTTTAACACTATATTTTGCAAGTTACGTTGGAGTTTACTTAACTTATGTTGCTGTTCCAACAATCGTTATTACTGGTTTCATAGCTTACTTAACAAGACCAAAGGAAGAGTAAAATAACAAGTGATCTAAAGTCGAAAAGTCAAGATCTTTAGATACAGCGCGCAGCGAACGTTAAGCTCTGAGATTATTTAATATTCTGACGAAAAAACGAATCATATTTACTATCGTTGCAATTAAATATGATTAAATTGGATTTTGCTCGAGTAATTCCAGTATAGATCATCTCTTCATGGTCATTTTTTAGTAAAATGCAAAAGACCGTATCAGATTCTAGACCTTTGTAGCTGTGTATTGTGGATAGTTTGATAACACCTGAGTTTTGCATAAAGAAGCATTTTTTACGGCGACGTATTTGTTCAATTTTCTTACGCCGTTCTGCACCAATTAAATTCTGTATTTGGTTTAAATCTTCTTGGTCTTCGAACATTATTTTGGTTTTTTCTTCTTTTCTGATTAATGCTTCAAGCTCGATAAGAGGCTCTACTTTTGAGCAGATGATAGTCAAATCATTGGGGTTGATTTGATTCTCTTTTATATGGGTTTTAATGTCACGCCATAGCGATGAGGCGTTAACTTCGGAACCATACTGGTTGTACTTAAGTAGGTCGAACTGTATACTTCCTTGAACATAAGTTGATTCAAACACCTCGCTGTCAGAATACTTATTGACTAAGAACGATTCTTGGAAATTTTTGAATAACTGTACTAACGGTGTATCTCGACTAGATCGATACGACTTTGTTAACTTATTCCATTTACCAAAACCTTGAACTATAGCCGACTCACGTTTTTTATCATCACGTTCATAAATATTTTGCGATTGATCGCCAAATAGAACCATTTCACCTTTTTCTACAAGGAAGTTATCTCGGATATTTTTTATCCAGTCAGGTTCATAATCCTGAATCTCATCTATAAAAATAGTGTGGTACTTTTCATCAATGGACACAGTTTCAAAGATCTCTCTATCACTGTAAAGTTTTTCTAACTTTTCATCTTCATTACCTCGATATTTTTTTAATAACTCTCCAATATCTAATCCATATTCGTTAAGCTTGTTGTTGATGAAACCATGGTAGTGCATAATTTCAAAGTGGCTTCCTGCCCCCTTATTTTGTATTTGAGATATTTTGTCTTTAATGTAATGACGCAGTGTAATATTAAACGTAAGTATTAACACTGGAGCATTATGGCGCTTATGGGCATTAATAGCTCGTTGGGCCATTATTGTAGTTTTACCACAACCAGCGACACCTTTTATTTTTTTCTTTTCTGGCTTACTTTCGGTTAGCTTCTTTTGTTTGGCATCAAATTTAATTGCTATGCCTTGCTCTAAAGTGTGAACAGGAGGAGAGAGCCTGCGGATAAAGTCTTGATATATGTCATCGGTAAATAAATTATGTTTTTTGATTTTTTCTACGTTTTTAATTAACTTATCTATAGAGTATTTAGTAAATGACATACGATAGTCACGACTTAGTTGCGCTTTTTTGTTTGAAAGATAGACTCTTTGCTTCTCATAACTCTCATGCTTAATTTGATTTTTTTTTCGTGACTCGTTGAGAGAAGTTATTGTAACTTGTAGATCTTCGGTTGGACTAGCATATAGTTTTTGGATCTCGGCATCAGTAGTACAATGAAAATAAACATAATTTTCAATAACGTTGAAGAAGTGTCTATTTTTCAGTTCTTTTAGTCCTAAAACCGGTAAGTGTAGATTAAACATATTCTGCTTGTAACGAAACACTTGTGCTTGAGGTGACCGTTTTGCAGCACCTTCAATAATCCATTTGTTTTCTTTTGTCACGCTGTAGTGCTTTAAGTTCCAATCTTTCACTTCAATTATGATGGAGCCGTAACCTCTCTTTAAGATCACAATGTCTGGGCGATCTCCATCAAGGTATGCGTTAAAGAATATTTCATATGAGTTATCAAGAGCATCATCGAGCTGCTTTAAAAGGAATAGTTCACCTTCTGTCGGTTCAACGGTAAATCTTGAGATGTTATTCCAGTCGGGTTTCATTTTTGCCATTATAACTTTTTACTCCATAACTATTTGCGTCTTATTATAAGGTTATACGTAGCTGAGATAAGTAGATTTAAATATTTTAGGCTTAGTTTAAAATACACTCGATATTACTAATGTGATCTGCATCGATAAGACCGGTGCTAGGTTGCGTTACCATACTTGTAGTTATTTATGGATTGCTTAATTAGTAAGTGAGGGTAGCCTTACTAAACTTTTAGTGATTTTTTTTGCACAATTCCAAGGCTTTATTATAAGTTGCGGTATAGCCTGTAGTGGCATAGTGAATTTGGCCACTACAACTCGCATCCTTGCACATATAAAAATCATGAACATAATATATCTAAGCTAGTTACATTCGAACTACATGTAGTGAAATACTCAAAGGTTGTCACACATAATTTTCTTGTGTATTAGTTATGTGCATCTAGAGCTTACTGGTATAAATAGATAGAACATATTACATTCAATTATATCTTGAAATTACCTTCATCAAGTCTATAGTTTGGTTTAGTTTCCTATATCTTCGCTATTCTCTAATTTATAAATATTACACCCTTATCAAGTTGATAAATCCTAAACTCAGAGGATGGGCGAATTACTATCGCCATTGTGTTGCTAAACAAGTATTCGGGTATGTCGGCCACAAACTATTCCAAGCGCTATGGCACTGGGCAGTTAGGCGTCATCCAACCAAGTCCAAAGACTGGGTTGTTCATAAGTATTTTCTTAATCGTAAAGGCCAGTGGCAATTTCACGGTTGGCAGAAAATTATGAACATGGACTGTCACTTAAATTTGTTCCAAATAGCTAAAGTGCCTATAGAGCGATAAGTGAAAATCAGGAGTGCGTCGACCCCTTTTGACCCTCAGTACCAAGAATACTTGGCGAAGAGAAAACTCAAAAGGCTAGCTCGTAACTCTTGGAAAGAGCCTGTCCCGACTGCGTTATAAGTTGCTGGGTATCAATGATGCCTTAGTGGAGGCTTGAGCCGTATGCAGTGAAAGTTGCACGTACGGTTCTTAGGGAGACGGCACTTGGTAACAAGTGTCGTCCACCCGATAGAGACGTGTTAACTTAACTTCGTAATCACAAAATTTTTAGGCTATTTTGTCTAACGTTTTTAGATAAAATTTACACTTGATGATAAGCATGATTCTGACAAAGAACGTTTTAAACCCTCTAGTTAGAAATGATCCAGCAAAAGAACTCAACAGTAAAATTTAATCCTCATGTTTGTATTACTCCCACTGAATACAAAAGAGGGGCGAGTGACTCGTGCGTTTTTAACGTTTTCCTTCTTGTATTCGGTTTTAGCCAGAAAAAACCTGAAAAGCCATAACTCACCGAGTTGTGGCTTTTTTCTTGGGCGCAGTCTTAACAATGTAAAAACCTGACTCGATGGTGTTTCACCTCAACATTCCCTACCTAATAGCATGACGCCGAGGCGTTTTTATAATGGTCTAGTGATAGAGATAAGAAGAAGCTCATGAAAAAAATGAACAGCTAAAACCAACCAATGCATGGGCTAAGAGCGATACATCAGCATTGGTAAAGTAAGGCGAATAAGTTTTGTTTGATGAAACAGCCTTCTGACTAGAAATAGCAAATAAGAAGAGTTCGATTTTCGCGATAAATATGGAAAGGCTAAAACCGACCAGTGCGGGAGCGCGTAAGCGCGAGCAATCAGCACTGGTAAAGGTGGAATGTGATGACAGTATGAGGCTTCGTCTAATTGTCGAAAGAAATTAGACGAAGCCCTACAAGATGCACAACCCCTTATAGAATCAGGCTCCGATGGGACTGACTCGTAAAGTTTTCGGAAGTTACGGAATGGAAAAGAGACTTGGCGCGACAATAAGCAGCATGTGCTAGGCGTTATTGTTGTAATGCACACAAGAGAGTTCCAATGACTTCAAAATAGATATAGCACGCAAATAGAGGATGCAATAAGCCGCACGCTGATGCCAACAGCGCTATTTGTTCGACCGAGGCTGCAACACTGCCCATGACCTTAAAGTAGAAGGGAACGGTCACCCCCCTGATGTGAGGATGCAATAAGTCCACCGTTTCCTAGTGGAGAAGCACATTAGTTTAAAAAGGCGTATTCATTTATCGATACAGGAGTGAGAGTCTCCTGCGCATGACTTGCTATGTCAAACCCGCTTAACCGAAAAAGCATTGCTCAAACTGGCTGATAGGAAACCCCGAAAAGGGTGTTTATGTGATGTCGATTATGGCACCGCCATGTTTAAATAAAAGTAAACACTGACGGATTATTTGATGGGCCGTGATTGATCTACCTATGGAAAATTTAACAACAAGAGTAGGTGGGTAGTATGGTAGTATGAATCAAGGCACAACGCGCCAAGTAAAGGCATTAATGAGCCACGCTTTATAAAGCCAGGCACTCCTTATCGTAAGAAGCGACTTGACCGTCTTTTGCTTATGTTTGATGACATATTCGAGCATGAATCACAAACTGTGCGTAAAGAAAAATGCCGAGTGTTACTTTCTTTTGTTGAGTACGCGAATTTGAATATCCGAGCGCGTTTTTTGTATTTTTGATGAGATCCAAATTAAAACCTGATTACGCATCACGTAGGAAAGTTGGGTCTACTTATGATGCAATGAACTCTGTAACTGGTTTAAACAAGGTCTATGGCACTTGAAAGCAATCCCTGAGTAAATCACGTTCCCCTTTTCTTATTCCTGCTTTTTTTGCCAGTTCTTCCCATCGTGAAATGGCAGTGGCTACTTTTTGGTAAATATCCTCAGCTTTTTTAGCATCTAACTGAAAATAACCTGCGACCTCATAGGCTAGTTCAACCTCAAGAGCATTGCTCACATCATCGATGTTTAGGTGCAAGCCTGTAGCATTCGGGGTAGGGTTAATGTCATATGCTGGCGATAATCGCCAACCTGTCGTATCAAAAATGAAACCGTGGTTACGTAGATGGTCGTCGCTATTGGAAACCATAATATTGAATAACATACGCGCCCAAAGTTGCTCTAAGTCTTCTTGTGTGTTTGAGCCGTTCTGGATTAGGAATTCAGCTAGTTCTAGATAGCTTGCACCGTCATCATTACCGTCAAAATACGCCAACTGCGTCATAGCTGAAGTGAAATGAAGCCTTTTACCATCACCTTCACGGTCGAACCGCTTGGTGAGAAATATATGGTGATGCGAACCAATGGCTTGTACCTTTGATTCTGCCATATTAATACCAGCCTCGAGAGCCATTTGGTAGACAATAAATTCCCATAGCCCGATGTCATAATCATCATAACGACTTGGGAATTTGGCCAACCAGAGAGTGTTATCAACATCTCTCACGGATGCTTTCGGGCGAGCGCCACCCAGTGATGAACCCGGAGAGATAAGCATATTCAGCCATTTGAGATAATCTGGGTTATCAAAATCTGGTTTATCCTCTACACCATTTGCTGCTTGCTGTAGTTCTGGCAGTGATGTCATCGCTGGCGCGGCTAAATCTTCATTGTCATCAAGGAATGGACCATCTTGTGAGGTACAAAAGCGTAGAGCGCCCATACGAAACGAGTCATGTACTCCCAATAGATAGCCTGTTTCAAACAGTTTGTTTGCTCTACGTTTTTCGTTACGAGCTATCACCGCTTCTCTGCGCTGCATCAGTAATCGGCCCCAGCGATCAGGGCATGAATCCAGAAAAACTTTGAAATTTCTGTCATCTTCTGCGTGCTGATCCCCCACGTACAATTGAAGCGCAGGATCGATTTGGTGGACGTACTTGGAAGCCAACCACTGCTCGTCGTAATTAAAGCTAAAATGCTCCTTACCGCGAATCACAGAGGACCGCAACATACCTACAATCATAGGTTCCCCTGTATCAATCCAATCAGCGTAGACGTAGATTTCCATTCGTTAGCCGCCCTTATCGTTTTCTTTTTAATAACTCTATATCTTGAAGCTTCCTACCAAGCTCATCATCAAGTGCTATTTTGTCTAGATCCGCTAATAGGCCAAGTACAGCAAGCACATTCACATAGTGGCCAATAGATACTGACGGCTCACCTTTAGCTATTTTGCGCAGTGTCGGCTTGGAAATACCTGTTCTCTTGTGCATCATGTCTTGGCTTATTCCTCGGCGTTTCATTGCCAATGTTATGTTCTCGCCCAAGTCTTGTAGGATTTTTAGATTCTTCGGGAACACTACTGCCCCGCGCTTAGCTTGAGTATTTTTAATTACCATGATGAAACTATGCTTTCACTTAATGCTAGAAAGTGAAAGTATAGTTTCATGGTTGTGGTTGGGTCAATGGTGTTTTCGATAAATTGAGAGTAGTAAACAGGATAGCCAACAATATTGAAATGAGAAACTGCACTTTCATCTAGCTGTGTTTTGTGAAAGCGCGGTTTCTCTTTTGATTTTTACTGACAAAGTAAAAAGCGAGGAGCCCCGCAAGCTATTACGCTTTTGTGTTGATGAATTTAGGGGATGGTAAAACATCCCCTTTTTATTTATGCTCACACTAACTGAATCGCCATTGCAAGGAGTGCAAATGTCCAAAATCATACTTAAGGGCTTCATCGTAGTATCGAGTGATGATTTACAAACAGTTGAGCAAGAACTGCCAACACACACCAAGCTTACACTTGAAGAAGACGGCTGTTTGGTATTTGAAGTCACCAAAAACAAGGGTAATCCAAACAGATTTGACGTTTATGAAGAGTTCACCGATAGGGAAGCCTTCGATAAACATCAGATTAGAGTAAAGAAATCATACTGGGGGCAAGTTACAGCCAATGTTGAGCGACACTACGAGATTTTTGATTAACTGAACTCTAGGTGTAGAGGATCTTTCTAATTTCAACAGCACCTCGTGCCAACCCCAGCCTTTGAGCCGCAGTTTTTTTGTCTCGCTTACTGATGTAACAGCGTTCATAAAACATATCGATCTTGCGGTATATCGTAGGAGCACTGAGTTCTGTAATTTCCATCATTCGGTTAATACTCATGTCATTGACTATTAACCGAAATAAAGTGGTGTTTAGGTGAGATTTGCTATCTGGATGTGATCTTCTCTTTTCAGAGTCGGAAGTAAACGTTGTTCTACATTCACGACATCGATATCTTTGATGACCTTTTGAGGTCTTCCCAAATCGTTGATATTGATCGGGGAAAGTTGAGACCTTTTTGTCGAAGTTTGGAAAAGAAAGGCTATGGCAAGCAGCCCCATCCTGCCTAATGACTTGCGCTCTTTCAGTTAGGTATCTGGCTCGCTCTACTTCCTCATAGATAGCTTGGTTACTTTTAATCGTCATGTAGCTATTACATTTCTTGCAAAGCAGAGAAGAACCGTTGCGCTTAGTTCCACTGATTCGGTAGTTCGGGTCAGAACGTATGTTGCTGGCAGGTATGTTGAAGTTTTGGCAGGTAGTGTTACTACATGAGTTCACATTGATACCGTGCGACTCACGGGGAACTCTTGGTTGAGATTTGCTCTGGACAGATTTTTGTCTCATGAAAGCCTCCAATACACTGCGTATACATCCAGTATATTGGAGGCTTTGATCATTTCTGGCTAGCTATTGATCAACACGAAAGCGTAATAGCTTGGGAGCCCCGTTGCTTTTTTCTTTTGGGGTCATGGTTGCCTTGCGTGCTGTATTAGCTAGTGAGCTTGAGTTGAAATCAAGGTGGTTAGAGAGTGATGACCATGATTCTTCAATGTGCTTTTTAAGCTCAGATTTGAATTGACCAAGATACTCACTACTGAACTCCCTATCTAATGGCATTTTATCTAAGGATTGAACCACAATTGGTGCAGTAGCCAGGTTTCGTCTCAGTGCTGTAGGACGAGATTTAGTACGAAGACTTATCTTAAAGTCGAATGGGAAGCCCAGTTTTGCTAGCTTCTTAGGGGTGCAGATTCGGGTGTAATAGACCGAATTGGGATGTTTATAAAGATACAATTGACTCACCTCATTGGATTTGAAGTGACTCCCTAGTTCCTAAACGTAAAAAGCCCCTGATAAATCAGGGGCTTAGATATGGCGGAGAGATAGGGATTTGAACCCTAGAACCGCTATTAACGGTTGCCGGTTTTCAAGACCAGTGCTTTCGACCACTCAGCCATCTCTCCATGGGCGCTATATTATAAAGCTTGAGAAAGCTTGTAAAGACCTAAACGGTTTGTTTGATTGGTTTTTAGGCAAAATGGCGTATTTAGTTTGTGTTCAGTATTGCCTAGGGCTGTTTTGTCTCAATTAATGGGTGAGTTATTGGTGAATGAGGTCTATTTTCTGTTGGTTTTCATGGTTATAAAGTTAGTTTTATCGCCCACCTTGTTTGTGATGTCTGTTATTTACGTAGGGTGGGGCAAAATAAAAAAGAGAGCCGAAGCTCTCTTTTTAGATATTGGTCGGACTGACAGGATTTGAACCTGCGACCCTTCGCCCCCCAGGCGAATGCGCTACCAAGCTGCGCTACAGTCCGTTAATTTTGTTCATAGAAACGTTTGGTTTCTGATAACCCCTGCATAATAACGGATAGTTTCGGTTTTACATCCCGTTGTCTGTGATAATTGTGATCATACACTTTATAGTTGCCATAGCGGTCGAGTACGGTGATTTCGTTGCTGGAGATGAGTGCAAATTCTCGGGCATCACCGGCCATTGTCCAACGGCGTTTTTTGCTATCAAATAAGTTTTTACCACTACTAAAATCAACGGGGTTGGAGGTAATGCCCAGTAGATCTTGCATTAAGGTTACGGATAAATCTAAGTGACTGGTGGTGTGGTTATACTCATGGGCCTCTTTATTTGGCCAGTGTATTACCATCGGTACGTGCAATTGGTATTTACTGTAGTTGCTGTTGGCACCCCAAGTGTTGCTATTGGTTTCGTTAAATTCCCAGCCATGGTCGGAGGTAATGACGACTACGGTATTTTCCAACAACTGTTGCTGCTGCAAGGTATCGATAATTTGTGCAATAGAGCGATCCACTTTACTGCTAGTGGTGTTGTAGGCTTTACGCAATACTGCTTTAGCGTCTTTTCCTGAAATGTCATCCACATGCTCCTCAAATTGTTGCATTTGAGTAAGGTGTACAACGCTAAACCAATTTTTATTGGTTTCGTCAGTTAGCCATTTTTGCCAATTATTGATGGCGTTTTGGTCTGATGAGGTGTGCACTTCGGTTAGGTCATCGCGATGGCCGTGGAAGATCACATCATCGTACACATTAGATGAGAAATCATCGCCGCTAAATAATCCTAAATCATAATTTCGATAGAGCAGTTGTTGGATAAACAAGGGCTCGGTTTCAAAATGACGAATACTGGCGGAATAGGTAGCAGGAATACCATAAAACAAGCCAAAGGTGGCTGAGTCATCATTTCCTGAGCTAAGGTGCTGGCTAAAGTTTTGATTGTCTAATGCAAATTGCTTCAGCGTCGGCATGGCTTGCTCATTCACGCTGTCGGCGCGAAGGTCCTCTACCATCACTAACAATAAATTGTAGTTGTGGCTTTTATCGTTATTTATTTTTAACGTTTCTAAAGGGTAGGCAAGTACTTCGCTACTGGCATCGCCACGCTCAATGCGTTGTTGGTACTCTTGCTTATCAAACCAACCTTGGCGCTCCAAGAAGGTTTTTGCCGTCATAGGATAAGAAAGCGGAAAGTTGGCTCGTTGATTAGTGATCGGATTGTAGAAAGTAGCATCAGCCCAAATATAAATTAAATGGCTAAAAATGAATCCGACAAAAAAGACCACGGCAATAGGGCGACCAATGCGCTTGTGAGAGAGCTTTCTTTGTTTACGCCATACCCACTCTGCAAGCGCCAGCTGTACAAAAAAGATAATAGGGACAAGAACAAATAAAGTTTGCCATTTGGCATTGATGGCATTTTTGTCATCACTTAACAGCAACTCCCAAACAATGGGGTTAAGGTGTAAGTTGAGTTCTTGATACGCTTGAGTATCCAGTAACAGTACTGTTAAACCTATAGTACTTGCCAGCACACCTAAAATCCGGAACAGCTTAAAGTTCGGGACGATGAAGGTGAGAGGGAACAGACAGAGTACGTATAAACCGAATACTAAAAAGCCAAAGTGGCCAACCCAAGATGAGGTTAGGTATAATTGGCCTAAAAAAGTTTCAGGCCAAGGAGATTCGGCGATATAACGCGTACCAACAAGCATAGCGATGATGACATTGAAAAAACTAAACCAATGTCCCCAACTAACCAGCCTTGATACTCGTTCTGCGTAAGAGTTGCCGCTATTTACCATGAATAATCGTTCTTGTTATTTATTATTAGTCGTCAACAGAGGCAATTAATGCATCTGAAAAAGTTTTCGCTATGGCTTTTCTTTGTCCCTTGGCCACGTTTTGATTTAGAACATTTGTTGCGATATTACCAACCAACATCAAGCTCAGTTCAGGAGTGGACTTGTGCTTCTCTAGAACGGTAGCAATTTCAGCTAACATGGTTTCAATTTTTTCGTCACTGTATTTGGATGTAATAGGCATAGTTACTCTGCTAATGATAGTGTAAACGGCTTATGATAACCTACTATGAATCACAACTGAAATCACAAGAGATAGAAATCTCCTATGAGTTTACAATTATCCAATGTTATTTTGCATCAATTAGTTAAAGATTCCGATCAACAGCTAGTTGTTAACTATCGAGAAACCGCGTTAGCGAATGATGCCGCCACTGAAAGTTTGGTTGCCGAGCTGCATCGTGTGTTCAATGCTAAAGCAGGTAAAGGCTTTGGTACCTTCTCTGATGAGAGTGAGTTTAAGCTATGGCTAGACAGCGCGCTTGCTGAAGAACAAGACTTTTACACTTTCTCACAAAATAGTGCCAAGAGGCTGGTGGCAGAAATCAGCAAATACTCATTTGCTGAAGAAGGCTTTTTAGTTTTGGCCCGATATCAGTCCCTTGCCACAGACTGTTTGTTTATTGCGCTACTGCCATCTAATGAAAGTTTAAAGATTACGGAAGGGCTGGAAATTAGTGCTACCGATTATCTCGATATCTCAAAAATGGATATTGCGGCGCGTATCGACTTATCCACTTATCAAACAGACAGCGACTCAAATCGTTATCTTACGTTCATTAAGGGACGAGTAGGGCGTAAAGTGTCGGATTTCTTTTTGGACTTTTTGCAAGCAGAAACTGGTTTAGATACGAAACAACAAAATTTAGTTTTGATGCAAGCGGTGGATGATTTTGTCGCGGATGCCAAACTGGAGAAAGACGACGCTAATTCCTATCGCAAACAAGTGGCCGATTACTGTTCTGAGCAAATAAAAAGTGGCGATGAAGTTGAAGTGCGCGAACTGTCTCAAGAGCTGCCAAAAAGTGAAGATGGCACCAGCTTTGTCGAGTTTACTCAAGAGCAAGGCTATGACCTTGAAGAGAGCTTTCCGGGAGATCGAGCTGCAGTACGCAAGTTAACTAAATTTGTTGGCGCTGGTGGTGGTCTTAATGTGAGTTTTGATGCCATGTTGCTAGGGGAACGTATTTTTTATGATCCTGAAACCGATACATTAACCATTAAAGGCACGCCACCGAACCTGAGAGATCAGTTAACCCGCAAAGGTTAAGGCTAAAAACAGGACTTTATGAGAGCGCAATCTTGATGATTGCGTTTTTTTTTGGCTGAACGCATGAAAATTCTTGTCATTCGCTTCAACTTTTTTAACTATGAAAGGTATCAAAGATATTTGATGAATCACTGATGCCCTTTTTTCAGTGATAATCCCCTAAAATTACATGGAGTAAGAGATGATGCGAGTAGGTTTAGTCGGCTGGCGTGGTATGGTTGGCTCAGTTTTAATGCAACGAATGGTCGAAGAAGGTGATTTTGATTTAATCGAGCCGGTCTTTTTCAGCACTTCTCAAGTGGGTATCCCTGCACCAGTTTATGCTGGTAAAGACGCGGGTATGTTGCAAGATGCTTTTGACATTGAAAGCCTAAAACAGCTTGATGCTATTGTGACTTGTCAAGGTGGCAGCTATACCGAAAAAGTGTATCCAGCATTAAAACAAGCGGGTTGGAAAGGTTACTGGATTGACGCCGCTTCTACGTTACGCATGGACAAAAACGCTATCATCACTCTGGATCCGGTAAACTTAGCGCAAATCCAACAAGGTATTCACTCTGGCACATCTACCTTTGTGGGTGGTAACTGTACAGTGAGCTTGATGCTTATGGCTTTAGGTGGGCTTTATGAGAAAGGCCTTGTTGAATGGATGAGTGCCATGACCTATCAAGCCGCATCGGGTGCAGGTGCGAAGAATATGCGTGAACTTATCTCACAAATGGGTGTGGTACAACAGTCGGTGGCGACTGAGCTTGCCGATCCTGCGTCCTCTATCCTAGATATTGATCGTAAAGTAGCAGAAACCATTCGTTCGGATGCCTTCCCAACTCAACAGTTTGGTGCGCCATTGGCGGGCTCATTGATCCCTTGGATTGATGTGAAGCGTGATAATGGACAAAGTAAAGAAGAATGGAAAGCCGGCGTTGAAGCGAACAAGATTTTAGGGCTAGATGGTAACCCTATTGCTATTGATGGCACTTGCGTTCGTATCGGTGCAATGCGTTGTCACGCACAAGCGCTAACCATTAAACTGAAGCAAAACGTACCTATGGACGAGATTGAAGAGATCATCGCCACCCATAACGATTGGGTTAAAGTGATTCCAAATGAGCGTGATATTAGCGCTCAAGAGCTGACACCGGCTAAAGTAACTGGAACCATGTCTGTTCCTGTGGGTCGCTTGCGTAAAATGGCTATGGGGGATGACTTCCTAAATGCCTTTACGGTTGGGGATCAGTTGTTGTGGGGGGCGGCAGAGCCACTTCGCCGTACGTTGCGTATTATCCTGCAAGAAAAACAATAAACACCCAGCATGTTGTTAAAAAGCGCCTTAGGGCGCTTTTTTGTTATTAGGGGTAAATCCCCAGCTGTGCTAGGTCATACCAAGCTATTTTTGAACACTTACTTAGTGTGATTAATGGAATGGCCCCTCTCTACCTAATCGGCTTCAAATGATCCATATTTATTGATGATAAAACAATAACAGTAAGAGAGGAGCCATATATGGTATCAGTCATAATCTGAATGATGGTCAGTAATCTTTACCACACGCTGCTCATGGTCGGGGAGTTCGCTACCGCAATGCTTGCAATGAAAAGCGTCGGGTTCATGGCCATTTTTCATGCAGTTAGGGCACATCACCAAATTGCGATGTTCATAATAGGTTCTCTTCTGCTGCTTTACTTCTTGGCTCATTTCGGCGGTGATAATGCCAGTGGGCACTGCCAATATAGAATAACCCAATAGCATGGTTAATGATGCGATGGCGCGCCCTAGCGTGGTGACGGGGGATATATCACCATAGCCAACGGTGGTGATGGTGACAATGGCCCAATAAATGCTTGTAGGGATGCTGGTAAAGCCGTTTTCAGGACCTTCTATAACATACAGCAGTGAGCCGAAAATCGTCACTAAGATAGCGACCATACTGAAGAAAACAAAAATCTTACGTCGAGAGTTCCATAAAGAACGCATAATGACATTTGAATCTTGAATGTATTGCACCAATTTTAGGATTCGAAAAATGCGCATCACCCGCAATAGTCGCACTACTCCTAGAAAATGAGCGTTAGGCACTAATAGAGCGATATAGAAGGGCAGGATAGCCATTAAATCAACAAAGCCATAAAAGCTTTTAGCGTACGCCCAAGGTTTCGGTGAGCAATACAGACGCAGGAGGTATTCAATGGTAAATAAGAGGGTGAACAGCAACTCAAGATAGGCGAGTTGGCTAAACCATCGCTCATTGACCGATTCCACAGAGCCTAAAATTAACACCAGTAACGAGGCAAGAATAGACACAATGAGACAGATATCGAACCAACGTCCAAGTGCGGTGTCGGTTCGAAAGATGATCACATACAGTTTGTGGCGTAGGCTGTGTTCGAGGTGTGACATATTCATTCTACTTAAATCAGCAATAACAATAGGATAGCACGTAGCTAAAACTTGTATTGAAAAAGCAGAGTTGCGCCTTATTGGCGCGATAAAAGCGCTAAAAAGCCTGCTACTGCATTAAACCTGGGAATAGGGCGCCAATACCACCGGCAATAAACTCAATTCCTAGAGAGCCAAGTATCAAACCCATAATACGAGTAATGACGTTAATCCCTGTTTGGCCTAAAAAACGTACGATGAGAGGCGCAGAGCGAAACAGTCCCCAACAACAAAACGAGAACACGACAACGGTAATCGTCACCGCAAAATAATCTACTGGGCCACTGTGGTTTGAGCCAAATACTATGGTTGAACTTATCGCCCCAGGTCCTGCCATCAATGGCATGGCAAGAGGCACCACGCCCACTTGCTCTTTACTGATGCTTTCTGCTTTTTCTTGCTTGTTTTGTTTTTGTTCACCGAGTTGTCCGTTCATCATTGAAAAAGCAATGCTGACTAACAACAGTCCCCCCGCGATTCGAAACGAATCAAGAGAAATACTGAACATATCCAACAACATTTGCCCAGCAAATAAAGACACAATCAAAATAACGGCGACGGCGATGTTGGCTGTCGATGCGGTTTTGATGCGTTCTTCCGGTGTGAGATGGCTCGTCAACGAGACAAAAATCGGCATGATGCCTACTGGGTTGACGATGGCAAATAAGCCAACAAAAAACTGTAAATATACAGCGATTTCGATACCTTGCATTAACAAACCTTAAATAAAAAACAGGGTGTGAGTGGCGTGTCGCGCTACTTTAATAAAGGAAGCGATTTTACGCTAGTGAAAGTTGCTGTTATTGACCTGAGATTTTTTAAGGCAATGTTTTTCGCATTAGAATTTCTAATGCAAAATTGTAAGGATGGATTGCGGTAGGTATAGGGTTATTATGGTTATGACACTCCCATGATAAGTTGTGTCAATAATGTGCTATTTGTGCTGAAAATTTAGCTTGTTGTGCATTATACAGTGTCTATACTAGGTTCTGGCACGCAATGTGTGGTGAACAGAAGGGCAGGGTGAACCATCAGCATTGCCATTATTAGTGAGCAAATACGGTTATTTATTCGCAACTCAGACAGTGAATAAAGGTTTATTTGTAATACAATATGCTTTTTAGGCTTAGCTAATCTAATACATTTTTCGTGGTATTTCTTTTTCGCTAAGTGATCTGAGTCAATTTTTTTCGCGCAGTGAAATAATATACTCGATTGTGAAAGCTATTTACTAAGATGCGTTTTTACGTAACAAATCACGTAACAAACCTTATTAAAAAGTTTTTAATTTTAAATATCTGGGAGACAACTATGCCTGTAACTAATATGGCGGAACTAGACGCTCTGGTAGCACGAGTTAAAGCAGCTCAAGAAGAATTTGCTACGTTTTCACAACAGCAAGTGGACGCAATTTTTCGTGCAGCTTCTTTAGCCGCTAACCAAGCACGTATTCCTCTGGCTCAGCAAGCTGTGGCAGAATCTGGAATGGGGATTGTCGAAGACAAAGTTATCAAAAACCACTTTGCATCTGAGTTTATCTACAACAAATATAAAGATGAAAAGACCTGTGGCATCTTAGATGAAGATGACAACCTAGGCACTATGACCATCGCAGAACCCGTAGGTATTATTTGTGGTATCGTTCCAACGACCAACCCAACCTCTACCGCTATTTTCAAATCTCTAATCTCACTTAAAACCCGTAACGGCATTATATTTTCGCCACACCCACGTGCGAAAAACTCAACGAATGACGCCGCTAAACTTGTTCTTGATGCTGCAGTAGCAGCCGGTGCTCCAAAAGACATCATTGGTTGGATTGACCAACCGTCGGTTGAGCTTTCTAACGGCCTTATGAAGCACGACGGCATTGCACTTATCCTTGCAACTGGTGGTCCAGGCATGGTTAAAGCCGCGTACTCTTCAGGTAAACCTGCAATCGGTGTTGGCGCGGGTAACGTGCCGGTTGTTATTGATGAAACCGCCGACATTAAACGTGCAGTGGCTTCTATTCTTATGTCAAAAACATTCGATAACGGTGTGGTATGTGCTTCCGAGCAGGCTGCTATCGTAGTAAGCGAAGTATATGACGAAGTTAAAGAGCGTTTTGCGTCGCACAAAGCACACGTATTAAGCAAAGCGGACGCCAACAAAGTGCGTAAAGTGCTACTTATCGACGGTAACTTGAACGCTAAGATCGTAGGTCAGCCTGCGCCAGCTATCGCTGAGATGGCGGGGGTTAAAGTCCCAGCGGATACTAAAGTTCTGGTGGGTGAAGGTCTTGGTAAAGTCTCTTATGACGATGAGTTCGCACATGAGAAACTCTCTCCAACTCTTGGTTTATTCCGCGCAGATAACTTTGAAGATGCGGTAGAACAAGCGGAAACTATGGTAGAAATTGGCGGTATCGGTCACACATCTGGCCTTTACACTGACCAAGACACAAACGCCGACCGTATTCGTTACTTTGGCAATAAACTAAAAACAGCACGTATTTTGATCAATATCCCATCAACACACGGTGGTATTGGCGATCTTTACAACTTCAACGTTGCCCCTTCGCTCACTCTAGGTTGCGGTTCTTGGGGGGGGAACTCTATTTCTGAGAACGTAGGTCCTAAACACCTTATCAATAAGAAAACTGTAGCGAAGCGAGCTGAAAATATGTTGTGGCACAAATTACCTAAGTCTATTTACTTCCGTCGTGGTAGCTTGCCCATTGCATTAGGTGATTTAGAAGGTAAAAAACGTGCATTCTTAGTAACGGACCGCTTCCTATTTAACAACGGTTATGCCGATAACATAGTACAAATTCTTAAGTCTCAAGGCATTGAAGTGCAAACCTTCTTCGACGTAGAAGCGGATCCAACGCTATCGGTGGTTGAAAAAGGCGCGGCAGCAATGCAAAGCTTCCAACCGGATGTGATTCTTGCCCTTGGTGGTGGTTCACCGATGGATGCTGCGAAAATTATGTGGGTTATGTACGAGCACCCAGAAACTCACTTTGAAGAACTGGCGATGCGCTTTATGGATATCCGTAAACGTATTTACAAGTTCCCTAAAATGGGTGAAAAAGCGGATCTTGTGTGTATTACTACCACCTCAGGTACCGGTTCTGAAGTGACGCCATTTGCGGTGGTCACTGATGACAAAACAGGGGCTAAATACCCATTAGCGGATTACGAACTAACACCTAATATGGCTATCGTTGATGCGAACTTAGTGATGAACATGCCTAAGTCTCTGACTGCATTTGGTGGTTACGATGCAGTGACTCATGCTCTAGAAGCTTATGTTTCTGTTCTTGCTAATGAGTATTCAGATGGTCAAGCTCTGCAAGCACTTAAGATGCTTAAAGAATACTTACCATCGAGCTACAAAAATGGCGCAGCAGACCCCATCGCTCGTGAGAAAGTACATAACGCTGCGACTATCGCTGGTATCGCGTTTGCGCAGTCTTTCCTTGGTGTGTGTCACTCAATTGCTCACAAAATCGGTGCTGAGTTCCACTTGCCACACGGTCTTGCGAACGCATTGATGATTTCGAACGTGGTTCGTTACAACGCCAACGACAACCCAACTAAGCAAACCGCCTTCTCTCAATACGACCGTCCACAAGCACGTCGTCGTTACGCAGAAGTGGCGGATCACCTTGGTCTAAGCCAAGCGGGTGACCGTACAGCGCAGAAGATTGAACGTCTACTAACTTGGCTGGAAGAGTTGAAGAAAGAGCTAGATATTCCACTATCTATCCAAGAAGCGGGTGTTAACGAAGCGGATTTCATTGCAAAATTAGATGAGCTTTCAGTAGAAGCGTTTGATGACCAATGTACAGGTGCAAACCCTCGCTACCCTCTTATCACAGAGCTTAAAGAAGTGCTGACTACCTCTTACTATGGCAAGCCATACGTTGAAGGTGAAACGTTTGAAGGCACGACAGTGATCAAGAAAAAAGCAGACCAAAAGACGGCGAAAGCAAAGTAATTCGTTGACCGATTAGGTGGGTGCGAATGCACTCACTTAAATCAAGCAACAGTAAAAATCCCACAGTGAAATCGCTGTGGGATTTTTTATTCAGTCTCATCTACTCGCTTAAACGACAGGCTTTTTCATTAGTGTTTAGCAACACATGACGCGTCCATTAAAGGAATCGTTAGCCACAATGTACTCAGTGTTACGGATCAACTCTTCTCTTATAGAGGCAAAGTTTGTTAAGTCATCATCAAAGGGGCAGTGATGTACACTAGGCAATATCCCTCCTACGCGAATATCAAATGGGTTTAACTCTTTTGCCCAACTTTTAGTTAAACCGCTGACCATAGAACTGGTACTCTCAGTGCCTAAAAGTGTATCAAGCCCTTCATTGGTAAGAATGTTGACGATGACACCTTGGGTGTGGTGTTTACGCATTTGTTCAGCGCAGGCATGCCCACAGCTGAAAAGTGATTGAACAATAATAGAGAATTTTGCGCTGAACTCTTCGGCAGAAGATGGGCTAATGAGTGTGGGGAGAGGGCGGTTTTCCCAATGATTAATTAAAATATCGACCCCTTGATTATAAAACTGTTCAATATAATGAAACATATCGTCGACACGGTGTTGGCTATCACTGGTGAGGGTGTAAGTGCAAACTGAGTAACCCGATTGTAAGCACTCTCTATACGTTTGCTTGAGTAATGATGAACTTTTATCGGTAATAACGACTTTTGCGCCAAGCGAAGCAAAGTGCAAAGCAAGTGTTTTGCCTAATACCGTTCCAGCCGAGGTAATCACCACCACGGAATTATTAATTTTCATTGTACACCACCCAAATTGTCATAGAGCTTTGTCGTATATTGACAGAAATAATCAGTAACTAGCCCTTATACCAATCGTACTAAATAACTGATCATTCTAGCTTGTTAAAATACTCGATAACTGCGTTAGAATTTTTGATTGTAGAATAACGACTTATCGAAAAATTCTGCCTTGTTTTTGAGCATTTTTCCTGCGCTATTTCTGCTCACTTACTTAGTGTGATTAATGGAATGGACCCTCTCTACCTAATCGGCTTCAAATGAGCCATATTTATTGATGATAAAACAATAACAGTAAGAGAGGATCCTATGACAAGCGTAACAGTCGGTTTAGATACAGCCAAATCTATTTTTCATGCTGTAGAGAAAAATTCATCTGGTCGAATACTGAAAAAAGCCAAACTGCCTCGAAATAAATTAGTCAGTTACTTCGCCAATAAAGAGGCTTGTACCATTGCCATCGAAGCGTGTGGAGCGTGCCACTATTGGAGTCGAGCTTTTAGTCAACTAGGACATACTGTCATCATCATTGCACCGCAATATGTTGCTCAGCATCGTATTGGCAACAAAAATGATTTCAATGATGCAGAAGCGCTTGCTGATGTTGCACAACGCGAAGATGTGAGAACGGTTCCGCCGAAAAGTATTGAGCAGCAAGATGCACAACTGCTACATCGAGTGAGGGAGCGATATGTGAAGCAAAGAACCGCGTTAGGCAATCAGATTCGAGGTCTCTTAGCTGAGTATGGAGTCGTCATCCCCAGAGGCATCTCTTCTCTAAGAAAAGCCTTGCCTTTTGTTTTAGAAGATTCAGAGAATGAGCTGAGCACTCTTGTTCGAATCATGCTCGATGAGCTTAATAATGAACTCATTACTTGGAGCGACAAAATAAAAAACATCGATAAGCTTTTTGTTCAGCAGGCTCGAGAGAACCAACAGTGTCAAAAGCTTCAAACTATGACAGGAGTTGGGCCATTAATTTCGAGCATTCTCTGGGTGGCTCTTGGTGACGGTAAGAATTTCAAAAATGGTCGCCATTTTTCTGCCTGGTGTGGTCTGGTGCCAAAACAGCACTCTACAGGTGATAAAGCTCGCTTATTAGGAATAAGTAAGCGAGGAAATACCTACTTACGAACTCAACTTATCAATGGAGCGAGAAGCGCTTTGAAGCATGCCAAAAATAAAGATGACAAACTCAGTGTTTGGGCGGTGAATTTAGAATCTCGAGCCGGATTCAATAAAGCTTGTGTGGCGCTCGCGAATAAGATGGCCAGAATGGCTTGGGCAATGATCGTAAAACAAGAAGACTACAAAATTCAAGCAGCCTAGCTATAGTAGCGTAGTAACAAAAACTAGAAGAACCTTTTCAACAAATTGCTAAAGAAACAATATGATGATTGAAGGCTCATAACCACCTAGTTCAAATCAGTTAATACCAAAGGCTCTTTGAAGCCGTGCCGATTGATATGATAACTAGGTTCGGATATCCATCATGGCGGGTGAACCTGATACCCAAAGCCGAATATATGGGAGCAATTGAGTATCAGAAATTATCATAGTTGTCTCTTGCAATAAGAGAGGGTCCATATATGGTATTACCTTGGCACTACAAATGCCTTTTTAATGACGCTTTGCCTGTGTGATGCCTAGTCTGTTTAGGTTTCAATTACTAATTAAGATTGCGAGTCCTATCAATAGCAAAGGACTGATATAAATATAGTGAATAAGAGGTGAGTTATAGGGTGGTTTGTTGTGGTTACTTTGTGTGCATTACTAAATTAAGGGGTAGCTCACAGTTTATTGTTAGCTAGGACACAAAAAGGAAGGACTTTTGTAAAGGGGATCATAGTGAACGAAAAGAGGGCAGCCAGTAGTGGCTACCCTCATTATTCAATAAACTATGAACGTATTATTTAGCTAGATTCTCTGCAACGAATTCCCAGTTAACAAGAGCCCAGAAACCATTCATGTATTCTGGACGAACGTTACGGTAATCAATGTAGTAAGCGTGTTCCCATAGGTCGACAGTAAGAAGTGGTGTAACGCCTTCTTCTGTTAGAGGAGTTGCTGCATTTGAAGTGTTAACGATGTCTAGTGAACCGTCAGCCTTTTTAACAAGCCAAGTCCAAGAAGAGCCAAAGTTGTTAATCGCAGAGTCAGTGAATTTTGCTTTAAATTCTTCAAAAGAACCAAACGCTGTGTTGATAGCATCGGCTACCGCGCCTGTTGGTTCACCACCTGCTTTTGGCGCTAGACAGTGCCAGTAGAAAGTGTGGTTCCAAATTTGTGCTGCGTTGTTAAATACACCACCAGTAGAGGTTTTAACGATCTCTTCTAATGTTTTACCTTCAAACTCAGTACCAGGGATAAGACCGTTTAGCTTAACAACGTAAGTGTTATGGTGCTTGCCGTGGTGAAATTCTAGAGTCTCAGCAGAGATGTGTGGTAGTAGTGCGTCTTTTGCGTAAGGAAGAGCTGGTAATTCAAATGCCATTTGCTCGGTTCTCCATTTATGGGGGCTAAGCCCTAAGCTTCCAGTGTGAAAATAATTTGCCTTTGCTAAGGCGACAATCCTAACAAAGATAGGTGACAACGGTGTCGTTAGAACGACGTGTAGTGCAAATTAGTTATTTGATTTCGAATGCATTCTATCAATTTTTGCCATTAATAAAAGGTTAGGCAACAAATTTATAATATTTGATAACCTATTGCATGTGTTTATGCCAACAATTGTGTAAATCTGCAACAATAACCTTAATTATATTATGGTTTTTATTCTAAACTAGTCAGGTAAAATGGCACGATATTATAAAGAGTACAAGGATCCGAGGACCGATATGGAAACCCTAGATAAAATTAAACAGCAGATCGAACAAAACACCATTCTTCTATATATGAAAGGCTCACCTAAGCTTCCTAGCTGTGGATTTTCATCTCAAGCATCTCAAGCGCTAATGGCTTGTGGTGAGAAGTTTGCCTATGTGGATATTCTGCAAAATCCAGACATCCGTGCCGAGCTCCCAGCTTATGCTCAATGGCCAACATTCCCTCAATTGTGGATAGAAGGCGAGCTGATTGGTGGTTGTGACATTATCATCGAAATGTTCCAGAAAGGTGAACTGCAACCCCTTATTAAAGAAGCGGCTGCGCGTTCAGCAAGCGAAGAGTAAGCGGGTGCACTAGGCTCTAAGAGCTTGGCAGTAAACGAAAAAAGGCTTCCCTAGGGAAGCCTTTTTAATGAATGACGTTTACAGAGTCATTGCTGCAATCCATCCAAAAATAATTAATGGGATATTGTAATGGATAAACGTAGGAACCACGGTTTGCCAGATGTGTTCATGTTGTCCATCCATATTGAGGCCTGATGTTGGGCCAAGAGTGGAGTCAGAAGCCGGTGAACCGGCATCACCAAGGGCTGCGGCTGTCCCCACTAGTGCAACGATGGCCATTGGCGAAAATCCAAAGGCTGTGGCGAGTGGTACATAAATAGTTGCGATAATAGGGATAGTCGAAAAAGAAGAGCCAATACCCATAGTCACCAATAAACCTACAATGAGCATTAATAACGCTGCCAGTGGTTTGTTGTCACCAATAGAGGTCGACAATGCTTGAACTAAGGTTTCAACACCCCCCGTGGCTTTCATGACAGCAGCAAAACCTGCTGCGGCAATCATAATAAAGCCAATCATTGCCATCATGTGTACACCGCGAGTAAACACATCGTGTGTTTCTTTCCACGCGATTACGCCACCAAAGGTAAAGACCATAAATCCAGCAAGTGCGCCGATAATCATTGAACCTGTATATAACTGCACAGAAAGAGCAGCAATAATACCTAATACAGCCACTAGTACATGCTTTTTATTGATGTGGCTTGGCTCCGCATCAATTTGCATCATTTCCGTTTCTTGGTAAGTACGAGGTTTACGGTAGCTAACAAAAATAGCAAACAGCAGTCCAGAAATCATACCCAGTGCAGGGAGTAGCATTGCCATTGGCACATCGGATGCGGTGATATTTTGCAGGCCGTTATCATGCAGGTTTTTTAACAAAATATTGTTAAGGAAAATGCCACCAAAACCAATAGGTAAGATCATATATGGTGTGACTAAACCAAAGGTGAGTACACAGGCAATCATACGGCGATCAAGGTTCAATTTAGCAAACACAGCAAGAAGAGGTGGAATAAGAATAGGGATAAATGCTATGTGAACAGGGATAACGTTTTGCGATGACATAGTGATTAGCACAAGAATAATAAGCACACCGTACTTGAGACCAGTGGAGGCTGAATCACTCTTTTGTCCATTAATGCGTTTGATAACACTTTGTGCTAGCAGATCAGTAATGCCTGATTTAGAAATGGCGACAGCAAAGGTACCAAGCATTGCGTAACTTAGCGCTATGGTAGCACCGCCACCTAAGCCACCTTCAAATGCTGAGATGGTATCGGTGATATTCATGCCAGCGGTAAGCCCACCAACAATGGCACTGAAGGTTAACGCAACGACAACGTTAACACGCATCAATGCCAATAAAAGCATGATGCAAACGGATATAACAACAGGGTTCATTTTCTTTCTCTGGTTGTGAGTTTGTGTTTATTCTTCTCCGATCAACGGCCAGCCACCAAGTGCTTTCCACTGATTGACAATTTGACAAAATAATTCTGCGGTTTTCTGAGTATCGTAAAGTGCTGAGTGCGCTTCTTTACTATCAAATTCAATTTTAGCAGCTCGACATGCTTTGGCTAAAACGGTTTGCCCAAAAGCTAATCCACTTAATGTGGCCGTGTCGAATGTGGCAAAAGGGTGAAATGGCACACGCTTTAATTTACTGCGTTCACTGGCTTTAGACACAAAACCATGATCAAAAGCGGCATTGTGCGCCACAATAATCGCGCGGCTACAGCCCGCTTGTTTTTGCTCTTTGCGAACCAGTTTATAAATTTCTTTTAAAGCTTCTGACTCAGGAATAGCGCCACGCAGTGGACTATAAGGGTCACGAATACCAATAAAATCCAGAGCTTCCTGTTCTAGATTAGCGCCTTCGAAAGGTTCGACTTGGAAACTCAGAGTGCTTGCTGGGTGCAAGTCGCCATTTTCATCCATGGCCAGTGTGACTGCGCAAATTTCAAGCAATGCATCAGTTGAGGCGTTAAAACCGGCGGTTTCCACATCAATAACTACAGGGAAATACCCTCTAAATCGTTTTTTCAGGGTCAAAGCTTCATTTTCTACAGACATAACAGGTAATGCATATGGGGAATGGGGGGCATTATTACAGATCCATGAAATTTTCTAAACCTAAACATTAATTTAACTTGGTCAAAAAACGAAAAGAGCGAAGATTATTCATGGATAATCTTCGCTCTTAAATGAACATTATATATACACCTATCTCTGTAACAAAACTCGTTACGCATGGTGTTTGTAGAAGAGGAGAGCCTAGCCGTTTAAACCTGCAGCAGCACTTTCATTTTGGATAAGTTCGATTTTGTAGCCATCAGGATCGGTAACAAAAGCAATATGTGTTGACCCCCCTTTTACCGGACCCGGCTCGCGAGTCACATTACCGCCGGCGGCTTTAATGGCATCGCAAGTGGTGTAGATGTCTTGATAGCCAATGGCAACATGACCAAAAGCGTCACCAAGATCGTACTCAGTGGTTCCCCAATTGTAGGTCAACTCAATCACAGCTCCTTGGGATTCATCGCCAAAACCGACAAAAGCGAGGGTGTATTTGTATTCTTTATTTTCGTTCTTACGTAGCAGTTTCATACCCATAACTTTGGTATAAAACTCAATAGATTTATCTAAATCACCCACGCGAAACATGGTGTGTAATACGCGACCTTGAGACATGTTCTTTCCTTAGTAATATTGGTTAATGGGTTATCGGTCTAGTCGATAGCCTTATCTTTAAACTCACATAAATCTTCAATTAAACAACTGCCACAGCGCGGTTTACGCGCAATGCAGGTATAGCGACCGTGCAGTATCAGCCAATGGTGTACATCTAATTTAAATTCTTTAGGCACTACTTTGAGTAGTTTTTGCTCAACGTCGTCAACGGTTTTACCCATCGCAAATTTTGTGCGATTAGAAACACGATAAATATGAGTGTCTACCGCAATAGTAGGCCAACCAAAGGCGGTATTGAGCACCACATTGGCTGTTTTTCTGCCTACGCCGGGTAACGCCTCTAAAGCCTCGCGATTCTCTGGTACTTCACCATTGTGTTTCTCTAGCAATATTTTGCAGGTTTTAATGGTGTTTTCTGCTTTAGAATTAAATAAGCCTATGGTTTTAATATACTGTTTCAGCCCATCGACACCCAACTCCAGCAGTGCTTGTGGTGTATTAGCAACGGGATACAGTTTATTTGTGGCCTTATTAACACTGACATCGGTGGCTTGCGCAGAAAGCAAGACCGCGATGAGCAATTCAAAAGGAGAGTTCCAGTTAAGCTCTGTTTCTGGGTGAGGGTTTTCATCACGCAGTTTTTCCAGTATGAGTCGACGCTTCTCTTTATTCATTGAATCCGTTATAAAATATAAGATTAGTTATTGGTGACGCGCACACGTTCAATTTTCTGTTTTTCTTGTTTAGGTGATTGTTTTTCTTGGTAATTATCAAACCAGTTTTTAGCTGCAATTAAAAATCCTACGCCGATAAAAGCCCCAGGAGGGAGCATGGCTAATAGGAAATTGCTATCGGCATGATATATCTGAATGCGTAATACGCTGGCCCAATCACCAAGCAGTAAATCAGCACCGTCAAATAAGGTACCGTTACCCAGCACTTCGCGCAAGGCACCTAAAGTCACTAATACCGATGTCATGCCTAGCCCCATCCAAAAGCCATCCAATACGGCAAGCAGCGGCGGATTTTTCGAGGCATAGGCTTCGGCTCTACCTATGATGATGCAGTTGGTCACAATCAATGGAATGAATATGCCAAGAGAGAGGTACAAACCGTGAGCGTAAGCATTGATAAGCATTTGGACACAAGTTACCAAAGCGGCAATGATCATAACAAATATAGGTAAGCGGATCTCTTTAGGTACATGGTGACGAATTAACGATACGGTTAGGTTGGACAGCACTAACACCACTAAAGTTGCAATACCTAGCCCAAGGGCGTTAGTGACGGTAGCCGAAACCGCTAACAGAGGGCAAAGGCCCAACAGTTGCACTAGAGCAGGGTTGTTATTCCATAAGCCATTTTTTAGTAGCAGTTTTTTTTCTGACATTATTTCACCTCACAAAGTGGTGAGTGATTTAAAATTTGTTGTTGGTGTTGTGAAAAGTATAGACCGGTATTGTAGACCGCTTTCACTACAGCGCGTGGGGTAATGGTTGCACCGGTAAACTGGTCAAATTGCCCACCATCTTTGCGCACATGCCAACTGTCATGATTATCCGCACTAATAATCTTATTAGTGAAGGATAATATCCAATCAGAAACCCGCAAATCAATTCTATCTCCCAGCCCTGGTGTTTCGTGTTGTTCTAGCACTCGTGCTCCTAGGACTTTTCCTTGAAGATCGACCCCAACAAGTAAACGGATATTGCCGTTATAACCATCAGGGGCAATGGCTTCAATGGCCACAGCTGTAGGCTGACCATTAATAGTAGCGATATATGCGGGCATGTAATCTTTCGTACCTAACGCGTCATCTTGCAGGTTAACACATTGTGCGTATAACTCATTGTCGTGCAATTGAGTCGGAATAACTTGATTAAGTTGCCCTTGTAATTGACGGATCTGCTGAGCTTTGATCGTATCTGCCGTCAAAATGTGTGTAATGGCAACAACACCGGTTGTAATGCAAGCGAATATGGCGAGTACTAAACCGTTTTTTTGTATGGTTTTTAACATGATATTACTTGTGACCGTAAGTTCTTGGTTGTGTGTAGTAGTCAATTAACGGTACACACATATTGGCAATAATAACTGCAAAAGCAACCCCGTCAGGGAAGCCACCAAAGGTGCGAATAATCACAATAAGTGCGCCAATTAAAGCGCCAAAAATGACGCGACCTTTGATGGTTGTTGCTGCGGATACTGGGTCGGTGGCAATAAAAAATGCCCCCAGCATAGTTGCACCAGAAAAGAGCTGAAATAATGGAGTGCCTAGAGAGCCTGGGTCGATAGCAAACAGCAACAAACTGGTGAGTAGCACACCACCCAGCACGCCAACGGGGATATACCATTGAATGACTTTAAGTTTAAGCATGATCACCCCACCAATAAGGAACATGATGTTGACCCATTCCCAACCTAAACCTGCTATGGCAGAAAAGAGTGAGCTGTGGGTGATTTCAGACAAGGTTTGACCATTGCCAAGTCCCGTTTTTATGGTATCCAGTGGGGTTGCCATAGTGATGCCATCGACACCGGTTCGGATCTGTTGTAACGACATGCCATCTAGGTTGAAACCACTAAATATCAAGGATAACGCATCCGTTGCCCCCACAGGTGAAGCTGATATTTGTGCAGGGGTTAGCCAACTGGTCATTTGTACTGGAAAAGAGATCAGTAGCACCACATAGGCAACCATGGCCGGATTAAATAAATTCTGACCTATGCCACCATAAAGGTGTTTGGCAATCACGATAGCAAAAAAGAGACCGATTACCGTAATCCACCACGGGGAAAGAGGGGGAATGGCGATAGCAAATAACAAGGCTGTAACTAAAGCACTGTTATCCCGTAGCGCAAGTAAAGGGGAGCGGCCTCGAAGTAACATGACGAGTGATTCAAATGTCCATGCCACCAAAATAGCGAATGCTATTTGAAATAAGGTACCAAAGCCGAAAAAGTAGGTTTGTGCCAAAATTCCAGGTATAGCGCACACGGCCACTAGCATCATCATGTTAGAGAGTGAGCGTCGCTTTTGTGTGTGGGGTGAGCTGGCGATAAAAAAGGCCACTAGTTGTTCTCCTTAGAGTCACGGCTTTTAGCTTGTTGAGCCATTTTCTTAGCTTTAGCACGAGCTACTGCTGCCGCAATAGCCGCTTTTTTGGGATCGGCACTTGCCGTCTGGTTACTATCAGGGGTATTGGATGGCGCGTCAGTGGTGCGTTGTTGCTCTTGCTGCTGTTTACGCGCTTTGGCACGGGCAACGGCGGCTGCGACCGCGGCTTTTTTCGGGTCATCGTTTTGTGCTTGGTTACTATCAGGCGTATTGGATGGCGCGTCAGCGGTGTGGTGTTGCTCTTGCTGCTGTTTACGCGCTTTGGCACGGGCAACGGCTGCTGCGACAGCGGCCTTTTTCGGGTCATCGTTTTGCGTTTGGTTACTATCAGGCGTACTGGATGGCGCGTCAGCGGTGCGTTGTTGCTCTTGCTGCTGTTTGCGCGCTTTGGCACGGGCAACGGCGGCTGAGACAGCGGCCTTTTTCGGGTCATCGTTTTGCGCTTGATTACTGTCAGGCGTACTGGATGGCGCGTCAGCGGTGCGTTGTTGCTCTTGCTGCTGTTTGCGCGCTTTGGCACGGGCAACGGCTGCTGCGACAGCGGCCTTTTTCGGGTCATCGTTTTGCGCTTGGTTACTATCAGGCGTACTGGATGGCGCGTCAGCGGTGTGGTGTTGCTCTTGCTGCTGTTTACGCGCTTTGGCACGGGCAACGGCGGCAGCGACAGCGGCCTTTTTCGGGTCATCGTTTTGCGCTTGGTTACTATCAGGCGTAATGGATGGTGCGTCAGTGGTGCCTTGTTGCTCTTGCTGTTGTTTGCGCGCTTTGGCACGGGCAACGGCCGCAGCGACAGCAGCTTTTTTCGGATCAGCACTTTCTGTCTGGTTACTGTCTGGCGTATTAAGTGGTGTATCAGCAGTTTGCGCCGCTTTTTTTGCCTTAGCTCGTTCTATAGCCGCTTTTACAGCGTCTTGTTTTGAACTGTTGCTATTTGGTGAGGTTGCACTGGCTGAGGCTTGTTGTTCTTTCTTGGCTTTCGCTCGAGCAATAGCGGCCGCAACAGCGTCACTTTTTGTTGATGCTGCTGTGGTGAGCGGGGCTTGCTGTTCATTGTGTAAAGCTTTTTTCTGGCGAGCCTCTTGTTTACGCTGTTCGCGTAATTGGCGCATTTCTGAGTTATCAGGTTCAGCGGCACTGTCACCTTGCGCTAAGGCTTGTTTAGCTTTAGCGCGAGCAATGGCGGCGGCAACCGCAGGTTTAGGCCCTGCGGACTGTTTTTGCTTAACACGCTCTATGGCGGCGGCAATAGCGTCATCGCCATCAGCCGTTTTCATTTGACTGCGACGTTTATCTGCCGCTTGTTTATATTTTTGTTCACGCTCAAGTTTGTCGCGTTCTAAACGTTGCTTGCGCTGTTCAAAACGCACTTTTGCGCGTTCGGCGGCATCTTGCTCGGCGTTGCGTGCTTTAATTTCCGCCTTTGACTGTCGATAGTACTGCACCAGTGGAATATTACTTGGGCACACATAGGCGCAAGCGCCACATTCGATGCAGTCTTTTAAATTGTATTCTTCACATTTGTCTAGATCATGATCTTTTGAATACCAAAGCATTTGCTGAGGCAACAAAGAAGCAGGGCACACTTCGGCACATTGACCACAACGAATACAAGCCATTTCATGTTCATCAAAGGCGATCTCACGTTTACCCGGAGCTAATACGCAATTGCAGATCTTGGTAATAGGCGCTTGAATTTGCGGTAAGGCAAACCCCATCATTGGACCGCCGATTATGATGGTTTGTTTTTTAGTTGGCTTAAAATGGCCTTGCTCAAGCAAGTGTGAAACAGGAGTACCAATAGGCACCCAGAAATTCTTGGCCGCTTGAATGCTGTTACCCGTTAAGGTGACGACGCGCTCGATGAGTGGTTCACCATCAATAACCGCGCGTTTAACCGCAAATGCAGACCCGACATTTAACATGGTCATGCCAATATCTGCAGAGTAACCATTGCTCGGTATTTCTTTATTAGTCAGGATTTTAATCAACTGCTTAGAAGCACCTGATGGGTATTTAGTGGGTACCGCTCGAATAATCACATCGCGGTCTGCTCCCGCTTCATTTAATGCGGCTATGGCCTGTGGTTTGTTGTCTTCAACACCAATGATGATCAGCTTAGGCTTGAGAATATGCTTTAGAATATCAATGCCTTGCATGATTTCATCTGCGTACTCGCGCATCAGCATATCATCGGCGGTAATATAAGGTTCACACTCAGCGCCATTGATAATAAGAATATCCACACGGCCTAACCCAGACTGCAATTTACGCGCAGTAGGGAAGCCGGCACCGCCCATACCTGAGATACCCGCTTGACGAATAATATCGAGTAATTGCTCTGGATTACACTGAGTATAATCAGGAGTCCCTTGATGTGGCATCCAGGTATCTTGGTGATCAGGCTTGAGTATGATGGACATCTCAGGCAGTGCCGAAGGATGACAACTCGGGCGAGGCTCAATAGCAATAATTTCACCTGAGGTAGAGGCATGCACAGGGAGACTAAAACTCGAATGATATTGAGTTAATGGCTGTCCTTTTAGCACGCGGTCACCCACGTGAACTATGATGTCGCCATTTTTACCTATATGTTGCTTAATGGGTATGATTAACTCATCGGCAATACTCGAGCGCTCAATCTTAGAAGATAGAGATTGAGATTTGTTCTCTGGTGGATGAACACCTCCGGGGAATTCCCACAGGTGACCAGAACGAATTTTTTCAATTAAAGAGAGCATGTTCGCTACGAGTTTCCGTTAGTGCTAGATGAGGTGTCAAGGTTAACGACAGGGATAGAGTTAAGCTGCCACTGCCAAGTATCTGTCGTGGTTTTAACTGGGACCATTTCAATGCAGTCGGTAGGGCAAGGTGAAACGCAGAGATCACAGCCAGTGCATTGCTCTGAGATAACCGTGTGTAATGCTTTGGTGCCACCGACAATGGCATCAACCGGGCAAGCTTGAATACATTTAGTACAACCTATGCACATATCTTCGTGAATGAAGGCCACTTTTTTAACATTATCAGATAGGTCATGAGCGGACTCTGGGGCATCGACACCCATAAGGTCGGCCAATTTTTTGATGGTCGCTTCACCACCGGGTGTGCACTTGTTGATGTCATCACCATTGGCGATGGCTTCTGCATAAGGCTTACAACCAGGGTAACCACATTGCCCACATTGACTTTGTGGCAAAATAGCATCTATTTGTTCAACAATAGGGTCGGCGTCCACTTTAAAGCGAATAGAGGCAAAGCCCAATAACCCACCAAAAAAAGCTGCCAAAATAACTAAGGCAATAACCGCAATGAAGATCGCTTCCATTATATTTTCACCAAACCTGTAAAGCCCATAAAGGCCAGAGCCATTAAGCCCGCAGTGATCATAGCAATAGAAGCGCCTTTAAATGGCAGTGGTACGTCAGAGGCTGCGATGCGCTCACGCATTGAGGCAAACAAAATCAGTACCATGGAGAAACCTACTGCGGCGCCAAACCCATAAATGATGGATTCAATAAAGCTATGGTTTTCGTTTACGTTAAGTAAAGCCACACCCAATACAGCACAGTTTGTGGTAATCAAGGGGATAAAAATGCCCAGTAAGCGGTAAAGGGTTGGGCTGGTTTTATGCACCACCATTTCGGTAAATTGCACAACCACCGCGATGACCAAAATAAAACTCATTGTTCTTAGGTATTCAATACCGAGAGGCTCCAATAAGTACGCCTCAACAAGGTAGGCACACACAGAGGCCAAGGTTAAAACAAACGTAGTGGCCAGTCCCATACCGATAGCCGCCTCTAGTTTTTTAGAGACGCCCATAAAGGGGCACAAGCCCAAGAACTTAACTAGCACAAAGTTGTTCACCAGTACGGTACCAATCAACAACAAAATATATTCGGTCATACCAATTTTTACTCACCCAAATCCAGTGGCACATTATCCTAATTTGTGAGGTATATAACAACACACTATCTATAGGGATTTAGGACATTTATAAAAATATAGTCTTTTAGCGGCCGTTATTTTGCATTGCAGTGCATAAAATTGGCTTGAAAAGGCGCTTATGAAAGTAAATTAAGCCCATATTTTTAATTATGGCACATTAAGGTTGCATATTTAGATAGAGAAAAAAGCACGCTGTAAACTATGTTGCTCACAGTTACAGAAAAGAGTGGGGTTAAATTGTGCCGATCACAGAAATGAAAAAAGCCGCACCAGATGGCGCGGCTTTTAAAAATTTGGCTCCCCTTGCAAGACTTGAACTTGCGACATACGGATTAACAGTCCGCCGTTCTACCAACTGAACTAAAGGGGAATTGCTGTAAAGCGAAGCGAATATTACTGATATGAACGGTCACTGTCAACAGTAAATAAACACAATTGTTTGAAAAAATGATTGGCGGTAATTGTGGATAACGTTGAGGTCAATAGGAATAAGGTTTGCGATTACTTATCCACTGATTTTGTGGATAAGTGTGTTGATGAAGTAGGGGCAACTTTTTTCGATTAACAATTCATTTACTTGTTGATGATGGTGCTGTCATTATTTTAGTCTAGTGAATACAAGGTGTTGTACAAGATTTACGTGCTATAAAAGAGTAAAAATTACCCAAGGAAAATATTGGTGATATTTAAACAAATTGGTTACTTATGACTAAAATTGGGGAAAAGCTGTGAGTTAAATTAACAATAAAAAGAGGGGGGAATTTCTGTAGGGAAAATAATATAGCAAAAGTTAAAATCGAGCGCTAGCACTATTGGTGGTAAAATTGATATAAATAGGGTTATAAATAATTCAGGTGAAGGTAACTCATTGTGGATGAAGAAAAAAGCACAAAAAAGTTTGATTTAGTATCGAGTTATTCCCCTGCGGGAGATCAGCCTTCGGCAATAAAGCAACTGTTAGAAGGGTTAGACAGTGGCTTAGCTCATCAAACCTTATTAGGGGTAACGGGCTCAGGAAAGACCTTTTCTTTGGCGAACGTTATCGCCCAAGCGCAGCGACCTGCGATTATTTTAGCGCCAAATAAAACATTGGCGGCTCAGTTATATGGTGAGATGAAGTCGTTTTTCCCTAATAATGCGGTGGAGTACTTTGTCTCTTACTATGACTATTATCAACCTGAAGCCTATGTGCCGACCACCGATACGTTTATCGAAAAAGACTCCTCCGTTAACGCGCACATAGAGCAGATGAGATTATCTGCGACTAAGGCGTTACTGGAACGTAAAGATGCCATCATTGTCGCCTCTGTTTCTGCCATCTATGGGTTGGGTGATCCTACCTCCTATTTAAAAATGATGTTGCATATAAGGCGCGGGGATGTGCTGGATCAGCGTGACATTTTGCGCCGTTTGGCCGAGTTGCAATACTCAAGAAACGATGTGGCTTTTGAGCGCGGTCAGTTTCGTGTGCGTGGGGAAGTGATTGATGTGTATCCCGCTGAATCTGAACATGATGCGGTACGCATTGAAATGTTTGATGATGAAATCGACTGCATCAGTATTTTTGATCCCCTAACCGGTTCGGTGACGCAACGGGATTTACCGCGTTTTACTATCTATCCTAAAACGCACTATGTCACTCCTCGTGAGCGGATGCTAGAAGCCATTGAAAAAATTAAAATCGAGTTAGTTGAGCGTAAGCAGTATCTCTTAGACAACAACAAACTTCTCGAAGAACAGCGTATTAGCCAACGTACCCAATTTGACATCGAAATGATGAACGAACTTGGATTTTGTTCTGGGGTAGAAAACTACTCCAGACACTTGAGTGGTCGCGATGAGGGTGAGCCGCCTCCAACGTTATTTGATTACCTTCCCCAAGATGGTTTGTTAGTGATTGATGAGTCACACGTGACTGTGCCACAAATTGGCGCTATGTATAAAGGGGACCGATCTCGTAAAGAAACCTTAGTGGAATTTGGTTTCCGTTTACCATCGGCGTTAGACAATAGACCTCTTAAATTTGATGAATTTGAAGCGTTAGCCCCACAGACGATTTTTGTGTCTGCCACCCCTGGCAATTACGAAAAAGAGACGTCAGGCAATGACATTGCAGAGCAAGTGGTGCGTCCTACCGGTTTGCTTGATCCTGAGTTAGAAGTGAGACCCGTCAGCACACAAGTGGATGATTTATTATCGGAAATTCGTTTGCGAAGTGCTAAAAATGAACGTGTATTAGTCACGACATTAACCAAGCGCATGGCAGAAGATCTCACGGAATATCTAAGTGAGCATGACGTAAAAGTGCGTTATTTACACTCAGATATCGACACGGTAGAGCGTGTTGAGATTATTCGTGATTTACGCTTAGGGGAATTTGACGTGTTAGTGGGCATTAACTTGTTGCGCGAAGGGTTAGACATGCCAGAAGTGTCGCTGGTGGCCATTTTGGATGCAGATAAAGAAGGTTTCTTGCGATCAGAGCGCTCTCTTATTCAGACCATTGGCCGTGCAGCGCGTCATTTAGAGGGTAAGGCCATTTTGTACGCTGATCGCATTACTAACTCCATGGCCAAAGCGATGGGTGAAACAGAGCGTCGCCGTGAAAAACAACAGCAATATAACGAACAACATGGCATCACACCGCAAGCGTTACAGAAAAGCGTTAAAGATATTATGGAGTTAGGCAGTGTCACTCAAGGGGGAGGCAAGAAGAAGTCAAAAGCTGTGCCTTTGTCTAAAGTGGCTGAAAATGATGAGCAGTATAAGACTTTATCACCGCAAGACCTTGAAAAACTTATACTTAGGTTAGAGAATGAAATGTATCAACATGCTCAAAACTTGGAATTTGAAGACGCTGCTGCCAAACGGGATCAGATAGAAGAATACCGCCGACAGTTCATTGCCAATAGCTAGAATATGTTATGTCGCCTTATAAAATTAGGTTCTGCAATTAATGTCGAATAATAAAATAGAAAACACTCAGTTAACCTTACTGATGGTAGAAGATACCTTGTCAGTGGCTACCTTGTACAAAACGTATCTCGCGACACTGAATTTGGACATCCACATTGTCTCAAGTGGTGAGGCGGCGTTAAAACATCTAGAGCAGAATACCATTGATCTAATGTTGCTGGATTTGCGCCTGCCGGATATGACGGGCATGGATGTATTGAACAAAGTGAGTATTCAAGCCCCCAAAGTTCCGGTTATTTTTATGACCGCGCACGGCTCTATAGAAGTGGCCGTTGCAGCAATGCGAGCAGGGGCACATGACTTTCTCATTAAACCTTGTGAGGCGGATCAACTGCGCATCACAGTGTCAAAAGCCATCCACCAAACACAAAATATTAAGCACGATATTCTTGGCGAAGTGAATCAATATCAAGGATTTATTGGTTCCAGCCCCAGCATGCAGAAAGTGTATAAAACCATAGATTCTGCAGCATCCAGTAAGGCAAGTATTTTTATTACAGGAGAAAGTGGTACAGGTAAAGAAGTGTGTGCAGAGGCGATTCATTCGGTGAGTAATCGCAGCACAGGGCCTTGTATTGCTCTTAACTGTGCAGCCATCCCTAAAGACTTGATTGAAAGTGAACTGTTTGGGCATGTAAAAGGCGCGTTTACTGGTGCGGCTATCGATCGCAAAGGCGCAGCTGAATTAGCTGATGGTGGTACCTTATTTTTAGATGAATTGTGTGAAATGGATTTAGATTTGCAAACTAAACTGTTGCGCTTTATCCAAACGGGTACCTATCAAAAAGTAGGTTCCTCAAAATTAAGTCGGGTGGATGTACGCTTTGTGTGTGCCACCAATAAAGATCCATGGCAAGAGGTACGTAAAGGCCGTTTCCGTGAAGATCTGTACTATCGTCTATACGTGATCCCTCTGCATTTGCCACCGCTAAGAGAGAGAGGGGATGATATTATTGAAATTGCCCACTCTTTATTAGGCTTTACTTCATTGGAAGAAAATAAGCATTTTGGTAAGTTTCAGGAACAAGTGCTGCGCCATTTTGTGCATTATCCTTGGCCTGGTAACGTGCGTCAGCTACAAAATGTGATTCGTAATATTGTGGTATTAAACGAAGGGGAAGAAGTCACCCTAGATATGTTACCTGCGCCTTTAGACTGCTTTCGAGTAGATTCTTATTCTGAAGACGCCATTGACACTTTTCTCGACCCCGAGAAAAGTGAAGATACCAATAAAATTGTTCCGTTAGCACAAGTGGAACGTCGAGCAATTGAAAGAGCGATAGAGTTATGCGGTGGTAGTATTCCCGCCGCAGCCTCAGAATTGGACGTCAGTGCATCCACACTCTATCGAAAACTGGAAAAATGGGAGAAAGGACGTGGATGAAATAACATTATTGCACAAGGATAAAATAGCCAGTTTAGGGGCTCAAGTGGGGCAAGAGGTGCTGCCGACGTTATTGGAGATTTTTACCCAAGAGTTACAACAGTATATCGGTCAAATTCAACAACTCACCTTTGATGAGCAGACGCGCGAAACATTAGCGCGCATTTGTCATGCCATTAAAGGCAGTGCCCCCAGTTTTGGTGCCAATGTATTGGCGCAAAAGGCCAGCAACATGGACGCACAGTATAAGAAACAATCTTGGGAAGAATTTGACCAAGGTGCAGATGAGCTTATTTCGATTCTTAGACGAACCGTATATGAATTAGAGCAACTGGATCTTTAATGCGGTGAGTTTAATTGCTCTAGTATTGCCTTATGTAACTTATCTCGATCGTGACGCCAGCCTCTATTCATAGAGGCTAAGTCACGAGTGACTATATTCCACTGCTCTTCTAATTCAGGAAGCGGACTGCCACTTAACACGGTATCTATTTTTCGCCCTTGGCAGGCCCGTTCAATCCAAGTGAGTTTTTGTTGCCGTTCCATGCGTCCAGCAGGGCCAGATTCAGGGCTTAAATTTAGCACTAAAATGAGTTTGGCATTTTTGTTGTTATTGATAGCTTTACCAATTTCAGGCAATAGTAGCGGGGGCATAATACTTGTTAAAAAGCTGCCAGGGCCTAATACGATGGCATTGGCTTGTTGGATGGCGATAATAGCTTCACTAATTGCTGGTACCTCAGGGTCGAGATCCAAACGGAGTAAATCTTCGCTCATTTCATCCACGCTGGTTTCCCCTTTGACCCAGCCACCATTGGTTGATAGTGCCCGTAAATCGGAAGGGTGTTCCGTCATAGGTAAAATATTGACGTCCACTTTCAGCATTTCTCTAACGAGGTTAATGGCCTGTAGCGGACGAATGGAGAGGTTATCCATCGCGGTTAAAATTAGATTCCCAAGGTTGTGGCCATCCAATTCACCAAGGCCACGAAAGCGATACTCAAAGATCATTGAGCTAATGGAGGGCTCGGTAATTAGCTGATTGATACAGTTACGGGTATCCCCCCAAGCGATGCCTCCCTGACAATGACGAATACGCCCTGTAGACCCCCCATTGTCCGTGGTGGTGACAATACCAGTCGCATTGCTCCCAAAGTCCTTCAAAGCCGCCAACATACGACCAAGACCGTGACCGCCACCAATGGCGACAACTTTATGTGATGAGTAAATATCCAAGCTAATTCATTCTTATTTATAGAAATACGTGGCAAATGTACCTGAAATTTTATATTAGACTAAATTTACTGCAACTGATGTTGATTGAGCGCGCTTTTTACAACATTCACCTTGGTAAAAAATAGTGCTTTCATTTAGGCTTTAGCATTGACCTGCAAAATTTGGTTTATACTGTAGGTGTAAAACTCCGAGTCTTCTTCACTAAGTTTAACGTTTTACTCGCTTTTTTCATATTAATAAGCGAGACAATATGTGAATTAGGCCGTGGCATTTCGCCACCAGGGTGACCATTAGAAATGGGGTTGCCTCCCGTATTTAGGAAAGGTGTTTTGTGACGCAACAATTTGAAGATAGTTTTCACCGTAAGTTTTATTACTTGCGACTTTCTGTTACTGACGTTTGTAACTTTAAGTGTAATTACTGTTTGCCAGATGGGTATCACCCAGAAGCGAGCAAACGCCCTCCTTTTATCACTCTTCCTGAAATTCAGCGTGTGGTAAGGGCTTTTGCGCATTGTGGCACCACCAAGGTTCGTATTACCGGTGGAGAGCCAACCCTGCGTAGAGACTTTACTGACATCGTACAGAGTGTGGCCAATACGCCTGGTATCGACAAAATTGCTACCACCACTAATGGCTATCGTATGGCAAAGCAAGTCTCTGATTGGAAAGAGGCAGGTTTAACTCATATCAATGTCAGTTTAGATAGCTTAGATCCAAAGCAGTTTCACCAAATCACTGGGCAAAACCGCTTTCACGATGTTATGGCAGGAATAGACCGAGCTTTTGAGGTCGGTTTTAAGCAAGTGAAAGTGAATGTGGTGCTACTTAAAGATTTAAATAGCCAGCAACTGCCACAGTTTCTGCATTGGATAAAAGACAAACCCATTCAACTGCGATTTATTGAATTGATGAAGACCGGTGAAATGGATGATCTGTTTGAACAGCGCCACGTATCTGGGGTGTCGATTCGCAATCATTTGATCGCGAATGGTTGGTTATTAAAACCGCGTGAAGTCAATGATGGTCCAGCTCAAGTATTTTTCCATCCCCAGTATCAAGGTGAAATTGGTCTCATCATGCCTTATGAAAAGGGGTTCTGCTCAACATGCAACCGCTTACGCGTCTCGGCTATGGGTAAGCTACACCTTTGTTTATTTGGTGAGCAGGGGCTGGAATTGCGGGATTTGATGCAAGAAGACCATCAAGAAGAGGCGCTCATTGAGCGTATTTCACAAGGTTTAAAAACCAAAGATGTCAGCCATCACCTTGACCAAAATAACCCGGGAGCTACCCCTCATCTGGCTTCCATTGGTGGCTAATTTTAGCCACTACATTTTATTTAAAACACAGACAGTACATAGGAATTGAGACTCATGGGACACGCTCATAACGATTTTACACCGGCCAACATCGCCGTATTGACCGTATCAGATACTCGTACAGAAGAAACGGATACCAGCGGTGGTTATTTAGCTGAACAAATTATACAAACCGGACACAATTTAGCGGATAAACAAATTGTTATTGATGATGTTTACAAAATCCGCGCCATTGTTTCAAAGTGGATAGCCGATGAAAATATAGAGGCTATTTTACTGACGGGTGGCACAGGTTTCACCGCTCGTGATTTTACCCCAGAAGCGTTATCCCCTTTATTTGATAAAGAGGTGGAAGGCTTTGGTGAGTTATTCCGTGCCGTGTCCTATGAAGAAATTGGTACCTCTACCATTCAATCTCGTGCTTTAGGTGGTTTTGCTAACCGTACTGTTATCTTGGCCATGCCAGGTTCAACAGGGGCGTGTCGCACCGCATGGACGCGTATTATCAAAGATCAATTAGATTCTCGTCATAAGCCATGTAATTTCATGCCGCATATTGGGATGTAAGTATTGATGAGTGAATTAACCCATATTAATCAAAATGGTGAAGCCAACATGGTCGATGTATCCGCGAAGGCGGATACGGTTCGTGAAGCAAGAGCTGAGGCCATAGTGACGATGTCTGAGCAGACGCTGGCGCTGATCTTAAGTGGTGAACATCATAAAGGTGATGTGTTTGCCACGGCGCGTATTGCTGGAATTCAAGCAGCGAAAAAAACCTGGGATTTGATCCCTCTGTGCCACCCACTGTTATTGTCTAAAGTTGAAGTTCAACTAACGCCATTACTAGAGAGCAATCAAGTGCGCATTGAGTCTGTGTGTAAATTAGCCGGCAAAACGGGAGTAGAAATGGAAGCACTGACCGCCGCTTCTGTGGCAGCGCTGACCATTTATGACATGTGTAAGGCTGTGCAAAAGGACATCGTTATCTCACAAGTAAGGCTACTAGAGAAAATGGGTGGTAAATCTGGACACTTTGAGGCCCGCGTATGATAAAAGTCGTTTTCTTTGCTCAAGTTCGTGAGTTAGTCGGTGTTGATGAAGTGACGATAGAGGCCGCAGAGAGCTCGGTTGATAGCATTAGGCAGCAGTTAATTGAACGCGGTGATAAATGGGCGCTAGCCTTAGAGTCGGGTAAATTACTTGCAGCGGTAAATCACACTATGTGCTCCCTTGATACTTCAGTGAAAGCAGGAGATGAAGTTGCTTTCTTTCCTCCCGTTACTGGAGGGTGATATGAATAGGGTGTTGGTTCAAGAGCAGGACTTTAATCTTGCACATGAGTATGAACTATTAGCTGAATCACCGTCTATTGGCGCGGTGGTGACATTTGTGGGCAAAGTACGAGATTGTAACTTAGGTGACAATGTTATCGGTTTAAATCTACAACACTACCCAATAATGACAGAAAAAGCGCTACAGCAAATTTGCGACGAGGCACGTGCTCGTTGGCCTTTGGATAAAGTGACTGTGATACATAGGGTGGGCGATCTCGATATTACAGATCAAATCGTTTTGGTGGGCGTCTCTAGTGCTCACAGAGATGCGGCCTTTGCCAGTTGTGATTTTATTATGGATTACTTGAAAACCAAGGCACCGTTTTGGAAGAAAGAGCGTTTAAATGACGGCGAGCGTTGGCTCGATGCTCGTCAGTCAGACCAAAATGCATTGCAGCGCTGGCAGTAAGCGAAGTCAAAAGTATTTGTAGTGATCTAGTTCACAAAATTTCTTGAAACCTAAAGCCTCATATTTCATGAGGCTTTTTTTGATCCCAATCATAATTTTTTATATTCCTTTGCATGGAAGTTCGCGGTTAATTTCGCCATTGTGTGTGTATTTCTTTTTGAATTTGTAGCTATTTATTTATTTTATGTTTGTTAATGGTTAACGGAGAGGTGACTGGTTGTGATGGTGTTCACTTTTCTATGCTTTATTTTGTTGTGAGCAAATGTCCAGTGTAATTTTGCAGGTTAGATCACTGAATAAATTAATAATAACCAAATTAAGTTCTGGAATATTGACCCAGGCTGAAATTTAGATAATGCATGATGACATTTATATGGCAAAAACAGTCAATGATTGGTAACTTTGTTTGCAATCTTTATGGCCTTTAATTAATTTAGCCTATTTTATGGACACAAAGTAGCCTAAAAACAACAAGTTAAAGTCAGAATAAAGAGTTCATGGATGCAACAATAAAAAACTGGAGTTTATTGCATGTATAAAAATAAGATCACCCAAGCTCTTATCCTTGGAGCGAGCCTAGCTGCAGCGACCACTTCTTTCACCACTTTTGCTGCGCATGTACCAGCAGGCACAGAGCTTGCACCTGTACAGGAATTGGTTCGTGGTAATGGTACTGAGGTTGCTTCGATCGACCCACATAAAACGGAAGGTGTTCCTGAGTCTCACGTAATTCGTGACCTACTTGAAGGCCTAGTAAACCAAGACGCTGATGGCAACACGATTCCTGGTGTCGCTGAATCTTGGGAAACCACAGACAACAAAACATTTATCTTTCACCTACGTAAAGAAGCCAAGTGGTCTAATGGCGATCCGGTAACGGCAGATGATTTTGTATATAGCTTTAAGCGTGCCGTTGATCCAAACACAGCATCTCCGTACTCTTGGTACTTAGAGATGACCACAATGGTTAACGCAGCTGACATTATTGCTGGTAAGAAAGACAAAGACACTTTAGGTGTTAAAGCCATTGATGACCACACTCTGGAAATCCAACTAGAGCAAGCGGTGCCATACTTTGTGAAGATGATGGGCCACACAACAGTGAAGCCTGTACATCGTGCAACCATTGAAAAATGGGGCGACCAGTGGACTAAGCCTGAACACTTTGTTGGTAACGGCGCATTTGTATTAGACAAGTGGGTAGTGAACGAACGTATCGAGCTAGTACGCAATACCAAATACTGGGATAACGAGCATACGGTATTGAACAAGGTGACTTTCCTTCCTGTGGAAAATCAGGTTTCTGAAATGAACCGCTTCTTGTCTGGTGAAATCCAAATCACCCAAGATTTACCTATTGAGCACTTTAAGCGTCTTAAGAAAGAGCACCCTGAATCTGTATCAGTAAAAGGCAACTTATGTTCTTACTACTACGGCTTTAATAATGCTAAAGCGCCATTTAATGATGTGCGTGTGCGTGAAGCGCTGTCTTACACCATTGACCGTGATGTCATCGCTAACTTGATTCTTGGTCAAGGCCAAAAACCGGCTTACTTCTTGACTCCTGAGATCACAGCGGGCTTCCACCCAAATCTTCCTGCATACGGCAAAATGACGCAGAAAGAGCGTGTGGCTAAAGCACAGCAACTGCTTGCTGAAGCAGGCTTTGATAAGAGCAACCCTCTGTCATTCACACTGCTTTACAACACGTCTGAGAACCACAAGAAAATTGCAACTGCCATTCAATCTATGTGGGCTCGTGGCCTAGGCGTTAAAGTGACGCTTGAAAACCAAGAGTGGAAAACCTATCTAGACACTCGTCGTCAAGGTAACTTTGATGTGACTCGTGCGGGTTGGTGTGGTGACTACAATGAAGCATCTAGCTTCTTGTCACTAATGCAATCAAATAATAGCTCTAATGATCCTAAGTATCATAGCGAAACTTATGATGCGATCATGGCGCAAGCAATGGCTGCAACAAACGATGCTGAACGTGAAGACTTGTACTCAAAAGCTGAGCAACAGCTTGCTAAAGATATGCCAATCGCGCCTATCTATCAGTATGTTACTTCTCGCCTAGTGTCCGAAAAAGTGGGTGGCTACCCAAGCAACAACGCGGAAGACAAGCTTTACTCTAAAGATATGTACATCGTTAAGTAACCTCTGCTTAAAACAATAATAACTATGAAAGACACTGCATGTGGCAACACATGCAGCGTCTAATTTTTTGTCACAGACTGGATGGATGAGCTGATGCTTAAATTCATTATGAAACGGATATTTGAAGCAATCCCAACGTTGTTGGTATTGATCACCGTATCATTTTTTCTTATGCGCTTTGCGCCAGGTAACCCTTTTTCTAGTGAGCGCCCACTTCCACCGGAAGTAATGGCGAACATTAATGCTAAATATGGCTTAGATAAACCTGTACTGCAGCAGTACACCACGTATTTAACCAACATCTTGCAAGGTGATTTTGGTCCTTCATTTAAATACAAAGATTTTACCGTAAATGAGCTGGTATCTAATGCGCTACCGGTATCGGCAAAAGTCGGTTTTCTCGCCTTTATTTTCACCGTTATTATGGGAGTCACCGTCGGCACCATTGCCGCGCTACGGCAAAATAGCGGACTCGACTATGGAATAATGGCCACCGCCATGCTCGGGGTGGTGATGCCATCCTTCGTGTTGGCACCCGTACTGATTTACTTGTTCTCGATTAATTTAGGTTGGTTGCCTGCGGGCGGCTGGAATGACGGTTCATTCAAATATATGGCCCTACCTATCATTGGTATGTCTTTACTGTACGTTGCAACATTTGCCCGTATTACGCGTGGTTCAATGATTGAAACCTTGAACAGTAACTTTATTCGCACCGCACGCGCTAAAGGTTTGAGCTACCGCTATATCATCTTAAAACATGCACTTAAGCCTGCATTGTTACCGGTTGTTTCTTATATGGGCCCTGCGTTTGTTGGCATCATTACCGGTTCGGTTGTTATTGAAACTATCTTTGGTCTTCCGGGCATAGGTAAGCTTTTCGTCAATGCTGCGTTTAACCGTGATTACTCTTTGGTTATGGGTATCACCATCTTGATTGGATTTTTGTTCATTCTGTTTAACGCTGTGGTGGATATTTTACTTGCAGTTATCGATCCTAAGATCCGCTATTAACAAGGAATAATAAGATGTTGATTAAAAAAGAAAGCCTTGAAGCGATCGAAAAGATGTCAGAGAACCTTGAAATCGAAGGTCGCTCTTTATGGCAAGATGCTCGTGTGCGTTTTATGCGAAATAAAGCCGCCATGGTGAGCTTATGTATTTTGGTTTTGATTACCCTAGCGGTTATCTTTTTGCCCATGGTAGCGCAATATACTTACGACGAAACGGATTGGTATGCCATGCATGCTGCGCCTTCTATGGAGCACTTCTTTGGCACAGACAGCCTAGGTCGTGATTTATATGTACGTACTTTAGTCGGCGGGCGCATCTCACTGATGGTAGGTGTACTTGGCGCTTTGGTAGCGGTACTGATAGGCACCTTATATGGCGCAGCCTCAGGCTTTATCGGTGGTCGTACAGACCGCGTTATGATGCGTATTTTGGAAATCTTATACGCGGTACCATTCATGTTCCTAGTGATTGTACTCGTGACCTTTTTTGGCCGTAATATCGTGCTTATCTTTGTGGCCATCGGTGCCATCGCATGGCTAGATATGGCGCGTATTGTGCGTGGTCAAACATTGAGTTTGCGCAGTAAAGAATTTATTGAAGCGGCTCATGTTTGTGGTGTAAGTAAATGGAAAATCATTACTCGTCATATCGTACCTAATGTTCTAGGTATTGTAGCGGTTTACTCAACACTATTAGTGCCAAGTATGATTTTGACGGAATCTTTCTTATCTTTCCTTGGCTTAGGTGTTCAAGAGCCAATGACCAGTTGGGGGGCATTGTTACAAGAAGGTGCCAACACAATGGAAGTCGCCATTTGGCAATTGCTGTTCCCAGCCGCATTCATGGTAGTTACTCTGTTCTGTTTTAACTACGTTGGCGATGGTCTTCGTGACGCGCTTGATCCTAAAGACAGATAAGAATAATAAGGAATAGGGTAATGACGAATAAATTATTAGACGTAAAAGATCTGAGAGTAGAATTTACTACTCAAGACGGCATCGTAACTGCGGTAAATGATCTTAACTTTTCATTAGAGCCAGGGGAAACGTTGGGTATTGTTGGCGAATCCGGCTCGGGTAAGTCACAAACCGTATTTGCCATCATGGGTCTATTGGCGAAAAACGGCATTATTTCAGGCAGTGCTAAGTTTGAAGGTCGTGAGATTTTAAACTTGTCTGAAAAAGAGCTGAACAAGGTTCGCGCAGAACAAATTGCCATGATCTTCCAAGACCCAATGACCTCACTGAATCCTTATATGAAGGTGAGTGAACAGTTGATGGAAGTGCTTATGCTGCATAAAGGCATGGGCCGTAAACAAGCCTTCGAAGAATCAGTACGCATGCTTGAAGCGGTGAAAATCCCAGAAGCTCGTAAGCGTATTACCATGTATCCGCATGAGTTCTCAGGGGGGATGCGCCAGCGTGTGATGATTGCTATGGCGTTGCTATGTCGTCCTAAGTTGTTGATTGCCGATGAACCGACGACGGCGTTGGATGTGACCGTTCAAGCGCAGATTATGGATCTTCTGAACGAGCTAAAATCGGAATTTGATACTTCAATCATCATGATCACCCATGATCTGGGTGTCGTGGCAGGATCCTGTGACAAAGTGCTGGTGATGTACGCAGGTCGCACCATGGAATATGGCACTGTGGATGAGATTTTCTATGAGCCAAGCCACCCATATGCAGAAGGATTGTTAAAAGCGATTCCTCGTTTGGATACTGAAGGAGAAGTACTACCGACGATTCCGGGTAATCCACCTAACTTGTTAAGACTGCCTCCAGGCTGCCCTTATCAAGAGCGTTGTCATCGTGTGACAGAACGTTGCATGAGTGAAACTCCGATTTTGACGCCATTTGGTACTAATCGCCAACGCGCATGTTTTTCTGACCACGAGGCTTGGACACGATGAATGCACCACTAATTAATGATAAAAACCTAATGTTGGATGTGAAATCGTTAAAGGTTCACTTCCAAATTGCTTCGAAGTCGGCGTGGCCTTGGAGCAAACCAACACCTTTGAAGGCAGTAGACGGTGTTAATGTTCGCTTATTCGAAGGGGAAACTTTGGGCGTTGTAGGTGAGTCTGGTTGTGGTAAATCAACCTTTGCCCGCGCGATTGTTGGTCTTGTTGAAGCAACCGAAGGTGAAGTGGTTTGGCTAGGTCAAGACCTCACCAAAATGCGAGATGTACAGCGCCGTGAAACGCGTAAAGACATCCAAATGATCTTTCAAGACCCTTTGGCTTCCCTTAACCCGCGCATGACGGTGGGTGATATTATTGCGGAACCTCTTCAGACGTTTTATCCAAAACTGAGTAAAGAAGAAGTAAGACAAGAAGTTAAAAAGATGATGGATAAGGTAGGCTTGCTACCTAACGTGATCAACCGTTACCCACATGAGTTCTCTGGTGGTCAATGTCAGCGTATCGGTATTGCGCGCGCTCTGATTTTAAAACCTAAGATGATCATCTGTGATGAGCCAGTATCCGCTCTTGATGTATCGATTCAAGCTCAGGTAGTTAACCTTTTAAAAGAGCTGCAAAAAGAATTTGGTCTGAGCCTAGTATTTATTGCCCATGACCTTTCTGTGGTTAAGCACATCTCTGATCGCGTATTGGTGATGTACTTAGGTAATGCGGTTGAGCTGGGTGAATCCAAAGTGTTATTTGCCCAACCTAAGCATCCTTACACACGCGCGTTGATGTCTGCGGTACCTATCCCAGATCCTAAGCTGGAAAGAGCCAAGAAAATTGAGATGCTTGAAGGGGACTTACCTTCGCCAATGAATCCACCTTCTGGTTGTGTATTTAGAACACGTTGCCCTGTTGCCACAGAGCAATGTGCTAAAAATAAACCCGTCCTAGAAGGGGATGATACGCACGCGGTATCTTGTTTTCATTCTTACTAATTAAGTTTTAGCCTGTGACAGGCTCGGGCGTGTTGTGCAAACAACACGCCCTTTTTTTGTATAGTTTAAAAATCGAAAGATAAACCAATTTCGGTCTTCACTGATTCCCCATCTAGTGTCAACGTAAATGAGGGTTTCCAACCTTTGATATTCAGTGTGACAACTAATTCGTGATAGGTGTAATGACCAGTTGATGTTTTTGTATTCATAAAATGGCTTTTGATTTTTGAGCTGTCATGATTAAACATATAACTCAAGCCTAACCACTCGGTCGTATCATGGTGTATGCCAACCATCTTATCGACAGTATATTTTTCAAGATCCATTTCGATAGGTAAATTTTCATCTTGGCGGTTTGCTTTAGCATAGCCAATGTCGAAGTTTGTCATCCATATTAGCTCATTGGTTATGAAACCTGCGGAGAATAGCCCTATGCTAGGGTTAATGGTATCTGATAGGTAATTATTGCCTCCCAGACCTTTAATACTGATTTCATTATAAACCTCTCCAAGTATGAAGTTATAACCTACGCCAGTTTCCCAATAGCCTAATGTATCCATCTCACCAAATATTCGCCATGAGTCAGTAAGATCATAGGATGCATCAAGTGTCGTGTATGACTCACCATTATCATAAGAAAAGGATAGAGAAAGGGTATCATTGATAGTATCTAAGATACTGTCTGTTGCATGTGCAGGAGCTAAATTCACAACGATTATCAGTAAAGAAAGTAGCCAATACATTAGCGTCATCTTTATACTTAAAAGTAATGGTAACAACGGCTTGTAATAGTTAATGGAAATTGAAGTGAGTATCACTATAAGGTATTTATTGTTCATCAGTGATCATACCAAGTTAATTTGCAATGGTTTAACTTGGAGGGAATTTAACCTTGAGTATTTCATGTCTTCTCTTTATGCCTCTGAAAATAACAGTAGCCACAAGCTGACATCCATTTTCATTTTTAGGCTTTGGGAGGAAGTACTCAATAAGAGTGTTATCCCTATTTAAATTTTCGAAAGAAGCTTTATTGGACTTAGTAGTAAGTAATTGTTGGTGTTTTGTAGTGGCGTTAATATTTAAAGAATATCTCGTAGCACTAATGTAATTTGTGCTACGAGATATCAGTTGTACAGTGCAAATTTATTGCGCTCTTATTACTAAGTGATTAGTTTCGCGATTGTAGTTTGGATCTGACGGACTTAGCTTTAGTTTTTAGCTGAGATTTAGTCATCGTTTTTAGTGAAGCTTTTTTTATCGCTGCTTCTTTTCGTACAATGGTTTTATCGAAACGCTCACCGTCCATCTTTTGGCCTTTAATATGAATAGTTCCATCTGTGACAGTGACATCGGCAACACCACCATATTCATTACGTAGAGTTGCAGTACCTTCCCCTGTTTTTTGTACCTGCCAACCTTTTACATTCTCAGGCATCTTAATACCAGGATTCAAATCAGAGTCGTCAATATTTCCTTGGTCGTTACCTGGATTTTGGTCTTCTCCAGAATCAAAGCCGGGATTTGATGGTTCAATAGGGAGCTCTTTTCGTACGATGGTTTTATCGAAACGCTCACCGTCCATCTTTTGGCCTTTAATATGAATAGTTCCATCTGTGACAGTGACATCGGCAACACCACCATATTCATTACGTAGAGTTGCAGTACCTTCCCCTGTTTTTTGTACCTGCCAACCTTTTACATTCTCAGGCATCTCAATACCAGGATTCAAATCAGAGTCGTCTATGTTTCCTTGGTCGTTACCTGAATCTTGGTCGTCTCCAGGAAGAGTATCTTCAGGATCAAGCTGAGGGGGATTCTCACTTGAGCTTGAATCTGAAGAGCTAGCAACAAGTGCGACAGCTGCTGCAACAACACCAGCCCAAGCACCTGCTGCATAATAGTTAATTTCATCGTCATTGGTTTCTGATGCAAAATCGTCATTGGTCTCTGATGCAAAAGAGGGTGCAGATAGTGATATTGCGACAAACGAGGCGATAATCGTTTTTTTCATTGTATAGTGTCCACAGTATTAGATATAAAAATTTAAAGTGCACCCAATCCTTGATACATAGCACTTGGTTACTTGCTGAGTAGGCTTCTCAAGTGGAGTAATCATAATTTTTAAACGATTTACAGGCTAGGAAACTCAAGATTTACCGATTGGAAAGGGCTAAATCTCAACCATCTTATGAGGTGGATTTGTTTACTTTTAAAGAAAATAACAACAATATCTAATTGAATTATTAGTGTTTTTATAATGTATGAATCGTTCTACACTGTAAGTAGTTTTATGGCGTGGGGCAGGTAATGAATCGAAATTTGGATATTCACAATATCTTAGTATTAAAAAAAATGTATGAGCTGAGAAATGTAAAACTGGTGGCTGAATCTCTGGGGAAAACATCGGGTGCGATCAGCAAAAATTTAAGTAAGTTAAAGATACAGCTGGATGATCCATTGTTTGTTCAAACTAGAGTTGGGTTTGAGCCGACAGCATTTGTAGAAGCTAATATGGATAATTTCGAGAAAATTCTGACTTATACAGAGGCTATCAAACATCAAGATTTCTCGCCTGTTAATTTAACTAGCACCATTACCCTATATGCCAACACTTTATTTTGGCATCGTTATGGTAACGATCTTTATCTCGCTTTAATAAAAGATGCGCCGAATGCTAAATTTTCGTTTCGTCAGTGGGGAATTGATTCAAGAGAACGTATGGTGGGAGGTGAAAAATTAATTGCGATTACTATAATATGTATTTAGGTTTACAAGCGAGGAAACCTAAGATTTCCATTAAGGAAACTAGTACAGATGATTTTATATAACAATAACTCATTTAAAAGATCATTGTTGTTATAGCACTTCACATGTGTCGTTTGTGACTTGGATAATAATTTATTAATTTAATACGTAATATCGCTTATTCCATAAAAGCTAACCTCTTAATGTAATCTAAATACATACCTAGTAAGCATCTACAAAATAAAATATTAAAAATGAAATGTAGATAGTTTTGAATACGGTTTCTATTAGTTGAAATCCAAGAGGTGTTATGATGAAAAATATTATTTTGTTATCTTTATCCACTGTACTGTTTGGATGTGCTATGAACTCGCCAAGCTCTATTGAAGAAGAGAAAACGGTTCGTTTGTGTCAGCAATTTCATCAACAACTAGGGGCACACTCACAGCATGAGTTGTCAATGGAATTGACGAATCGAGGTGTTAACCCTGACGGCCTAGCTTGTGTTGATGCGGCTAATAAAGCGTTAAAATATGATGAAAGGCATGATGACACTTTGTTAGTATGGTCTGAGAGTGATTAATAGGGTCAATATTAGATCCTAGCTAAGCTTGATAAAATACTTGCTGACGGTAATTTGAAGCGGCTAGCTTGATGAGTCGCTTTTAGTCGTGTCCATCATCAAATATCTAATATTTTGGCGATAATATTAGATATTAATACTCACAACGCAGACAGAAGCTCCCGTGTTTACTTAATTTTCAATTATTAATGGGAGGATTACCAGTCAACCATACCTGAGATGATTCATATTATTACTAATCTAGCAAAACCTGTAGCTCATGTATGTCCAGAAGTGAGTTAATGACCACTTTGAAAAAATAGCTTATCACTTACACTCTAGTGACGAGTCTATCACCCAGATTGCAAATCGTTTTGGTTACTCTGACTCGGCGCACTTTTCACGTTCATTCAAACGTATCTTCAATCAATCACCTTCGACTTATCGTAAACAATCTAGATAATAGAGTTTCTACTCAAAAGGCTAATCTTGCAGTCATTAAGTAGCGGTTGAATGTATTTTTTAATCTGCTAACATCATAAGGTGTCATGTTTATTAATAACTTAATTACAAGAATATCAGTTAATTAACATTTTCTTGTTCGAAAAACTCTCTTGTCGAAAAGGAAATCGATTGAATGAGAACTTTTCTTAAGCACAAAAAGATACTCCCTTTGTGTTCCATCATTGTTAGCGTGTTTCACGTTGTTCCCGCACTATCTGCAAATTTTGAAAGCCCAGATTCTGTCGAAAACACTATAGCTCAGCAAAAGCAGCAACAGCTCGATTGGCGAGAAAAATTAGCAGCTGACGGTTTTAGCTTTGGTGCAGACTACTTTTCACTTGGTATAACCTCAAATAATGGGGCGAATGGGGATTCTATTAATGCAGCGTCTGGTGTCGCGAGACTTTATGGCTCATGGAGCCTATTCAATCAAGGGACGAGCAACAGTGGTAGCTTGGTCTGGAAGATAGAGCATCGCCACGCTTATGGAGATAGCTCGCCAAAGAATTTTGGGTTTATCGATAAGGATAATATCGGCTATGTAGGTCTAATTGCCCCAGCATTCAGCGATCAAGGCTTTCGTGTTACTGACTTGAATTGGAAACAGAAAATCAACGACGGCAAAGGCACTATCATCATTGGCTGGCAAGACGTGACCAACTATGTTGACGTCTATGCACTCGCAAGTCCGTGGTCCGGCTTTACTAATCTCGCTTTCTCAACAGGCTCTGGAGTCATGGGTCTTCCAGACGACGGTGTACTTGCTCTATCGGCAGGCCACATGATTAATGACAACTTTTACCTTGTCGCAGGTGTCGCTGATGCAAATGGTGAATCCGATGATATCTTCGAAGGATTCCATACCGCATTTGGCAGTGACGCCTCGTATTTCTCTACCTTGGAACTAGGCTGGACCGCATCACACGATCAGATTTATACCGACAACGTCCATATTACCTTGTGGCATTTTGGCGACAATACTCGACATAATTTAGGTTATCCAGGGCCTGGCTATACCGATGGTGGAAAAGGCATTAACTTTTCTTGGAGTCAGTTCCTATCACCTCAATTAATGCCTTTTGTGCGGGGCGGTATCTCTGAAGGACAAGTCTCGCTGTACGATAAATCTCTGAGTGTTGGGTTAGGCTACTTTGGCCTTGGCTCACCTAAGAACAACCTAGGATTTGCCATCAATTGGTCAGAGATTAACGAAGAAGTATTACAACCAAATGCGAACTCGGACCAACAGTGGGCCTCTGAACTGTATTACAACATGCAATTTGGTGAACATTTACATGTAACGCCGGATATCCAATACATCAAAGATCCTGCGTTCTCTGGTGAAAGCAGCACTTGGGTATTTGGTGTAAGAGCAAGAATATTTATTTAGTGCCCGTAAATTTCTGAGGTCGTATTTTTGTAAATGCATTAGAGACACATAAACGATAAGGACATGATTATGAAGAAAACTCTACTTGCTTCCTCGTTAGCATTGGTTGCCACATTGGCCTTTGCTGAAGAAGAGGCTCAACTCCCACAAACGTTGTTTCAAAACGTTGACATTTTTAATGGTACTGAAAACAAGTTATATGAAGATCATTTTGTCTTGGTTGAGGGGAATATCATTACCTCTATCTCGCAAAAAGATATTGATGTGCGTGATGATGCCGTTGTCATTGATGGTACAGGTAAAACCTTAACTCCTGGCTTTATTGAAAACCACGCCCACTTGATGCTTATGGGGCCGACGTTGCCAGCGATGGAATCCAACACTACATGGGAAGATTTCGCCATCCACGGTACACGTATGGCGGAAATGTACCTGATGCAAGGCTTTACCACCGTACGTGATGCTGGTGGTGCTAATGGTGGCCTGCGTAGAGCTATCGATGCTGGTGAAATTGTTGGTCCTCGTTACTACCCATCAGGTGCATTTTTGAGCTCGCGTGGTGGTCATGCCGATTTTGCTAACTATACAGCGCCTGTCGGTGAAGACACCAACTTTGGCCGCTTAAACATGGCGCAAGAAGTAGATAGCGTAGCGGAAGTTAAAAAGTACGCTCGTAACAACTTCCGTATGGGTGCTACACAGCTTAAATACATGCAGTCTGGTGGTGTAGTTTCAGCCTTTGACCCATGGCAATTACTCGCAGGCTCCCCTGAAGAAGTAGGTGCAGCTGTTGAGGTAGCCGACACATACGGCAGTTATGTTATGGCGCACTCATACCGAAAAGAAGCGATCATTGGTGCACTAAACGCAGGCGTTAGGTCCATTGAGCATGGCTTCATGTTCGACTGTGAAATTTCAGATCTCATGGAAGAAAAAGGGGCGTACATTACCACTAACTTAACCGCCTTTGATCCCAATCTTCTTGAAATTCCAGCCGTGAAAAATGTGCCATCAAGCTTAGCGAAAGCAAAATCGGCTTCAGCTGCATTTAAAGATTACATCCCGAACATGAAAAAGTGTCCGGCTCCACGTGGCTTCCAGACTGACTGTGTTGGTTCGGTTGATGCCTGTAACATTCAAGTAGCATACGAGAAGAAACTCAATAACGACTTCTTCGGTCCATTTGAGTCACTAAAAACACTCACTTCAGTCGGTGGAGAAATAGCCACGTTATCGGGTGAGTTCATGAATCCATACCCAGACGCTAAATTAGGGGTTATCGAGAAAGGTGCCTATGCAGATATCCTACTTCTTGATGGCAACCCTTTTGAAGACTTTTCTGTGGTCGGTACGGGAGATAAATGGTTTGGTGCTGAGAAACGTCCTGAGTCTCCAGAGACTATCCAGCTTATTATGAAAGATGGCGTTATCTATAAAAACACGCTTTAACTAGCTTCAGTTACTCACCAGCTTGTTATCGAGCTGATGAGTAACTATTTCTCGCCAACTTATAGTGAATCTCAGCCTTGAATAGATTAATTATCCTCATTGTGTCTGTCGTTTCATTTTCTGGTTTCTCTAGTGAATTGATTCAACTAGAGTGGAAAGACTTGAAGCCAACGCAGACACAAAATCAAATCGTGTTACCTGAGTTAAGTTACCAACAGCGCCAAGCATTGCAGGACGTTTTTACTCTATCGCAGTACAATGATCCAGAATCGGTCTCTGAGTTGGCCGCATTAAAAGAGAGGTTAAAAGCAGATGGACTTGATACTGATGCTCTTTTAAAACTGCGCGCCGAATACATTGAAACCCAACAACGGATGGCAGAAACCGTCACCACTGAATTTAATGGTAAAAAAGTGCGTATTCCCGGCTTTCTTGTTCCTGTTGAATTTTCAGCACCTTTAGTAGCCACTGAATTTTTGCTCGTTCCTGTGGCAGGTGCCTGTATACATATGCCTCCTCCTCCAGCAAATCAAATTGTGCGGATCTCTTATCCTAAGGGATATAAAGTAGAGACAGTGCAATATCCTGTTTGGGTTGAAGGTGTCATGTCATCGAAATTGGAAACCGACAATCTCTACCTTGTTGATGGCAATACAGATGTGACGATGGGTTACACTATGAATGCTTCTTTAGTGAAGAATTATCACTAACTTATAAAGTCGCGAGTGGGTTGAGATGCATACAGAAGGCAAGACAACTGGATTTGTTAGAAAGTGAGATACGAACTCACGCGCATCATCTATGCGGATAAGCTTATTTATCCAATCCTAGCCAATGATATGGCGATATTATCCCATGGAACGTTGAAATTTGTGAAGCCGAGTCGGCTTCACAAATTTATTGAGCGTTTAGCTTATTAATCTAATTCGCAGTAAGTTTGAATTGTCTCTATTTCTTTATTTTGAATTTGAGAGGCCAACGTGGCCCCTGCAGTCTCACATTGTTCCATCGTTGTGAATTGTTTATTTACATCAATTTCCGCTGTTGTTTGAGCGCCGCCTACCATCAAGCTTAGAATTAGTGTTAGTTCATACATTTCTTATTAGTCCCATTGTGTTGTTAAGCAATGCTTCCATGTACGATTAAGTGAGCTTCATTGCAGGGCATTTGCTTTTGAAATAGAAGTATAATGAATGAAGATCTATCGCACTTACCATTTGGTGCCATTTGATGTCATTAGATGGTGAGCAGTGGAAAATAAGATAGTTCGTTTTCTTTATCTATAGCAAGGTATATTAATAATGTCTAGTTGCCTTACCCATATTACATGTTCAATTTACTGTACAAGTATGTAAGTGAAGACTATACTTGTACCATTAAGTGTACATGTGAGGGTTTTTATGAGAATTGTATCTTTTACTGAGGCTAGAAATGGTCTTAAAGCTGTTTTAGATGGTGTAGTTAATGACGCAGACACAACAGTCATTACACGTCGTGACTCTGAAGATGCTGTGGTTATGTCTTTAGACTACTACAACAGTCTTATGGAGACAGTGCACTTACTACGCTCTCCTCAAAATGCTGAACACCTAAACCGATCAATAGCACAGTACCGTGCTGGTAAAACAACCGCACGAGAGTTGATTGATGAGTAGTAGTCAACGTTTACTATCGTGGACTGATGAGGCTTGGGGGGACTATCTGTATTGGCAAAGCCAAGATAAGAAAACACTCAAGCGTATCAACAAACTCATTAATGATGTTAAGCGTTCTTCTTTTGAGGGGATTGGTAAACCAGAGTCGTTGAAAGAGAATTTATCTGGCTTTTGGTCTCGCCGCATTGACGACACAAATAGACTTGTTTACGCGATCGATGATCAAGCAATCACAATAATATCATGCCGCTACCACTACTAAATTAAGTTCAGTGTTTACGGCGGTCAAATTGAGTGTCGAGGTTGCGTGCTTCACACCTTAATTGAGCGTTAGACGCTCAGAGAATTTGAATGAGAAAATTGTCAGTTTTGACATTAGGTGTGGTAAGTCTTGAACGCTCGGCGAAGTTTTACGAGTCGGTACTTGAGCTTGAACGAACTGACTACGAATCTAGTGAAATTATTTTTTATCACTTGGATGGTGCAGAGTTAGCTTTGTTTCCAAGAGATGAATTGGCCAAGGATATTGGCATCTCTCAACAAATTAGCGGGTTTTCGGGTATTACTCTCGCTCACAACGTGAGTTCTTCAAAAGACGTTTTATCTCTACTACAAAAAGCCAAGCTTCACGGTGGCAATATTGTCAAAGATGGACAGCCAGTGTTTTGGGGTGGTTTCTCGGGTTACTTCTCTGACCCAGATGGCCATCTATGGGAAGTAGCTTGTGGTTCAAAAGAATACGCACTAGAAAAAGAACGCGCCTAACGAATAAGGATAAGTGTCGCCTAGCCAATACTTTATCGGGATGTTGAACAAGCCCAATTGTGTCGTTGTCTTCTATTAGTAAATGGCTCTTTGGTGAGTCGCTTGAAATAAACCTCATCGACTTGTAGTGGTTCATATTTAAAACCCCCACAACGGCAACGTCGTCCAGCTCTACTTACTCATGTACATGCTCTAGCCCACACAGCAATAAATCAGTGGCCTGCACACCCAATAATTTGTGCCGAAGGGTGACTCCAAAAACGCCTTAATGAGTCTGGAACGACTGTGCATTAAGGCGTTTAAGTGCATGTGTTAGGTTAAATCAGCAGGAAAAGGCAATAGTTTGCCATGCGATTTTGTTTTTATACCTATTAGGCAAAGCGTTTGATCTGGCTGAGCCAAATTTGTTGTTGGTTGTGAAACTGGTGTTTGAGTTGCTGGTGGTGAATCATCAACACTTCCAGTTCATGACTCTTTAATACTTGCTGTTTTTTACTTTGTAATAGGCGCATTTTACTGTTGTAGTAATCTTGCATGCTTTCCATCAGAGAGTCGAAGTCTTGTTCAAGCTTGCGAGCTAAGGCAGGGGCCGCATTGATAGCATTCAGTTGGTCATGGGCCTTTTTTAGCATCATAGTGGCGCGGGCCTTTTCAATTTTTAACGGGGGAGTCACTCGCAGTTTTTCAGTTAATCCAACCCAAGAGCAAGCTTTGATAAGCCACTTTGTGGGATCGTATTGCCACCAATAAATGCCGTTGCGGTAGTCATTTTCAAAAAGATGATGAAAGTTATGATAACCCTCGCCAAAGGTAAGAAATGCCAATATGCCGTTGTCTCTTGCCGAGTTTTTATCGGTGAAGGTTTGCTTGCCCCAAATGTGCGCCAAAGAATTGATAAAAAAGGTGGTATGGTGGCTTAAAAACAGTCTTACAGCACCGACAACTAAAAACATGCCAACGATGTCGTCATAGATTATGCCCAGTAAAATAGGGAAGCCAAAATTACACAGTAGCGCAAGGACAGCATAATATTTATGTTGCCACTGAACCACTTTATCTTTTTTTAAATCGCGACAGTTTTGGTAATCCGAATAGGTTTGCTGATTGTAATTGCGCAGCATCCAACCCATATGAGAATACCAAAAGCCTCGGGAGGCGGAGTAGGGGTCTTTGTTATCATGGTCAACATGCTTATGGTGTTCACGGTGATCAGAAGACCAATGCAGAGCACTATTTTGCAGTGAAAATGCCCCGCCAATGGCAAAAATGCCCTTTAGCACAGCATGTGCTTGATAGGTTTTATGACTCCACAAGCGGTGGTATCCCGCTGTGATAGATAGGTTAGTAAAACTAAATGCAACCACAAACCATATTAAGTGTGCCCAACCCATGCCATAGTTAAAGGCATACCAAGGGGTAATGACAACGGCTAATAACAAGCTCGAGGCAAATATAAAAATGTTAAACCATAGTAGTGGTGGACGTTTACTGCTCACGGTGACTCCATTCTTTGTTCTGTTTCAGCTTACAACTGTTCGCTAGAATATCAGCAAATGAAGGCAAATTAATTAGCCCTGTCACATTAAGATACAATTTCTATTCATTGTTTATACCCTTATAGTGAGTAAATGCTCACCAGTCGCGCAGGAAAACGCTTAAGAATAAGTCAGTATTATTGGTAACTGTTTGTTCTACAATCAAAAATTCCAACACGATTACAATTGCTTTAACAAGCTAGACTGACCTTATTTGTGCGTCTATATATAGGAGCAGAGCATGAACCATAATACGTTCAACCAATTTTGTGATTCTTTCAAAGCATCAACCTATGTGGTGCAGTGGGGCGGATCTCATGTTTGGAAGGTGGCCGGAAAAGTGTTTGCTATTGGTTTTACACTAAAAGATGGGCAAGAGGCTTATACCTTTAAAACATCACCACGCAATTATCACTTTTTGCAACAAAGTGAAGGGTATCGGCCCGCCCCTTATTTTGCCAACCGTGGAATGAAGTGGATTCAGCAAATCCAAACCAGTGGCAGCTTAGATGAAGAGTTACAGTATTATCTATCGGAGTCGTATGGATTGGTGTTATCTGGTGTGAGTAAGCGCAAGCGAATGGAACTGGGTTTAATGGATGAATCACTTAAATAGAATGTATAAGCGACCAATAAAAAAGACCCGCTCAATGAGCGGGTCTTTTTTAAAAGTGGTGGTGGGAGATGGATTCGAACCATCGAAGGCAGTGCCGTCAGATTTACAGTCTGATCCCTTTGGCCGCTCGGGAACCCCACCGGGGTATTTTTATACTTAATTAATGGTTTCCCAACCCGCTTAATCAAGTTTTCTTAACTGACGAATCAGTTAAAAGAATGTGGTGGTGGGAGATGGATTCGAACCATCGAAGGCAGTGCCGTCAGATTTACAGTCTGATCCCTTTGGCCGCTCGGGAACCCCACCAGGGTATTTTTATACTTAATTAATGGTTTCCCAACCCGTTTAATCAAGTTTTTTTAACTGACGAATCAATTAAAAGAATGTGGTGGTGGGAGATGGATTCGAACCATCGAAGGCAGTGCCGTCAGATTTACAGTCTGATCCCTTTGGCCGCTCGGGAACCCCACCAGGGTATTTTTATACTTAATTAATGGTTTCCCAACCCGTTTAATCAAGTTTTTTTAACTGATAAATCAATTAAAAGAATGTGGTGGTGGGAGATGGATTCGAACCATCGAAGGCAGTGCCGTCAGATTTACAGTCTGATCCCTTTGGCCGCTCGGGAACCCCACCAGGGTATTTTTATACTTAATTAATGGTTTCCCAACCCGCTTAATCAAGTGTTTTTAACTGACGAATCAATTAAAAGAATGTGGTGGTGGGAGATGGATTCGAACCATCGAAGGCAGTGCCGTCAGATTTACAGTCTGATCCCTTTGGCCGCTCGGGAACCCCACCAGGGTATTTTTATACTTAAGAATAGTTTTCCCAGTCCTCTCCTCAAGTTCGGAGCGAATAATATCCAGACGAGGTTTTTCTGTAAAGGACTTTCTTTAAAAATCAGTTCATATGGCCGAATTTTGCTCGGAATGGCTAAAAAGCGTCACTTTCTTCATGGTATCATGCAATTTTATACGATTAGTTGTGTATTCAAAGATCATAGTAAAGTGATTTCAGTTACCTTGATGCGTTATTACTTTACATTGATTGACATAAATAGCGTTATTTACTGGTAAAATACCCCCAATCTTACGAAATTATATAACTATAATGACCAACAGAAATAAATCACACTCATCTATATTCGCTGTTGCTACAGCATTTCTATTGAGCGCAACTCTGTGCTCACCTGCTTTTGCAAAAGGTCCCGGAGGCCCTCGCGGCGAGCCATCTACTATTGCAGTGACCACGCAAGACGTTGGAATTCACAAAGTGTCACAAACACTGGCCTTAGTGGGCAAACTAAAAGCGTCTCAATCTGTCATTATCTCTCCAGAAGTGAGCGGTGTTGTTCAGCGCATTAGAGTGCAGACTAATCAGCATGTAAAAACTGGACAGATTTTAGTGCAGTTAAGCAACGATAAAGTCAAAGCATCGGTAGCGGAAGCTCAAGCCTACCTTAATGACGAACAACGTAAATTAAGTGAGTTTGAACGATTAAGAAAAAGCGCGGCTATAACATTAACCGAGATCGAAGGTCAGCGAGCCAGTGTTGATATTGCGAAGGCAAGGTTAAGTGCTGCGAAAGCAGAATTAAATGAACGAACTATAAAAGCGCCATTTTCTGGACAAATTGGTTTTGTCGATTTTAGCTTAGGTAAAATGGTCAGTGCCGGAACGGAGCTACTCACCTTAGATAATCTATCCCTTATGGAATTGGACTTACAAATTCCTGAGCGTTATTTGCCGTTATTGAAAACGGGTATGAAGGTGACTGCAGTTTCCAGTGCGTGGGGGGATCAACCCTTTAAAGGAACGCTCACCGGAATCGATTCACGAGTGAATTCCGATACTTTGAATTTGCGTGTCCGTATTAATATTGATAACAAGTCAGAAAAATTGAAACCGGGCATGTTAGTAAAAGCTACCATGGAGTTCCCTGCCATTGAGGCCGCAATTATTCCAGTGCAAGCTCTACAATACCTAGGTACTAAACGTTTTGTTTATGTAGTAGATAAAGACAATCTCGCCCAGCGCCGTGAAGTATTTTTAGGCACTCGTGTGGGTAACGAAGTGGTTATCGATAAAGGTCTCGAAGTAGGCGAAACCATTGTGGTACAAGGTATCGTTAATATGCGAGACGGCGCAAAAGTTAAAGTCGTACAGAAAGAAAAGGGCAGCGAGGTTAGTTTGTAATGCTGTTATCTGATGTTTCTGTTAAACGTCCCGTTGCCGCTATTGTATTAAGTTTACTGCTGTGTGTTTTCGGGATAGTGTCCTTTTCTAAGTTATCGGTGCGTGAAATGCCCGATATTGATAGCTCTGTGGTATCTATTAGAACCACCTATGATGGGGCTTCGGCCACGATTATTGAGAATCAAATTACCTCAGTTATTGAGGATCAATTGTCGGGGATCAGTGGGGTCGATGAAATCACGTCCACTACCCGTAATGGTATGTCACGCATTTCGGTGACATTTGATCTGGGTTACGATCTCAATACAGGGGTTAGTGATGTTCGTGACGCTGTTGCGCGGGCGCAAAGTCGCCTTCCTGATGAGGCCGATACTCCTACCGTGGTTAAGAATAACGGCAGTGGTGAAGCATCGCTTCATATCAACCTTAGCTCCGACTACCTTGATCGCACCGAGTTAACCGATTATGTGGATCGTGTTCTTTTAGACCGGTTCAGCTTGGTTTCTGGGGTGAGCTCAGTGGAAGTGTCAGGTGGCCTATACAAGGTCATGTACGTTAAGTTAAAGCCTACGCTCATGGCGGGTAGAGCCGTAACAACATCGGATATTACCGCAGCACTGCGCACCGAAAACATTGAAAGCCCCGGTGGGGAAGTTCGTAATGACTCCATTGTTATGTCAGTGCGTACCGACCGTATTTATAATTCAGCAGAAGATTTTGATTATTTAGTGGTGCGCCGAGCTGCCGACGGCACACCTATTTACCTCAAAGATGTGGCTGATGTCTATTTAGGTGCAAAAAACGAGGACTCCACCTTCAGAAGTGATGGGGTGGTGAATGTGAGTTTAGGTATTGTCCCGCAATCGGACGCTAACCCGCTCGATGTCGCCACCGCGATTCATCAGCAAGTGGATAATATTCAAAAATTCTTGCCTAAAGGCACCCGTCTGGCGGTAGATTATGACTCGACCGTTTTCATCGACCGATCTATTTCTGAAGTGTATAACACGTTATTTATGACTGGCGGATTGGTTATTTTGGTGCTGTATATCTTTATAGGGCAAGCCAGAGCAACCATTATTCCGGCCGTCACCGTACCTGTATCGCTGATTTCTTCATTTATCGCCGCCTATTATTTGGGCTTTAGTATTAACCTTATCACCTTAATGGCGTTAATTTTGTCCATAGGTTTGGTGGTGGATGATGCCATAGTGGTGGTGGAAAATATTTTCCACCATATAGAGCGAGGAGAACCTCCGTTGCTGGCCGCCTATAAAGGGACCCGAGAGGTAGGCTTTGCAGTTATAGCCACAACGCTAGTATTGGTAATGGTATTTTTGCCTATCTCCTTTATGGACGGCATGGTAGGGCTGTTATTTACAGAATTCTCAGTACTGTTGGCCATGTCAGTGCTGTTTTCATCCTTGATCGCGTTAACCTTAACACCGGTGTTAGGCAGTAAAATCCTATCGGCCAATGTTAAGCCTAATCGTTTTAACAAAGGTGTTGAGTTTCTCTTTGCTAAGCTAGAGCGAGGCTATCGCCGCGCCATTGGTGTCGCTCTGAAACTTAAATGGCTCGCCCCTATCATCATTTTGGCGTGTATGGGTGGCACCTACTTTTTAATGAAGTCAGTTCCTGCTCAGTTAACACCGCAGGAAGATCGTGGGGTTATTTTTGCCTTTGCTCGAGGAGCGGATGCCACCAGTTATAACCGTATGGCGTTAAATATGGATGTCATTGAATCACGCTTAAAACCGCTGCTAGGAAAAGGGTTATTAAAATCGTTTTCTATCCAGGCGCCAGCGTTTAATGGTAACGCTGGGGATCAAACTGGCTTTGTGATTATGATTTTAGAAGATTGGTCGGTGCGTGATATATCAGCCAGTGAAGCACTCGGTGTTATTCGAAAGACACTGGCCGATATTCCCGATGTACGAGTTTCTCCAATGCTACCTGGTTTTAGAGGCCGCTCCAGTGAGCCGGTACAATTTGTGTTGGGTGGCTCCGATTATAAAGAGCTCGAAAAGTGGGCAGATATTCTGAAAAATGAAGCGGATGCCAGTCCATTTATGGATGGTGCCAGCACCGATTACTCAGAAAAGACCCCTGAACTGGTGATCTCTATTGATAAAGAGCGCGCCGCAGAACTGGGTATTAAACAAAGTGATATATCCGATACTCTAGAGGTGATGCTAGGAGGTAAATCTGAGACCACTTATGTAGAGCGCGGTGAAGAGTATGACGTCTATTTACGTGGTGATGAAAACAGCTTTAATAATATTACCGATCTCAGCCAGGTGTACATGCGTACCGCCAAGGGGGATCTGGTGACGTTAGACTCTGTGACTAAGGTGAACGAAGTGGCTTCGGCAATTCGCTTATCTCACTACAATAAGCAAAAGTCGATTACCGTTAAAGCCAACCTAAAAGAGGGGGCAACACTTGGTGATGCACTCGATTATTTAGATCAAAAAGCCATTGAGATCTTACCTAATGATATTTCGATTCACTATTCTGGGGAGTCGAAAGACTTTAAAGAAAACCAATCGTCTATCTTAGTGGTCTTTGCTCTCGCCTTATTAGTCGCCTATTTGGTATTAGCTGCGCAATTTGAGAGTTTTATTAACCCGTTAGTGGTGATGTTTACCGTTCCTATGGGGGTCTTTGGTGGCTTCTTAGGCTTGGTTATGATGTCGCAAGGCTTGAACGTGTATAGCCAGATAGGGATGATCATGCTGATAGGCATGGTAACCAAAAATGGTATTTTGATTGTTGAGTTCACCAACCAATTACGTGATAAAGGCATAGCATTTGAGCAAGCGATCATTGATGCTTCAGCGCGTCGTTTAAGACCGATATTAATGACCGCCTTTACCACTCTTGCAGGTTCTATCCCATTGATTTTCTCAACAGGTGCCGGTTATGAAAGCCGAGTGGCCGTTGGTACAGTCATCTTCTTTGGTATGTCGTTTGCCACTTTGGTTACCTTGTTTGTCATCCCTGCAATGTACCGTTTGCTATCGGTAAACACTCGCTCACCAGGCCATGTGGAAGGGTTGCTTAATCAAGAGATTGAATTGGACATTAAGGGACGCAGTAGCCATTAATATCAAGGGCAGTGAATTATCGCCCCATCCTAATGATTAACTGGGATGGGCGTTATTGAGTAAAAACCAAAAAGCCAGATCATATGATCTGGCTTTTTTAGTTCGATTGGTATCACCGCTAATTAAAAATCAAGACCTATGCTAACTTGCAACCCATCATAATCGGGGGTGTCGTCGCCAAGATCTGCGGTAGCGAAGCCGTACAGATATTCTGCTCGTAGCCAATAGTCTGCATTCATATTCCATTGCAGGCCGGCACCCACAGTAAATATCGCTCCTGAGGTATCGCCTATATCTTCACGTCCACCATTGCTAGTGTCGTGGTCTTTTATATAGGTGGCTATGGCGCTACTGCGTGTAAATAACTCTAATGGTGTATTGCCTAATTCTCCCGATGAGAGCACAAAAGATAAACCTAACTCGTAGTAGTTTGTTTCAAAAGTTTTGGTTTTATCTGATGCTTCGGAATAGCGGAAAAAGCCTTCCATATTGAAGTGGTCATTAAACGATTGGCCACCACCGATAATCAAACTAGGGCTTGAAAAAATATTGGTTGAATCGCCATCAGGAGAGAAACCGACGTCGCCGCCACCTAAATAAATGAATGGTTACCTGCGGCCAAAGTAGAAAAGGAAAGTAGAGTTAATGGCAGTAAGCTAAAAAGGCGGAGCTTATTCATAGTCATCCTTGATTGGGTGTGAGTCTTAACATTATAAATGTTAAGTTTAAATAAAACAGAAACTATCTTAAAATGTATTCACATCATAAACTTAACAGTTGTCACATTTACGGTTTTTGTCGTAAAACACCTATTATAATGCCATATAAAAAGGAGATTAACATTGACTCAAGCAAAGCACTCACAATTATCGCAACAAGAGCAAGATAAGTTAGATGCAGCCGTATTTCGTCGTTTACTGGCTCATTTAGATAGCAATAAAGATGTGCAAAATATTGATTTAATGATTTTAGCGGGCTTTTGTCGTAACTGCTTTAGTAAGTGGTATACAGCAGAAGCGAAACAAAATGGGTTGGACATAGATATTGATGACGCTCGTCAGCGCGTGTATGGAATGACGTATGACGAGTGGAAGAGCAAGCATCAATTGCCAGCCACTCCCGAGCAATTAGCGGCTTTTGAGGCAAAGAACAAAAAATAACAGCATGCGCCTTACTGGAAACAAAGAGAGGCGCATGATTTTTATACCAATTACAGTAATTAAGTGGTCAGAAATAGCGCAGGAAAAACACTTGAGAACAAGGCGCTATTTTTGATAAGTAGTTGTTCTACATTCAAAAATTGCAACGCCGTTATCATGTGTTTTAACAAGCTAGAATGATCAGTTAATTATTACGATGGTATTATGCCTTCGCAATCGGTAATAGCTCCTATAGATGGGGCTGTTATTTAACTGAGAAGTTGTTTTAGGTGATCACGACTGATACTGATATCACCTATGGTTTGTTCAATCCATTGTGGGTTGTAGTAAGTGTCGAGATAGCGTTCGCCACTGTCACACAACAAGGTGACAATAGAGCCAGACTCTCCATTTTGTTGCATTTTTTTCGCCAGTTGCAAAACCCCATATAAATTAGTGCCTGTAGATGGCCCCACTTTGCGCCCTAAGTGTTCATGAAGCCATTGCATGGTAACTATGCTATGTGAGTCAGGGACTTTGATCATTTCGTCTACCACACCGGCAATAAAGCTCGGCTCTACTCGTGGTCGCCCTATGCCTTCGATATTACTGCCACGATCTAAAGTGGTGGTGCTATTTCCTGTTTGGAAATAATCATAAAATACTGAATGTTCAGGGTCCACAACACACAACTTGCTGTCGCACTGTTGGTAACGAATAAATCGGCCAATGGTGGCGGAAGTGCCACCCGTACCTGGGCTCATAACGATCCATTTTGGAATAGGGTGCTGCTCTAGTTTCATTTGGCTGAATATAGAGTTCGCAATGTTGTTGTTGCCTCGCCAGTCTGTAGCACGCTCAGCGTAAGTAAATTGATCCATATAGTGACCGTCTAGCTCTTTGGCTAAGCGGTGAGATTCTGCATAGATTTCATCGGAGCGATCCACTAGATGGGCGCGACCACCATAAAACTCAATTTGTTCAATTTTCTTCTTAGCCGTGCCTTTTGGCATTACAGCAATAAAAGGCAGGCCTAACATGCGGGCAAAGTACGCTTCTGAGACTGCGGTACTTCCCGAAGAGGATTCAATAATGGGGGTGTTAGGGCCTATCCAACCATTACACAATGCATACAAAAATAGTGAGCGAGCGAGACGGTGCTTCAGTGAACCTGTAGGGTGCGTGCTTTCATCTTTAAGGTAAATATCTACCGCAGGAAATGCCGCAACATTCAATTTGATCAGGTGGGTGTCAGCGGATCGTTGATAGTCCGATTCAATAAGCTGAATGGCGCGCTTGACCCAGTTGTGCGAGTGATTGACTGCAGTGTGCATGGTTACCTTCCTGATCTCTTGTTTGTATGAAGAATAATTTACCTGTAAATTGCGAGAAAAACTTCCCCATTAACGCTGTTAATTGGCTACTATATAGAAAAATTTTCTACAAAAATAAGTGTTAGTGAAATGAGTATAGATAAAATAGACAAAAAGTTGCTATCACTGCTACAAAGCAACGCCACTTTATCCCTTAACGAGTTAGCCGAAGCGGTGAATCTCACCACAACACCCTGCTGGAAGCGGTTAAAGCGTCTTGAAGAAGAAGGGGTCATTCAAAAACGTGTTGCCTTGCTTGAGCCAGAGAAATTGGGGTTAGCGTTTACCGCATTTGTATTTATCAAAACCTGTGATCACTCCCATGAGTGGTATCAACACTTTGCCGAGACAGTGTCAGAATTTGAGCAGGTGATGGAGTTTTATAGAATGGCTGGAGATTATGATTACATGTTAAAAGTGCTAGTGAAGGATATGCCAAGTTTTGATGCTTTTTACAAAATGTTGGTCAATTCGGTATCGGGTATCTCAAATGTAACGTCTACCTTTGCCATGGAGTCCATCAAATACACCACAGAATTGCCATTGGCTAATCTGTAGGGTATTTAACTGTAGAGGAAATGGTGAGGCCATGACGCCCCACCATAGGTTTTTATAGAGGATAATTAGATATCTAATTTTTTTAGCGTCTCAGGTGAAGGGGTTTTGGTAAATAAACTCACCACAACAATTGAGGTTAAAGAAAGGAAGAATGCAGGCAGTAACTCATAAAAGTAAACGCCGTCAATGGAGACATAGTTTTTCACTACAAAAATACTCACAGCCCCCACAATCATACCCGTCAGCGCCCCAGCCTTAGTGGTGCCTTTCCAGCAGAGTGCTAGAATAACCAGTGGACCAAATGCCGCGCCAAATCCACCCCATGCATAGCCAACCATAGCTAAAATAGAGCCATCATCATTAGCCGCAATCACTAAGGCTAATGCGGCAAATCCGATCACACCCATACGGCTTATCCACGCTTTTTTCTGCTCATCAAGTTTGCTGATAAAGCCAATATCTTCTGTCAGTGATGAGGTGAGAACCAACAGTTGTGAGTCCGCTGTTGACATTACCGCCGCTAATACTGCCGCCAAAATAAAGCCAGCAAACACTGGGTTAAACAAGGCATCGGTTAATGCTAAGAAAATACGCTCTTTATTGCCATCAGGCCCAGAAACGGCCGATAGTGGGTGTATGGCATCATAACCAATACCAATGAGTGCAATTGAGATGGATAAAACTAAGGTAATCACCATCCATGAGATGCCAATGCGACGAGCTTTAGCAATGTTTTCCACTTTATCAATACCAATAAAGCGCGCCAAAATATGTGGCTGACCAAAGTAACCTAAGCCCCAAGCAAGTAATGAAGCGGCGGTAATAAAGTTGGTGGAAAATTTAAACGCTTCGGGTTTGACTTCGCTGATGTTAACTGGAGATCCAGAAATGGCCATATAACCCAATAACATACAAAAGAACAAAGCCGCTAGCATTAAAATGCCTTGAATAAGGTCGGTCCAACATACCGCCATATACCCACCTAAGAAGGTATAAGAGATGACAACAAATGCGGTGACATACAGCGCCACTTCTTCTGTAGTGCCAAAACTGTGTGCAAAAAGTAATGTTCCGCCTTTTAGACCAGAAGCCACATATAAGGTGAAGAAAAAGAGAATCACTAGAGTGGAAACGGTTTTAATTAAGCCAGAGTTATCTTCAAATCGTGATGATAAGAAGCTTGGCAAGGTGACGGTGCTGGTGGCTTCTGTTGCAACACGAAGGCGAGGGGCAACAATTAGCCAGTTTAGGTAGGCCCCTAAGGTTAAGCCAACACCAATCCACACCCCTTCAACTAACCCACTGGCAAATACTGCACCAGGTAAGCCTAGTAATAACCAGCCACTCATATCAGAGGCACCCGCACTGACGGCAGAGGTGACAGGGCCTAGAGTGCGTCCACCTATAATAAAGTCTTGGTTATCGTGTGTTTTTTTCATGGAGTAATAGCCGATACCAAGCATAACTGCCAGATAAAGACCAAATTGTAAATAAATCATGTACTACCTTTACGTCCGTGGTTTGAATACGATGTTAATTGTATAGATAATGTTATCTTATAGGTGAAAATTGTTAATTGCATTATGTAATTAAATGACAGTTCATCACAGAAATAACGGCCAGCTGTGATGTTCTGCCTCTTTCTACAGTTAATGAACACTACGGTAAATGAATGAAAGGGGGAACGTTTACCTGTAGTCGCACTTTAGCTTTTACGCATAACACCCTCTTGAACGGCGCTCGCCACAAGGTGCCCTGAACGGTTATACAACTCACCACGCACTAAGCCACGAGAGTTACTTGCTGTAGGGCTATCAATGACATACAGCAACCAGTCATCCATTTTAAATGGTCTATGGAACCACATAGAGTGATCAATGGTAGCCACTTGGAACTTAGGTGTGAGTAGGCTGACTTTATGGGGATGTAAAGCGGTCACTAAAAAGCCCCAATCAGACGCGTAAGCTAACAGGTACTGATGAATCAGTTGATCATCGGGTAACTGCCCGTTGGCACGTATCCATAGGTATTGCTTTGGCTCTTCTTGGTGTGGTTTTAGGGGGTTAACCACTTTTACCGGTCTCACTTCAATGGGTTTTTCACCACAGAATATTTTTTGTACGGTTTCAGGTAAAAACTGCGCAATTTGCTCTGCTAATTCAGACTCTGATGCAAAGTTTTCCGGCCCTGGAATATCAGGCATCGTATTTTGATGCTCAAACCCTGGTTGCTCACCATGATAGGAAGCGGTGAGGTAGAAAATAGGACGTCCATTTTGAATCGCTTTTACTCGGCGGGTGCTAAAGGTGCGTCCATCACGTAAATGCTCAACATCATAGATGATGGCTTTTTCAGGATCTCCCGGGCGCAGAAAGTAGCTATGAAATGAATGAACGCTGCGATCCTTAGGAACGGTATAACGAGAGGCAGAGAGCGCCTGTCCTAACACTTGGCCACCATAAACCTGCGGTAGGCCGAGGTGCTCACTTTCACCGCGAAATAACCCTAATTCGAGTTGTTCTAGCTGTAATAAGGTTAATAGTTTATTCAGTGGTTTACTCATCCGACCTCCAAGTTAGTTTCTATTTGAAAATACCTGTTAACCTGTTAATAGACAAGTGCTAATTGTGAGCTAACTCTAAGTATCTTCGACTTCTCTATGGTAGTGGGTATTTATTGCGGTTTAGATATGAGCATTATGACGATAGAAGGGGAATAAGATGAAGGGAAAAACCACGCTGATTATTTGTGGATTAGGTGTGCTGTTAATGGGCTGCGTCCCCGAAACGCATGAAGTTAGGGGACAAGGGGTGCCACAGGTCACTATGGTTGAAGTGACAGGGACGCTGACCTATAGGGAGAAAATCGCCTTGCCAGACAATGCACAAATTACGGTGACATTAGAAGATACATCGTTAGCCGATGCCAAAGGGGTGCTAATAGATAGACAAACCTTTACTACAGAAGGTAAACAAGTTCCGGTTAATTTTAAGCTTCAATACAACAGCACCCACATGGATCCGCGTCATCGCTATACCGTTCGAGCACAAATACGCGTAAAAGACACATTAAGGTTTACGACAGATACGTCTGTGGCGGTGATCACAGATAAGGCGCAGACACATCACGTGCAATTACAGTTGAAGCGTGTTGATTAATGTAGAAGGGAAAAGGGTGATCTTGAGCCTTTGACTTAAGGTTGCCAGCGAAACGTCTTTAATTTCACTTTTCCTGCTTCAGTAAAGACAATACCTTCGCTCACTAGGCGTTGCTTCTGGCGTTGTAAGTGTTCACCACTGAGTGAAATTTCACCTTTAGCATTGATTACTCTATGCCAAGGAAGGGTAGTATCCTTAGGTAAGTTACTTAAAACAACGCCTACCTGCCTTGCATAGCCCGGATAGCCCGAAAATTTAGCAATATCGCCATAGGTGCTGACCATGCCTAGGGGGATTTGGTGAACTAAAGCAAAGACTTTATGTTTAAAATGATGCATAATTGTGTTGACTGTTAAATAAATTGAGGAATAAAAACAGTAATCGCAAGGAGGCGAATATGATGTTTTCTATAGTTCAGTTCTTTATTACCACATTATTGGCCATTATATGTGCTCAATCAATTGATGTGAGTCAGGGCAATGTGCCTGTTTTAGCGTTGGCAATCCCAGCCCTTTGGATCATATCACGCTCTCGAGCTTCGGGTATTTTTCTTCTCGTAGGGCTATGTCTGTATGGTTTTACGCTCTCTTATCAACCGACAGCACTGTCAGTATCAATGTGGATCCTATTCCCGCTATTAATGGTCGCCTTCTCTAAACGTAGTAATAACAGTGCACGCTGGTATGTATTTGGCTTCTTTGTCTTTATGCAATCGGGCATTATCTACTCGCAAAACATCGGTATATTAAATGGCGAAGCTATCTTTACCTTACTGCAAATAGTGAGCATAGCCATGATTTGGCTAGCCGCAGTATCTTGGAAGATATCCTCAAAGCATGGCTGGTGGGCTCTGCTATTAGTAGCGCCTTTGATGATAGCCGGAATGGCTCATGCAGCACTGATCTCATTAACTATAGTCGGCATTATGGTCTCAATGGAGAGCATGGTAAAAAGCCAATCTAAACTATTAAAGCTGCAATGTTGGACGCTACCTACAGCCGCTTTTGCCTCTTTAGTTGCCATGCCAAGCGGCAATGTTCAAGGGATTGTTCTGTTAGTTTGGCTACTCATCTTAGCGGCAATTTGGATGACAGATTACATCTTGCGCGTAAATGAAGAGATAGGCGATTAAACTTTCAACGCTTAGCACTAAAGCGATAAAAAGGGCTTGTATAAAAGCAAAGGATGATGAATAATCCAATCACTTCTTTAGCAAAGCATTTGTTAAAGTCGCTCTATGGGGGTTGGTCCTCTCGCAACAATAGTTCGTGAACTCGGTCAGATCCGGAAGGAAGCAGCCGCAGCGAATGACTTGTGTGCCGGGATGTGGCTGGCCCCCACCCAATTCTGATGTTTGCAAGATAAGTCATATCTATAGCACTCCTTTCTATACTAAATCCCCTTAAAGTACTTAGTTTCACCCTCTACCTTTACTTTTTATTCCATTAGATCAATAGCAATTTCTCTACTATACCTACTAATACCAGTTTCGTTTGATGTGGTGTTGGATGTCTGCGATCGTTAAAGTTCAAGCTCAGGTCAAAATTGACCACTCAGGTTTAATGCTCGACATCCCTGTATTAATGACAGATCAGGGCGTGTTCGATCCCCTGCTTGAGTACATCATTAGCCAGTCTCACATCAAAAGTCTCCCTTGGATGAACCGAGTTGTATTTGCATGCCAGTTATTACTGGAATACATGGAAGCCAATCGGGGACTATTCTCAGAACCAAGCTTTCTATTTCAATCTTTTGTCCAGCGACTTTCATCAGGCACTATCGACAAAGAAGGGTTTGATTCCTCTGGTTTGTTTTGGTTGCCGAGGTCAGTTTCCAACGTCAACCAGCTGCTGTCGGCATTGAATGGATTAACGGATTGGCTCTCTATCCATAAAAATACAAGCAGTCTTAACGATTTTGAAGAAGCTACCTCTCACCAAGAACGACTCAATTACGCTGCGTGGCATAAGAGAAATCAACATGATTTTCTTGGTCATATCAAAAAAAATGCGCCTACAGAGCTACTGAAAAGAGTGAGGAAAGTTCGCGGAAAAAAAGATGTGATTAAAGTGGATGGCGATGCGATTTCGTTTCCCGAACAGCTATTTAAAGCATTTTTTATCGACGGTGTCGGTAGTGCGAGAGATTCAAGAGTGGCTATTCGTGATCAATTGATTTTACTGTTGATGCACGGGGCTGGGGTTAGAGAAAGTGATGCCCTGCACTTGTGGGTTGATGATGTGTTTCTTGATCCAATGAACTCTGACAGTGTGACCGTTCGTTTATACCATCCTGAAGATGGCAAAGCTCCCAACCATTGGGTCGGCAGAAAACGGCAAAGTACCCGCTCGGCCTACCTTGCCGAAAAGTACCACCTAACACCACGCAATAAACTTACGGGCACCGCCAGAGTTGGTTGGAAAACCAAGGTGGTCGATCATGATGATAACTACATTCAACTTCATTGGTTTCCTTCCTATTACGGGGAAGTGTTTGCTTATTTATGGCAGCAATACTTAATGGCCTTGCTTCCTATTCAGCGAAATCACCCTTACGCCTTTGTTTCCTTTGCTAGAAAGCAACTGGGTAACGCATTAACGCTAAATGCATTCAATCAAAGCTATGCGGCGGGTATGGGCAGAATTGGTCAAATCACATCAAAGCCCGAAGGTCGCTCGCCTCATGGTCATCGTCATGCCTATGGAAGACGGATGTCGAATGCCGGGGTAGATGTGCGATTCATCAAGAAAGCACTGCATCATTCTTCTCTTTTATCTCAGTCGATTTACACGCAACCAGGCGTTCGTGATGTAACACTTGCTTGCGAGCGTGCCACGCAGAAACTCGATGGTCAGCAGTATGCGAACTTTAAGCAAGATGTGGAGTTGAGCTGGGAAACCATTATGGAATCTGGGTTTGAAGATATTGACCCCGATGGTTTATTTTCAGGTAGAGCACCTAAGTTTGGGAAGCGAGCCTCATGAAATCAACAGACTATGAATTTAATTGGTTCACCGAAAAGAATGGTACGGGTTGGGATACGTGGCGAGAAGTTGCGGCGACGTGGTTGCACCAAAACAAATATGGCATTGATCATAAGAAGAATGCGTTGGATCGGTTTTTGGATGAATACTTAGTTCCGAAGTTCATTGTTGATCCCGTCGAGTTTTTCGAAATGGGTCCGCAAGATTATGTTCAGTTTCTCAGTCAATTCGAATTGTCGGAAGGCTACAGGGTTCGACAAAACAATGAGGTGTGCTCGTTTATCGATTGGGTGATAACCACCTATTATTCTCAACCGGATGATGACGGTGAGTTGGTTGCCATGTTTAAGAACCCTTTTCAAAAAGGGTCTAATCCAGTTAAAAATCAAGAAACCGTCTACAACGCTTTACCTTATACCTACATTAAACGGTTGCGAAAAATTCTTTGCCCGATTGAAAGGGGCAATTTTTCAGACTGGGACTGGGCGGTTGAGCAAAGTGACGCATTTATCTCGAATAGCCGGCATCAAAGAGACTGGTTTGTGGTTGACGGCTCTGCCATTGATAAAAATGACCCTGATTGTGTATGGCGGAAAATCAAAGTAGATAAACCTCGCAGTATTAGAATTGATGGAGTGCTAACGCCGTTTAAGGAAGGTGATCACCTTTATGTTATTTGGTCACCCGTTCGTGCAATGGCGCTGTACCTAAAATTACAGCTTCCATTACGTACTTTTCAGGTTCGCATGCTTGATTCTGGTGAAGCCGATACGTGGCGCTACGAGAGTGGAAGTTGGGTTGCCAATGAAATGAATGATTTTTCTGAAGGCAGTGAAAAGCGCCCTTGGCAAAAAGGTATTTTTCACCGAATCATCACACCTGATATTGGTGATGTGATGACTGGTCTCTATATAAACACGAATAAGACCGCCGATAAAAATAAGGATGAAATCACGAGAGGCTATGTGATCCCTTGGCAACATGAAGAAGTCTTATATTGGTTAGAGAAGCTGCGAAACTGGCAGCAGAAATACAACCCCATTACTAAACCGACTTCTATCCATAAGCTTGATTATAAGCACTTTGGAAGTACCAAAACGGATATTCAACGAAATGAGATCGGTGATATTTGTTTTTTGTTTCGTAATGCCGCCGCCGCTCTGCACAGTGAAAAGGAAATGCCGATCACTCAAGGGTATTTGAACACACTTTGGGTAAGCTTGATGGCGGAGCTTGAAACTAACATTCAAAAAGATGATCACAAACTCATGGATGGCAGCAAAGTTCACTTCATTGACCCAGCCAATCATCGTAAGACACTATTTCCGTTACATTCGTTACGCGTTTCTCTGATCACTTGCTACACCATTGAAGGTGAAATCCCCGCACCGGTGTTATCTAAGTTATTGGTCGGTCACAGTCGACTCATCATGACCATGCATTACACAAAAGTATCCCCAGTGATGATGGCAAAAAAGATGAAGGCAGCGGAAAACAAGATTGAAGAACAAAACGATGCGACGTTGCATTCATTCTTGGTCAATAAATCGATAGAAGAGATTGGCTTACAATCCGCTTATACCGATATAGAGTCCCTTCGAACAGTATTAAGGGTTCGAAACCCCGCAGGGTGGCAAGAAAAAGCGATAGGTATTTGTTTAGCGGGTGGGAACACAACGCCATTAGTAGAAAGTACCTCCACAGCAGGGTGTTGGAACGGAGGGGAAAAACTAAAGAAAGCGAATCGTAACCAAGCGGATTTGTATGGCCCCGTTCCTCATGGTATTGAAAACTGCGTCCGCTGCCGTTGGTTTATTACCGACGTTAAATACCTCCATTCATTAACCGCCCATTTCAATAATCTTAGCTATCACGCGTCAGAATCAGCCAAAATCGCTGCAGAGTTAGAAGCCGAGCAAGCGGTGTTATTAGATGAAGAATACTTCTGTGAAGTGAACAGGGAGCCGTTCCAGAAGTATGAATACTTACATCAAATAGACCGCAGAATTGAAAAGCAAAAAATTGATGCGGATGAATACTGTAAAGATTTGGTCGCCTGTTTTCAGATAATTCGTAAGCTTATTCGCATCGAAGAGCAGCGGCTCCCCGAAGACACCGTCGATAAAGTCATCGCAATAGGATCACATACGGAGATCTCTCCGTTCTTTAGCTTTGTTGACACAGAGTCGGAGTTTCGACAATTGATACAGCTATGCGATGACGCAGAAATTTACGCGGATCTGCGAGATGATTTAAGAAAAACGCCAGCGATTGGTCATCGATCAAACAAGTTAAATTCAATGCTCATGCAGTCGGGTTACATGCCATTTTTGATGCAGCTTGATGATGAAACTCAGCTCTTAGCGGGTAATGCAATGATTAATGCCATGCTCAAAGCGACAGGAGAGCTTGATAAAACCAAGGCGATGGGCCTCATCGCATCGTATCTTGATACGGAAGCGTATTTACAAGACGCGGGTTTATTAGAGGTAGGCGTAAAGGCTATTGAGGCGCAAACGGGAATCAATATGTTACGCCTTGCTGACTTGTCGAAAAATAAAATGGGAGTAATTAAAAATGGCTAACCCAGTGGACCCGCACATTATTCTGGAAGAACTGTGCTCCAGCGCGACAGCCCGCACAACGACGGCGCTAAGAACCTTGCACAACATTCTAGAGCAGCAAAGCCAGACCAAGTCATTGGACTTCTCTATCGTGACGATTGGAAAGTTATCTCAAGAACAAGGCGGACCTTCAACACAAACCATTCGTAATCGAACAGGAAAGCATTTTCAGCAATTGATTGATGCGTGGGCAGCCTATTCAGGAACGACTCGTAAGAAGCCACTCTCGGTGCGTCAGAAGCAGCTTCTCAACAATAATGACCAACACATACTGGAGTCTATCGATGATCCAGTCATTCGAGCGGTTGTTGGTTCGTTAATTGCGGAGAGAAACAAATACAGAGACCAGCTTAACGTATTAAAAGCGAATGCGGATATTGTTATTGACCGGACTACTCAATCTCAGCCTCAGGTGGCGGCTACTTCAAATCAGCTGACGCCAATAGAAGTGGAGGCTTTGAGGGCTGCTGTTGCTGATGAATTTATGGATGAGCAACGATGGGTTGTGATGCCGACGGGGCAAGTTAAAGATGAAAATGGGATAGAGGTTTACCGGCGTGGTTATGTGAATGGGGTGCTTAAGTTAATTTGAGAGTGAAAAAGTAGGATTGTTGATGCGAAACAAGTTGTTTTGTAAATAATCTTTGCCCATTCCTTGCCAGCAGCGCTCTACCTCACAAATCATAGTGAGGTCATTTGACCTACTTTTTATTATCTGTGTAATGTCTACTGCATTGGGGTCGTACCAGCTCTCAGAAATCCTTAGTGCATCTTCAATCTCGACGCTAAGGTATTCGATCGTGCTTTCGAGCTTAGCATGACCGAGAAGTAACTGGATAGCACGTAAGTTCTTGGTTTTGGAGTAGATCAAAGAAGCTTTGGTTCGTCGTAGTGAGTACGTCCTATACTGGGTCTTGTCTAAGCCGATATCAGTCTCCCATCATGTGTAATGGGCTGACCTTCTCGAAGAGCACCTCTTGATGGTTTTTCTGTTGTTTGACGATGGTACGGGACAAAAGCGCGTTAGTGCTGCTACTCTAAAACGTCTCTGCCCAAAAAATCACTTAGAGCTAATACTCATATATTTTTGAGGCGTGCATTTCCCTATCAAATCTAATCCGATGAAAGAGGGCAAGACCATACTCACTTTGGGCGTGTGTAGGTTGAAAAACGTATTGCTCAGCATCCGCCGGATGGAATCAGGCTTTAAGGCTATTGTGAGTTTTGTGTGACTATATTGAATTGAAAACCCTCCCTAAAAGGGTAGAAAAGTATTATTCGACATGAAAGCGGCAGTTGTGTGTGTATTTTTCTGGAAACTAAAACATACTACCACTGCCGTTTTTTATCGTCTCACGCTAATCCGCGATGAACCGTTTATGAAGCTAGTTGTGCAACCTTACCATGTGACTCAAGACTAAAGAACTTAGAACCAAATACGCTTTGAGGAACTTTCTTTTTCAATAAGTTGAAGAGGCTTTCATCATGAGTGGAAAGAATAACTTGCTTGTTATGTGACAAAGAAATACCACGAAGTAGGTCTATTGTAGAAAGTATGTTTAACCCATCCATAGCTTGGACAGGATCATCAATTAAAATAAAATCAACATTTTCACCTTCGCCATCAGCTACATTTAGTGCTTTGGCTAGAAAAATACAGAGACTTAAAGCATTGAGTTGCCCTGAACTAAAGTATAGTGATGGAACTATAACACTCTCTTCATTTTCCTTAGTACATACTAAGTGTAGCTCAGGTTTCTCTCTTGGGCTGAAATTACAAACGAACCTTATTTTTACATACTCAGGATGTGGATCGACCCTACGATAAAGCTCGTTGATTAAGTCCTCATAGAAGAAAGAGCCGATAGACTTATCTATGTAACTCGAAACGGCGTTTATCTCTTTCTCAATGTTTGCCTGAATGACCGTCGTAACGAAATATAATCTTACTTTGAGGGAATCAATGTCTTTGTTAACCTGAACTAGTTCTAGATATTGTTGAGCATTTTTCAGATAGTGTCTTACTGTAGAGAACTCATGCTTTGTTTGCGTCAATCGGGATATTTGATGTTTTCTATCTTGCAGGGCTTTTGATAACAAAGACTCGATTAGATTTTGTGTGCCGGGTAGGACTTCAATTCCTAGCTCGCTAGAGATGACGCTTTCAATGTGATAGTTGATAGAAGTCAACTTAGTAACCTTGGAAGTGTATAATTGCATCTTCTTTATTAGTGATTCTAATTTCTCTTGACTGCCTTCTACATCTAAAACACTGATTTCTTGATTATATGAATAAACGTCATCATTGGAGCAGTGTATACTTTCATTTGAAACTCTTATCAATCTGTTGAGCTCGTTCTTTCTAATACTATGATTTAGGGAAAGCTTGTTATAATCACTCTCCTGAACTGAAACGATATCGCTACGTGATAACGATTCCAACTCATAGGCTATTTTACCCAAAGCAACTTCAGCCTGTGTGATTTCTTCTTCATAAGACTCAATTTTAATCCTAGCATTATCATCAGACCTACGTAACTGATTGAGCTCGTCACTAAGATTATCGAGGCGAGCGTTTAACTTCCGCTCATAATCATCACGACTAAGTTGACCATTACATTCACGTATTTTTTCGATTTCAGCGTTAATTTCATTGATTCTACTTGTTTCTTGGTCTACATCGAAAGAGAGCTTTATATTTGACTGATGAATTTCAAATATATTCTCTTCCAACTTAATAAGCTCTTTATTAATCGATTGCTTTAATGTTTTTATTTGGTCTTGCAACTGATTTTTGAGCTCAGCTTGGTCACTACTGAGTATACTAAGTTTCTTGCTCAACTCATAGTTTCGAACGTTTGAGTCTTTAATACTAATTATAGAGTCTATAATAGAATCTGGGGAATCAAAGTTTGTGGAGCAAACAGGACAGCTACAGCTATTAGACTCCTTCAGTATTTTTATCGCTTCAGTTTTTACTTCCTGTACTCTTTCCTCTAGTCTAGTGTCAAATACTAACTTTTCTTGGAAGTTGTCAATGCTTTGACCAATTTTCGTGATCTTTTTTGAAAGAGAGAGGACTGTTTCAAGAATTTTCGATTGTTCCTCAGTTAAAATGAAACTTTGAATTTGTTCGTAATATTCGCTATCTAAGAAGTATAAAGAGCTTGTTAATGAGTTCTTTTTTTTAAGTAAGCTCTGTTCTTTTGGTATATTATCTTTGGCAGAAGAATTGAGAGCTCTCAAGTTGGACTTATGGTATTTCAACTCCTTATTAAATTCAGAGAGCTGAGCATACATATGTTGAGATTCTTCCAGTGCTCTGCTAGATGTGTCTAAGTCTTTAAAGATTTCTTTGATTCTCTTATCAAATTGGATTACATTTGACTTTTGAGAATTGAGACTTATTTTAATTCTTTCCTTTTTTGATTGAATACTATTTTTCTTATCATCTAATATAGAAATTCTTTCCTTGCTGCCAATGTAGTCATCATACCTTGATAGTATGCTATTCAAGATAGAAAGTTTGTGTTTGTCTTGTGCAAGATGTTTATGAACTATATCCCTTGATTCTTCAAGGGTGATTAGTTTGTTCATTGTACTAATTTCAGACTCAATATTCTTGATTGACAGATGCTGTCTAGCTATTTCGTTCTTATTGCTGATGTACTCTGAGACAGTGAAGTGATTGTCTTCAGAAAACATTGACTCAAGATTAGATACAATGTTGTTCAAAGCTGTTATATCTGAATCTATTTTACCTTCGCCATTCAAAAGCGAACTATCATAGTTGAATAAATCCTCCTCAGTATACGTATAAGGTATTGCATCTAAGGAGTTGTATTCTTTATCAAGTGTTCCTAATTGCTCATTGATCTTGTCAATAAAGTTTAAGTCAATATTTTTGTCAACCTTTGACTCTAGGTTTTTTATGTTATTGCAAAGGTCTTTTTCTTCGTTTTTGCTTATTTCAAATAGCTTTTGTAAGTTTTTATATTGTTCACTAAGCTCAATGTCACCAAATTTTTTGATGAATTTTTCGTATCTAATCTTTGCATCATCTTCTCTCAAAAATGAATTTATTCCGTCTTGAGATAGTATTACATCTGTTATAAACTCTTGGTTGTCTCTTACTTCGCTGTCTGCAAACTTAGTGTCTTTTTGACCTTTCCTTATTTTATTATGGTCTAATGTGTTTGAAATGGGTGGCACTTGTCCTTCAAGATATATATCAACCTTGCTGTATACATTTTCGTTAGCATGCTTGTTACGGATAATGAACTTGTCATCCTCGATTGATTTTGCAAACGGTAATAGTTTCTTACCATCTTTTTTTAACCTAGAAACACTATTCGTAAAGCCCCACTCAATAGCGTCGTAGAATGATGTTTTACCGAACCCGTTAGGAGCATATAATGCTATAAAGTTAGATGTACTATCATCCTCGTTTGTAAAGTCAAAAAGGCCATCTCCTGGGCAACAGTAAGCTCTAAATGCCTGAATATCAATCTTCCTAAGCTTCATTTGACTTCTCCATTTTACTACCAATAGCTTCGTATAAGTCCATTAACCCATCTTTACTCAAGCTTGTTTGTGGAACCATATCTAGTAAATCACTATTGTATTTGGCTGTATGTTTCATACTTTTATTTATTGAACCAACTTTTAAACCAATATCAGTAAAAATGACATCCTCACTAAATATCTCACTAATTGTTCTTGAACCGATTTGTTTTTTCGACAGTGTAATTTTTCTACTATAGAATTTGTTGTTTTCTATTTGATACTTTACTTTCTTTGGTATATCAAAATTACACAAATAGATAATGTAAAAATTCCACTTTTGGAAGTCATTCTCAAAATTATCACTTATAGAAATAGATAAAGAAGTATTAACCTTCTCCCACAATTTACCTAGTTTATCTGGGTCATTAAATTTCACTACGCCACAATAAATAGAATGAGGAAATGGGATGTCGTAAATTTCACATTCAATACCATAACTTTCTGATATTTCTTGTGCAATATCAGCAAATTTTGCCTTAAATGAAGTCATTGGCTATTTCCTTGATTTTATGTACAACAGTTCCAGCGCTACAGTTCATTAGAATGTCCTCTTTGTAAATCATGACTTCTTGAACACTGTATATATGCTTAATTTTTATTTCGCTGAACGGATCTGTAATACTCGCGTTATCAATTTGCATTTCGTCGGGCATTGGTACTTTATCTATTTCCATGAGCACATTAGGTGGATATTCTGTTCTTGTCGGCTTTCTGTTTTTATTTGTAACAATAAATACCGTAGAATCTTTCTTTAGATCTTTTAAATCTGTATTGTATAGAACAGGGATAGATTCTAGCCAAAGTCCATCGACTTCACAATATACAACCCTCAGAGTCTCTTTTAATTGCTCAAGTTTAGAAGAGTCAATGTTGCCATCATTTTTAAAAGAAACTACCGATAATACTTCAAGAAAACCTATCCAATAATCTTTATCAAAAATATTATTGCTATTTACCGATAAACAGTTTCCGTATACATTGATAATATCTTCGATGCTCAATGTATCAGCAACAATTTCCGCCTTACGTTTCAAGCAGCGACTGACAAGCTCTTTGTTCAATGTCATGTCTTTCAACTTGAAAGTATGATCAGTTAACAGCTCTAATGTAACTGTAGTCAGGCTTTCTAAATTACTGTCATTATTGTTTGCGTTTGTAATTATTTCTTCAAAAAACTTAGTTGGTACTGCCGACGTACGACCTAGATTTTCTTTATCATCTCTGTTTGTCATTTCGCATTGTATAGCGATTAACTCATTGCTAGAGTCTCTTTTTGTAACGGGACCGCCCGACATACCATCGATTTCATCAAACTCAGGTATACCGGCAATCTCCAACTCCAAAACCCCATCATCATTGGTTTCATGAGTGACACCATAATCAAATCTAAACTTATTAGGTGCGGTCCTGCATTTTGGAAAGCCTGCTAAAACAATGCGTTGTTCATTACATTCAGAAGTTGTAATGATGTAATCTTGAAGGTCAGTTACTTTTTGCACTTGGAGTATTGCCGCATCTACTCCTTCGTGAACTAAAGGTTTACCTATGACTTCGATCGTTTCATTTGTATTTGAGACTGGGTTTTTCCATTCGATATTGTTGCAGTCGTTCAAGAGGTGCTTTGCAGTCAATACATAGTCATATGTACTATTATACAGTTTAAACAAGCATCCAGAACCTTCATTTACTTGAACGCAACCTTTTCTCCTCATAGTTCTATTTCCGTTGTTGGGTGGGTAGAAAACTGAGGATAACCAACACAATCGACCTCACTAAAAATTGTGTTAACAAATTCCGGATAATTAAAATAGATCTGAGCCGCATTATTACAATCAATTATACGAGCTAAACACGTCTTATCAGGGTGGCCGTGGTACTTACCATTAGTACTTATGATATATTTAGACGTTTCTACTGATTCTAGTAGGGTTCTAGATGTACTTTTCTTACTCCCATGGTGTGATATTTTAATGAATTCGACATTGATTTTATTATCTTTATCGTAACCAAGTAAGCTTAGCGCCTTGGTTACATCTGTAGGGCCTGCGTCAGCCAGAAACAGGAATTTTCTATCTTCAAAAGTAACAACAAAAGAAATCGAACTAAGGTTCTGAACTTTCTTATCTTCCACAAAATGATCTTTATTCAAGAGTTGCTTGATGGATGATTTGTGATCTATGTTCGTCGCGGTACATAGGTCTGGTTGTTCTGTAACCCACAGATCAAGGAGGGCACTTAGAGTGTTGGAGAATGGAGTGAGAACATGAATCTCTAAGCCATGAAAATCCTCTTTATAACCATTTGTAACATAACCATTGTGGGTTATGTCTAAATCAGACAGTAACTCCTCAAGAGTTTTGCCTTGCCCGCTACTGGTTTTAGTTCCTTCGGATTGACAAACGAACGTATCGTCATTAACTACAGTGTTGTTTTCTACATGTTTTATTATCTGCTTTGGTGAGTTAAACCAAACTTTCTTAACTTTACTAGCAACCTGTTGGTCCTTCGAAAACCACTTGAGAATTCCACCTATGTGATCATCGTCTATGTGGGTTACAACCAACAAGTCAATCTGATCTACTGCGTCAGTGAGAACTTTAAGTGGACCATCTTCTGTCTTTTTCTTCTTTTTTTTGTCAGATCGTTGCAAGTAAGTCGAACTGGGACCACCGTCTATCAGTATGTTTCTATGGACACCAGCTTCGTCCCAAAAGGAGATATGTATACAATCGCCATGTTCAGCTTTCAAAAAATCAACATTAAGCATCTACGAACTCCGAAATACAAACCACTTAAAGTACAATGCGTTACATTATGTGATATCTACTTGTAGTTCTCAAACACTTATAGTCTATTAGTGTCTTATTAGCTCGCTTTCATCGAACCTGAGAGTGGGCTTTTTTCTCTTTTAAATACCTTTGATTCAGACACAAGAACCGCCCCAAGTCGTTTCTTACCACAAAGAGCGAAGGGAATTTTTGTGGATGGTTACACAACGGCATTTAATCAGCACCTAACCTAATCTTATAGCTAGCTTTGTCATCTATAGTTATTCATATTTTACTAATTTAGCAAAGGTACTGAGAAATAATTGTCCAAAAATGAGTTGAAGGGTCTGCGCAATTTCTATGAATTTTCGATTCATGGATTTTGAAAGCGGAACACATCAACAATTTGCTGTCTAAAATCACCCACTACGTCGAAGTAGTGGCAATGTTCTTCAAAGCTGTGCTTAGACAAGGTCTCTACTTTTCGTTCAGATTTAGTTGATTGTGTTTGGCCCCATGAAATCTGAGTGCTTGAACCTTTTATGCTTGAGTAGTTTGGTGTCCGCGTGTTGTGAGTTTCTGGAAATTCAGGGCTGTTATTAGGCATGAGCTCTCGAAAGACGACATCGTTCAAAGGGATCTCCTCTGCGACTCGGCTTGCATAAGTCACTAAACTGGGCTCGGCAAAAGTATATAACCACGCTTCTTGGTTTATCCCTTTGTTCATCCTTAGAATACGCCCTAAGACTTGCCTGAAGTATAGCTCAGTCTTAACTTTACTAAGGTGGCAACACACTTGAAGCCTAGGGATATCTGTTCCTTCGCTAATCATTCCAACACTCACTACCCAATCGGAATCGCTGCTTCTGAAATCATCGATGATCCCTGACGGGTCGTCATGCTTGTAAGTGACAAGAACCGCCTTTTTATTAAACTCTTCGGAAAGCATAGTATGTATTCTTATCGCGTGTTCAACGGATGCCGCCACAACTAATCCTGCGGCGTTTGGTTTCTTTTCCTGAATAGCATCTAGCTTTTTTAAACCTAATTTTATCAGGTATCTTATGCAGGTATCGTCGGTAATGATGCTTTGATAATAGCCAAAAGGTTCATCCAGATATTCACGTATGGATGAGAAGTGGCGAGTTTCTGAGTCGTTAGATTTTGCAGTGATCATTTCGTTGTCGACTAAGACAATACTGGGTAAGCGACATACTTTATCTTTAACCGCTTGGCTTAACCCATAAACGTAGTTGCATTCGATTTCAGTTGTATCGATGTTGTAGCTTGATAGGCTTACCGGTGCTTTATCAGAACGCCATGGTGTGCCGGTTAATGAAAGCGTGTATCGAGCATGGGATTGTATGTGTTGAATGATTTTCTCACCCCATGCGTTCGCTTCTGTCATGTTGAGCCCCGCGCAATGATGAATTTCATCAACGACAACCAGGACTCGGTGAGTTTGTAGCAAAGACCAAAAGTAGTCATCAAAGTACTGCAAACCTTGATAGGTATACGAGGCACCTAACGCTCCAATCGCGCCATCAAAACGGCAGTTTAGGTGATTCTTAAAGGTGTAAGCTAACCCCAGCGATATGGCGGTTGATGGTGAAAAGCAAAGGACAAAGTCGATAGCTTTTTGTTTAAATAGCTGAGAGGCAACCTCTGCTGCCATGACAGACTTTCCAGCCCCAGGCGTTGCAAGGCAGAGGAAGTGAGATTGACCTTGCTGGTAGTGATGTAGGGCTAATTCAACGCATTCTGCTTGCCATTGGCGCAAAGCTATCATGATAGTGCTAATGCCATTTTAATGGCTCTTATCTGACCAACCAATTTCGAGCTTTGAATTTTGGTTTTGCTCCTTACATCATGCAAACCTTCTTTTAAATGAGGGAATTCAGAGCTAAGGCCTTGATACGTTTGAAACTCTTGTAAGCAGGCTAAAAAGTCACTTTCACATTGTTCTAGTCTTTCTTGAAGTACCGTTTTGGCCGAATTTGATTTGCATCCATGAGATCTACCATGGTTTTCGCTGACTTTGGTAGTGCTGTTGTGTTTCGTTAGTTCCCAGGTTGCTTTTGAAAACAGCTCAGTCTTTTGATACGTCGCTTTTTTGGTGCCTTTAACGCTTACTTTGCACAGTAGCTGTTTATTTACTAGGCGTAGGATATGTCGGTATACCAATCGTCTCGCTGCTGCTTTATCTAACGTGGAACCATCGAGAGCCAGGTACCGATCCCTAAGTTCTAATACAGAAAAATCATCAAGTTGATCCTCAATGAGAATTTGATGGAGAAACGGAATTAGATGAATTGGCTTACTGGACATTTTGTTTACCGAAATTTCGAGTGGGATTTTAAATGCGGATTATAGTCCGTGGCTTTATATGCCGCAAGTAAGGATAGTTTTCATTTTAACTTGGATTAAAAATGAAAGACTTAGCGGTTAAATTTGGCTCGAAATTACGTGAGGTACGCAAAGAAAAAGGCATATCTCAAGATAAACTCGCGTTGATTGCTGACATAGACAGAAGTTACGTTGGCCGCATTGAACGTGGTGAAGTGAATATTACGCTCGAAAAAGTGTATGGTTTGGCACAAGCCTTAGAATGCAATGTTGTTGATTTGCTGCCAGCGCCTTAGAGTAAAAGTGTATTCATACTATTCAAGAACCATTGCGGTTGTCGTTAAGTATCTTGTATACGCTGTTTCTTGAAATGCCTAGCACACTAGAGATCTGTGTAATTTTTTGATGCTCAGAATGCATACTGATGACTTGTTGCTTTATTGCGTTCGAGAGCGGTTTCCTACCTTTGTATTTTCCTGCGGCTTTTGCTGCCGCGATCCCTTCAAGTTGACGTTCTCTGCGAATGTTTAATTCAAACTCGGCAAAGACGGCCAACATATCGAGAAATGCTTTTCCAGATGCTGAATCTGTTGAGATAGGTTGTTCTAGAGCGCTCAGTAGAATTTGCTGCTCGTTAAAGGTTTTGACCATCTGTTGCAAATCTAGCACAGACCTAGCGATACGGTCGATTCGTGTAATAACGAGGGTGTCACCGGCCCTTAGGTATCCCATTAGGTCTACCAAACCTTGACGTTTGATGTCTGACCCTGTGGAAGTATCAGAGAAGATTTTTATACAACCTGCTTCCGTGAGTTTCTGAATCTGAAGATCTAATGATTGCTCTGTAGTGGAAACTCGTGCGTAGCCGACCTTGCTCATTGAATTTGCTCATTTAGCATCTAGACTTATTGAACATAGTGTCATTTAAAGTGTTTATCCACTCTAAATGAACATTATTGAGCTGCGATGAGTTTGTTGAATTAGGGTATACCTTAAATGAAAGCTCATAGCAGTATGTTGGAGGAGCCGTTCGTTTAGAAAAGAGGAAACGCCATGAACTTTCGAGATCCCGACTTAGTGCTGACTAAGCGTTTTCGTGGCGGGAAGAAGTCCTATTTTCAGGTGAATTCATTTGATACCGATTGGGTGTCTCTACAAGATATAGAGCATGGTGAATGCTTTTCCTTTAAACGAGCACAGTTAGAAAGCCACATTAACAGCGGCCTTCTTATCGCAACGGTCAAAAATAATGTTCCTGACGCTTTATTTATCAATGCCGTCAAAAAGAAAACAAAACCTGCAGCCGTTGGCAAGAAAGCGGAAATTGAAGCTGAAGTCGACCGTAGGTATTTCTATGTTCGAAAGGTACTTGATTCTGATCTCCCCGTATTATCAGCAACTCGATTAACCCCGTGGATAAGCGAGGTGGCTGAAGAAATCAAAGATATGTCCCCTCCATCCTATAAAACACTCCTCAGATGGCTCAAAGCGTTTAATGAATCAGGATGGAAAAAGGCGTCGCTGCTGCCGCGTCATCATAGTAAAGGTAATCACTCCAATCGATTAGCTCCTGAAGTGGATCGGTTATTAACTGAGGTCGTCACTAAGCATGCTAGATTTTCAGCTAGAGTGAACATTGGAAAAGCACATCGAGATTTTATTGAGCGAATGCAGCTGTTGAATGATCACCGACGTGACGAAGGACTACCGGCACTTACTCCAAGTAGCTATGAAACGACATTACAGCGTTTCAGAAAGTGACCGCCTGAAATTTAGTTTTTATTGCCCTAGAACGAGATGAATAATGAACTTTAGAGACCCGAATCTTATTCTTGTGAAACGCTACCGAGGCGGTAAGTGTTCCCACTATCAAGTGAGTGCTGTGACTCGAAGTGAAATTACCATCAAAGACATCGAGCATGGTGGGCACTTTTCCTTTGCAACAGACCAATTAGAATCCCATATACAAAAAGGGCTGTTGGTTGCTGTTACTAAAGAGACTCTCCCCGAAACTGTATTTATTACCCCTGTAGGCAAAAAGGCTAAGTCCCAGAAAACGAATCGAGAATTGGAATACGCGAAAGTAATGGAAAGGCGCTACGCGTATGTAAGGGGAGTATTGGACTCTGATGTTCCCGCGTATACCCAAAAGCGACTGGTTCCGTGGCTGGCTACATTTTCTGAAACTATTGAGGATTCTAATCCACCAAGCTGGCGAACGTTAGCAGAGTGGGTCAGTGTATACGTGAAATCGGGTTGGCAAAAGAAAGCGTTGAAACCCGCTCATGGGCGCAAGGGTAATCGGAGCCATTATATTGATGACGAAGTTGAAAGGCTCTTGCGACGCGTAGTAAGGGGTTATTCATTAAGGCAAATCAGAGTGAATTACACGCAAGCACATAATGATTTCTTGAAGCTTGTAGAAACGCTCAATCAATCAAGAGTTAAACAAGGATTGAAACCAGTTAAAGCGAGCAGCTATCGCACGACGGTTAACCGGTTTCAGCGTTAATCTAGTCAGATTTAGAGTCAGTAAATCTAAAACGCTAGCAGCAAATAATACAACTGAGGTTGAGCTTTAGTTGTATTAATCAATCTTCGTCTTCGTAATCCCCAGCATATTCATCATTATTAGGGTTTAACTGATCGGAATGGTTATCTAGGCTATCCCAATATGCGTCATTGTTCGGATTCATACTGTCGCTGCGATCGTCGTTGGATGTTCTACCCATGGTTATTCTCCTTTGTTTCGCTTGTTGTGTTGAATTTGTTTTCCGCGATTCCCATGCACCTGGTCGTATTGTTTGTTCGTACCATTGGTGCCTTTGTTGGCATTAGGCATATTGGAGGAATTATCCTGTGGTTTTGTTAGTGCCATCACTTTGTCCTTTGTTTAGGTTCGATAGTATTCTCTTATCAATCAGAGTCGAAAAAAGGGACATTTGGCTGAAATATGTTTAATGCAGAGTGCAACCGTGGAATATTGTTTAATCACTTACCAAAACTACTGCTTATAGCCTCAAAGGTTGTTGAATCTGACTCAGATTTGCTGGTTAAAATGGCGAGAGCGATAAAACATGATTCCAATATCACTCACGATCATCAGTTTTTCCGAAAATTCCGAACTAATGGTCTGGATATGGATTCAGTGGTTAGCTATTTTGGTAGTAGTTTTGTAGAAAGGGCGCAATCATTGTGTAGTGGTATTGAACCAGCACATATGGGAGCTTGGGTATGTGTGAAAGGAACCATTGATGGTTATCGTAATGGATGGCAAGAGAGCCATGAGTTAGCTAAATATTGGTCTTTTCTTGATGCACACTTTGACCTTGAATATCAATTTATAAAGCAAAATGCACAAACCAATAATGTTGAGAATCTTGTTCCTTATCTTAGGAAATGGTTTCTAGTCCATAATTTTGAGGCAAAATCCCCCACAGCGCAGTCCGTTTATGAGTATATTATTCATATGGTTATGTATTGGGGTGCATTGTTTGAGCTTTACTTGGAGCTTGATAATGAGTCACAGGAACACTCTATTTTGAGTAAATGTTTACCAAACAGCATGCCTAATTCTAAAGGCATAATGTTTTACCCGTCAGGGGAACTATTACTACAAAATGTTAAACAAGGCTGGGCGAAAGATCGTTATCAAAAAAGCGATATCAAATGGAGCGAACTTTACCGTGATGTCTTGAAAGCACGGCGTGATGATCCTGATTTAGTCATCGAAATTGATGCTGTAGATCCTGAATTACAAACTATAAAACAACGCTTTTATCGTTGGAGAAAAGGCGGTCTAATTTCTTTAGATGAGGCTCGACGTTTTCTCGCAATTCTACGCTGTCCTTATGCTACAACCGAACACGCTTTTACTTTAAACAGCATATTCTTTGTGAATCTGTTTACGCATGTTCAGGTCGAATTGTTGAACGCGAAGATTGCTCCCAATAAGATCATTGAGGCGTTTAACCAATATCCTTCATTTAAGATGTTAGCGAGAAAACGTTATGATCAGTTCGTCATAACAGGGCAGTTAGAAGCTTAATCAGGCACGAGTGTGATGATGGAAGGCCGATTTCTGCGTGATATCGGATCAAAGAGCACACAATGAGTTGGATTAGTATGTAGTGAAATGATGCTACTGAAAATTAACTATTTTAATTCTAACAATTTCAATGGCTTGGAGGTGTCAGTATATAGAGTGCTATAAATTTATAAGTCCTTGCAAACATCAAATTCAAATCATATTAGAAATCATATCCTTTAAAATCAATAACCTATGTGTAGCCACATACGGTCATTCTTGCGTTGTTCGACCAATTTAGGCTTTGGCCTGAAAATAGGTACTAAACAATGCGATCTGCACTATCAATACTGAACACTAAGTTAACGATTCCAGGCTTTTTGGTTTGGTTCGGGACAAAGGTGCCTCAGCAAGGTTTATATCAATCAAGTATCTACTGGTAATGAGCAAATAAACGCCTTAAAGATAATGGTGTTCTTCTTAAGGCATCAGAATTATTGGTAATCAAATTAGTTGATAAATGAAGCTCAAAGTGTGCACATCTTATGCTTCGATAGTTATAACTTACTACGTCTAGGTGATTGTAAACAAAGAGTTATCGCAACATTCACCTAATCACACAGTCAATATTACACGCTCGGATTTATATTAGCTTTACGATATACTGATTAAAAATTGAGTCTCTCTACGAGTAACCTGAATGGTCAGCAGCATTAATAAAGCGAAGTTATCTGAAACCGACATTATTACCAAATTCATACTTCCCGCAATAAAAGATGCTGGTTGGGATGATATGACTCAGATTCGCCAAGAGGTGAAACTGCGTGATGGTAAAGTGATCGTTCGAGGTCAAGCTGCTGCACGTAAAAAAGTAAAATCAGCTGATATTGTGCTCTATCACAAACCAAGCATGCCACTTGCTGTCATTGAAGCAAAAGCGAATAAGCATGAGGTTGGCAAAGGGATGCAGCAGGGAATGGACTATGCAAGTCTTTTAGAGGTCCCGTTTGTTTTTGCATCCAATGGTGACGGTTTTATTTTCCGTGACCTAACCAATCCGACTCAGCTTGAAACGGAAATTCGTTTAGAGGACTTTCCAACACCTTTGCAGTTATGGGGAAAGTATTGTGCTTGGAAAGGTTTTAAAGAAGAGCACCTGCCAATTATCACACAAGATTATCATGATGATGGCAGTGGTAAATCACCGCGTTACTACCAACTTCAAGCTATCAACAAAACGGTAGAAGCCGTTGCCGCAGGCCAAGACAGAGCTTTACTGGTCATGGCTACAGGTACAGGTAAAACCTACACTGCATTTCAAATTATCTGGCGACTTTGGAAGGCCAAAGCTAAGAAGCGTATTCTGTTTCTTGCTGATCGTAATATATTGGTAGACCAAACTAAAACCAATGATTTTCAGCCGTTTGGCGCGGCGATGACTAAGATCACTGGTCGCAAAGTTGACCCTGCCTTTGAAGTTCATCTAGCCCTTTATCAAGCACTTACTGGGCCAGAAGAACAGCAAAAGGCTTACAAGCAAGTTGACCCTAACTTTTTTGATTTAATCATCATTGATGAGTGCCATCGTGGCAGCGCTTCAGAAGACAGCGCTTGGCGTGAAATTCTCGAATACTTTAGTAGCGCAACTCAAGTCGGTTTAACCGCAACACCAAAAGAGACGGATGAAGTTTCCAATATCGAGTACTTTGGTGACCCAATCTATACCTACTCTCTTAAAGAAGGTATTGAGGATGGCTTCTTAGCCCCCTACAAGGTCGTACGTGTCGACATTGATGTGGATGTTCAAGGTTGGCGACCCACGAAAGGTCAAACTGACAAAAATAATGAAATGATTGAAGACAGAATCTATAACCAAAAAGATTTTGATCGCACCCTCGTTATTGATGAGCGTACAGAACTTGTCGCACAAACCATTACCAATTATCTGAAACGTACCGACCCAATGGCCAAAACCATCGTGTTTTGTAATGATATTGATCATGCAGACCGGATGCGCCGTGCACTAGTCAACCTAAACCCAGAACAGGTTAGGAAGAACGATAAATATGTAATGAAGATAACAGGTGATGATGAAGCGGGTAAAGATCAGCTAGATAATTTCATCAACCCTAAGAAATCGTATCCTGTAATCGCAACGACTTCAGAGCTAATGACAACAGGGGTTGATGCCAAAACCTGCAAGTTAGTCGTGCTTGATCAAGGTATTCAATCGATGACCAAGTTTAAGCAAATTATTGGTCGAGGTACTCGTATTGATGATCGCTACGGCAAACTTTGGTTCACTATATTGGATTTCAAAAAAGCGACAGAGCTTTTTGCTGATGAACGTTTTGATGGCACACCAGAGCGGGTAAAAGTCACAACGCCAGAACAATTTGAAGATGACGAAGGTTTAGATGACATCATCGACGGTGTTGATGATGCTGACAATCCGTTCGGTGACGAAGACATTGATCCTGATTCAATTCAAGAGCCAGAAGTCACTTATGGCGATGATGTTGCAAACACCTCGGAAGGTACAGGCGCTGCAGATGATTGGGATGATGAGAACAGAGTTCGAAAATTTCATGTAAACGGAGTTCAAGTAAAAGCACTTGCTGAGCGTGTGCAATATTACGATTCAGACGGCAAGCTTGTAACTGAGTCATTCAAAGACTACACCCGTAAAACAATGGTGAAGCAGTTTTCATCTCTTGATGAGTTTACCAAGCGTTGGAATGAATCTGACCGCAAGCAGGCCATTATTGATGAACTAGCCGAATCCGGTATTCTATGGGAAGCGCTGGAAGATGAAGTGGGTAAAGAGATGGACCCATTTGATATGATTTGTCATGTCGTTTACGACCAACCGGCTTTAACCCGTAAAGAGCGCGCCGATAATGTGAAGAAACGTAACTACTTCACTAAATACGGAGATACAGCACAACATGTGTTGAACAACCTTCTTGATAAGTACGCTGACGAAGGTGTTCAAGAGATCGAAAACATTCACGTTCTTAAAGTGAAACCGTTCGATGAAATGGGAAGACCATTAGAAATCATTAAGAAAGGCTTTGGTGGTAAATCACAATATTTAGAGGCGGTGAATGAGCTAGAAGCAGCTATCTATCAATCTGCGTAATTTAGCTTACAAACTTCAATATCCCCCAAAAGACCCCATATGGTATTACGTTGGTTATTTATCACTACATGTAGTAGTTAAAGATGTATTAAGGCTTTTCTTGGGAACCTTTTATAAATGTTCAGTGTTGACTAGGGATCGATTATCCATAATACTTCATCGCAATAGTGCCCAGTCCCCTGTTTTTGAAGTTGTCTTAATCGATATCTTTGGAATCAAGGCTGGGCGTTCTCGTTTTTGGATGCCAAGAAATTTAAGCCTAAGGAACCCAGTATTGTAATGGCTCTTATCCCACCAAAAGAATTTAAACATTACGAAGAGCTTGTCAGTATATTGTCTCAGCGAGGTATGCTTATCAGCGACCGTGAGCGAGCTAAACGTAAGCTGGCTCAAGTCGGTTATTACCGACTGAGTGGATTCTGGTATCCTGCAAGAGTGATAGAACGAGATGAACAAGGGGCTGTTGTTGAGTGCCCTCATTTAAAGCGTCCTAAACGACATAATGATTTTGCACCAAACACCAAGTTTGAAGAGGTGTTTGACCTTTATTTACTGGATAAAAAACTTCGCATAGCAATGCTTGATGGATTAGAACGTATAGAGGTATTTGTTCGCAGTGTTATTGCCCATGAGCTTGGTCGCGGCAAACGTAAAGAGGCAGGAACAGGGCTCGATATTCCTGAACCATTAGCGTGGAAAGACTCTGAGTACATCAATGGTAAGTTTCTAAAACAACGTGCTCATAAACCAAGTGTGTGGGATGAGTGGCAAAACAAACACAGTAAATTAATCGAACGAAGCCGTGAAGATTGTATTGTGTGGCATAAGCGCAATAATAAAGAAATGCCATTTTGGGTGGTGATTGAAGCATGGGATTTTGGAACCATGTCCAAGTACTACGGTTTGTTGAATAATAAATATCGCCAAAGAATCTGCGCTCGTTTAGGGATCTCCAATAAAAGAGAAACAGATGTATTACAAGCATGGTTGATGGAAATGAACATCCTCAGAAACAGATGTGCCCACCATGCTCGAATTTGGAATCAACAATCGTCAAAACGACTCTCTTTGCCTTCACATGAAAAGTTTGATGATATTCGAGATAATCACAACACACTGACTCGCTTATATGGTGTTATTCGCGCCATGTGGTTTTTAATTGAGCAGATAGGCCCAAGTTCATGCTGGATGAAAGAGGTTGAATCTCTGATTAATGACTTACCTACAGTACCTGGCTGCCATAAATCCTCCATCGGGCTCCCTTCTTAATTCATTATATTGCCATGATTACCCTGAAAGTCAGGGCGGATTTACGCTATAATCCGCCCCAAATTTCAGTTGTTTAAAGTACACAATCATGTCTATCAGTTCAGTTATCAAATCCATTCAAGACATCATGCGTAAAGATGCCGGTGTTGACGGCGATGCACAGCGCCTTGGTCAAATGTCTTGGTTACTTTTTCTTAAAGTATTTGACGCTCAAGAAGAAGAGTTAGAGCTAGAGCTGGACAACTATAAATTCCCCATTCCTGAGCAATACTTATGGCGCAATTGGGCGCAAGATGCTGAAGGTATGACGGGGGATGAACTGCTTGAATTTGTTAATGATGATCTTTTCTACAAACTGAAAAACTTAACCGCACCAATAGATCTCAACCCTAGAGGCTTTGTAGTAAAAGGGGCATTTAGTGATGCCTTTAACTACATGAAAAATGGCACCTTACTGCGCCAAGTGATAAATAAGTTAAACGAAATTGACTTTACAGACTCTTCAGATCGTCATCTATTTGGTGATATTTATGAACAAATATTAAAAGATTTACAAAGCGCAGGAAACTCGGGTGAATTTTATACGCCAAGAGCCGTGACCCGCTTTATTGTGGATCGTCTAGACCCTAAGCTAGGGGAAACCATCATGGACCCTGCAACGGGCACGGGGGGCTTTTTAGCTTGCTCGTTTGACCATGTAAAGAACCACTATGTGAAAACCGCTGCCGATCACCAAGCGCTGCAACAGCAAATTCATGGTGTAGAGAAAAAACAACTGCCACATCTATTGTGTATCACCAACATGATGCTGCACGGCATTGAAGTGCCAGTACAAATCAAACACGGTAATACCCTCAATAAGCCTCTTTCTAGCTGGGACAGCAATATTAATGTGATTGCCACCAACCCTCCATTTGGTGGTACTGAAGAAGACGGTATTGAAAAGAACTTCCCCGCAGAGATGCAAACCCGAGAAACCGCAGACTTATTCTTACAACTGATTGTAGAAGTGCTAGATAAAGATGGGCGCGCAGGTGTGGTATTGCCAGACGGCACTTTGTTTGGTGAAGGTGTGAAAACCAAAATCAAAAAGATGCTGACTGAAGAGTGTAACCTGCACACCATAGTACGCTTACCAAATGGGGTATTTAACCCATACACAGGCATCAAAACCAACATTCTGTTTTTCACCAAAGGCAAGCCAACCAAAGACGTATGGTTCTACGAACACCCATACCCAGAAGGCGTGAAAAACTACAGCAAAACCAAACCAATGAAGTTTGAAGAGTTCCAGCAAGAGATCGATTGGTGGGGCAATGAAGAAGACGGTTTTGCAAGCCGCGTAGAAAATAATCACGCTTGGAAAGTGCCCATTGCCGATATTATCGAACGCAACTTTAACCTAGATATTAAAAACCCGTATCAAGGTGAAGTGATCAGTTACGATCCAAACGAACTACTTGATAGTTACCAGCAACAACAGCAACAGATCTCACAACTTCGCGATCAGCTGAAAGATATTTTAGGCGCTGCGCTGAAATCATCGGTAGATTCAACGTCTGGTGAGAGTAAATAATGAGTGTTGACCAATCACCTATGAACCAGTTGATCACCGATAATATCGATATTTGGACTTCAACCGTTAAAACCAAATCCGCTTCTGGGCGTGGTAGTAGCAAAAAGCGCGAGCTTTATGGTGTGAAGAAGCTGCGTGAGCTTATTTTGGAATTAGCCGTGCGTGGTAAGTTAGTGCCGCAAGACCCGACGGATGAACCTGCTTCGGTTTTGCTTGAACGCATCGCAGAAGAAAAAGCGCAGTTGGTGAAAGATAAGAAAATTAAGAAGCCTAAGAAACTATCTGAGATATCACCTGAAGATAAGTTATTTGATTTGCCTGAAGGGTGGTCATGGGAAAGGCTTGGCAATATCGGTGATACGAATATAGGTTTAACTTATTCACCAAAAGATGTGGGAGATACTGGAACTCCTGTGCTTCGTTCAGCAAATATACAAAAGAATCGTATTGATCTTAAAGAGCTTGTTAGAGTTAACACAGAAGTCAAAAACTCAGCATATGTTAGTCGAGGAGATCTACTAATTTGTGCTCGAAATGGTAGTAAAGCTCTTGTTGGTAAGACAGCGAAAATTGGTGACCTAAATGAACCTATGGCTTTTGGTGCGTTTATGGCGATTTTTCGAAGCCAAATTAATAGCTATGTGGAAGTTTTTTTAAACTCTCCAGTTTACAGAAGGAATTTGGACGGAGTTTCTACCACTACTATTAATCAAATAACACAATCAAACTTAAGAGCGACATTGTGTGCAGTTCCCCCTTATTCCGAACAACACCGCATCGTCGCCAAAGTCGATGAACTTATGACACTTTGCGACCAACTAGAGCAGCAAACCGAAGCCAGTATTGAAGCGCATCAACTGTTAGTGACAACATTATTAGACACGCTAACCAACTCTGCTGATACCGACGAACTAATGCAAAATTGGGCAAGAATCAGCGAGCACTTCGATACCTTATTCACCACCGAAGCGAGCATCGACCAGCTAAAACAAACCATCCTGCAATTGGCAGTAATGGGAAAGCTTGTCCCACAAGACCCAACCGATGAACCTGCCGCAAAGCTGCTTGAGCGTGTTGCAATCGAGAAAGCGCAGTTAATCAAAGATAAGAAAATCAAAAAACAAAAAGCACTGCCGCCGATTTCTGATGATGAAAAGCCGTTTGAGTTACCTAGTGGGTGGGAGTGGTGTCGTTTTGGAGATTTGTGCAAGTTAGTAACGAGTGGCTCTAGAGGTTGGAAAGCATTTTATGCTAACACTGGCGCTACGTTTATACGTTCTCAAGATATTAAGTATGATCGTGTAGAGTTTGATGAGCGAGCATACGTACAGCTTCCTAAGTCTACAGAAGGTAAAAGAACAAGAGTGGATGTTGGAAACCTTTTAATGACGATTACTGGTGCAAATGTAGCTAAAGTTGCTGTTGTAGAAGAACAAATGGAAGAGGCTTATGTCAGTCAACATGTTGCTTTGATTAAGTTAATTGATAGTGCGTTAATTGATTATCTACATGTATGGCTTACAGGCTCGATGGGCGGAAGAGGATTACTTTTACAAAGTAGTTATGGAGCAAAGCCAGGATTAAACCTTCAAAATATTAATGAACTATTAGTTCCACTAGCACCTATTCTTGAGCTTAACAGGGTCGTTTTTAAGGTTAGAGAATTACTGATAATTTGCGAACAACTTAAAGGTAGTTTAAAAGAGTCTCAAACCACTCAATTATACCTAACGGACGCTATTGTTGAGCAGGTGGTGTAACCGTGGCAATTGTCTTCAATCAGCCTCAAGCTATTGCACAGTTGTTGGAGAAAAAACTCACAATTCCTGAGTACCAACGCCCATACAAGTGGCAACCTAAGCACGTTAATCAGTTGTTTGATGACATCTTTAACCACCGCACCAAGCCATGCTATCGGCTTGGTACGGTGGTTCTGCATCAAGATAAAGACTCAAAGACCGAACAAGAAAAGAACGCACTCAATATTGTTGATGGTCAGCAACGCCTGCTTACCCTAACGCTACTTTGCACCATTTTGGATGGAGAAGAGAAAACCATCTCATCAACTCTTCTTGAGCACAAATTTGAGTCCTCGGTCAGTATCGAAAATCTTAAAAATAATGCACAAGTTATCTCTGAGCGAGTAGCAAGCCTACCAGCCACAGAAAAACAGGAACTGCTCAATTTCGTCCTTAACAAGTGTGAACTTATCGAAGTAACGCTCGATGATTTAAGTGAAGCTTTCCAGTTCTTCGACTCTCAAAATGCTCGTGGTAAAGCGCTTGCCCCTCATGATCTGCTCAAGGCTTACCATCTACGTGAAATGATGGACTCGACAGAGCAAACAGAGAGGTTGCACCATGTACGCTTGTGGGAGCAGGGCGTAAACCCAGATGATGACTCTGCGAACTTGCACACCATCATGGGAGAGTTTTTGTTCCGTATGCGCCGTTGGGTTGATGGTGACTACGGCATACAGTTTAGTCGCCATAACATCGATGTATTTAAAGGCATTAACCTAGAAAACACTCAGTACGCCTATGTGGACTCTATGCTTGCGCTCGATTATGCGATTGAAACCTTTAATGCCGATCCTGCACGTAAATGGGACAAACAAACCAAGGGCTATCCGTTCCAAGTGGATCAAGTGATGATCAACGGGAAGCGCTTCTTTGAATATATTCAGCACTACATGGCAATTCATTCAACCTTGTTTGTCGGCAATGATGCAGTGTTAAAGTCATTTGTGGACGACTACACCAAATACGACAACAGTCACCGTAAAGGCGATAGTTATGTACGAAACCTATTTTTGTGTGCGGTGATGTACTACTACGACAAATTCGGTGATGTGGAGTTAGAGAAAGCCGCACAGATTTGTTATCGCTGGAGTTATTTCCTTCGTCTTGAGTTGCAACGTATCGGTATGGAGTCGGTAGATAACCATGCTAAGGATCGTAGTGGGCTGTTCAAAGCAATCAGCAAAGCCGTTCACCCTCAACAGGTGTTAAATTTTCAGCCTCCTTACATTCAAGAGCCTAAGTTCAAGAACGCGAAGGACGTGCAGGCATCTATTGAAGCAATGAAATCGGGAAGTGTAAATGAGTGATTCAAACCAAGTAGAGCAGTTATCCGTTAGAGCACTTTTCGACCGCAAAACCCAATATGTGATTCCTATCTATCAGCGGAACTACGCTTGGGGCGCGACAGAGATTGAACAGCTTATCCAAGATATCAGTGACGCCGCAGGGCTTATTACTCAATCTGACGAAACCGCTACCGTTAAACAAGCCAAGTATTATCTTGGTAGCCTTGTGGTTTATCAGCGCACAACGCATTCACACCAATCTAATGTGGTATACGAAACCATTGATGGACAGCAAAGACATACAACGCTCTCTATCTTGTTGGCGTACCTCAAACATCGTAGTGTGCTCGCAGAGAATGAGCTAGAAGGGTTAGACATTAATCTCACCTTTGATAGTCGTCCAAAATCCTCCAGAGCATTAGATGACATCTATACAGGTAGAACTAATGGCGAGTCAGAAGAGCCTAATATTCATGCTGCCTTCAACATCATCAAGCGCTACTTCAAAACCAAAGGATTAGATACACAGGCGAAAACTAAGCAGTTCTTTGGGTATCTATTAGAAAGCGTCACCATCCTTAGAGTCGTCGTGCCACCACAAACCGATCTTAACCACTACTTTGAGATCATGAATAACCGTGGTGAGCAGCTAGAAAAGCATGAAGTTTTGAAAGCGAAGTTTATGGCTACCCTCGATAATGATGAGGAGAGAGGCAGCTTTTCCACTGTTTGGGACGCTTGTGCGAATATGACGCGCTATACCCAAATGGGCTTCCAATCGGACTTACGAAAAGAGGTATTCGGCTCAGATTGGCAGACAATGCCAATAAGCTTTGAAGCTATTCAAGAAAAGCACACGAGCAAGCAGCAAAAAGAAGATGCAATGACTCTGCGAGAAATCATCAGTGCTAAGGCATCTCGCTCAAATACTGACGATGAAGAGCGAGAGAAAGAAGAGCGCTTTGGTTCGGTTATCGACTTCTCAAATTTCTTACTTCATGTATTAAAACTGATGAAGACAGAAGAGAACGTTTCGCTTGATGATAAGAAGCTGATCGATTCATTTATTTCAAAAAATGATGGATTACGAGTTGGTGCCAAAGCTTTTGTCTATGAGTTGCTTAGGTATCGAATTCTATTTGATAGCTACGTAATTAAGCCTGATCAACACGATGAAAAGCGTAAGTGGAGCCTACAAAAACTCATAACTAATACGAGCGGTACTAGCACAAGCCCTAGTTATAATAACGCCTTTGGTAAAGACCAAGACTCACTAAACGAAAATCTGCGCATGATATTGGCAATGTTCCATGTATCGAACCCAGCATTGGTATATAAGCGTTGGTTAAATGATGCTCTACGGATATCTAACGACCTTGCTACAGAAGACCGATTGGAAGTTGATGGTATTTCGTACTTAGCTGCACTTGAAAAGCAGAGTGACAAGTATTTTGATGAGATCTGCGAAGGTTCTCAGCTTGAGTTTTCAGAGAATAATGTCGGTGTGTTACATCAGGGAACTGGGGTGCAAAACTTTGTTTTCAACCGTTTAGACTACCTATTGTGGAAGCTTCTCTCAAACAATGAATTGTTTGATGGCATAGGTAAAAAAGAACTTGGAAAGCACTTTGACGATTTCCAGTTTTCATTTCGAACCTCTGTTGAGCATTACTTCCCGCAAACTGACCCATCTGGTGCGAGCAAGATGCAAGACGTAGATCGCTTTGGCAATCTTTGCCTTATTTCACCAAGCAGCAATTCAAGGCTTAGTAATTATTCGCCGCAAGATAAGAAGAAGTTCTATCAAGAGAACAATCGTGCCGAGAGTTTAAAGCAAGCCATCATGATGAGCTATAAGGACTGGGGACCAAATGAGCAGGGATACAAAAACATTAAAATCCATGAGGTTCAAATGATTAAAGTCTTGCAAGGGGAATTAAGTAGTAATGATCCGCACCAGCAGCAAGACAACTCTCGTTACATGAATCTCAGATCTACGGTTGGCGAAAAGCCATAGAGAAGAATTCTAGTATTAGCCAACGAGAACAAGAATTGGCCGTTGAAGTCGCTAAGCTAAAGAGGCAGTTGGCAGAGCAAGCAGAAGAGCTAGAAATAGTAAAAAAGGCCGCTACCTACTTCGCGAAAAATCTAAAGTAAATTGCTATGAATTTATGCTCGAACACCTGCTGAGTTTCAGTATTTCCCGTATGGCTAAGGTGTTCAGAGTTTCTCGAAGTGGGTTTTATTATTGGCTTCTGATTACTCCTGCGCGTCCGCTAAACTACGATAGTTGCTGACGGAGACCCATTCTGTTTTTAAGCTTCTAAAGATGCATTCTATGGGGTGTTTTTCCAACAATTCCCCTTACGAGATAAGCTTTATTTTTGCTGTCACCTAATGGCAATTTTTAGTCGTTCGACTCATCTATTATTGCCACATCGACACCATATTCTGCATCAATGAGGTTTTCATGTTTTCAAGAGCTCTAGTTTCTAGTTTACTTTTTTGCGCCGTTTCAATGCCTGTCATGGCAGAAACGGACAATAAACAACTTGCTGAAGAAGCGGCAAAGGAGCTTGCCAATCCGAATACTGCGTACGCCAGCTTAAATTTAAAACTTCAATATAATGGTGGCTACCGCGAGGGTGGGAGTAATATAACTACCGTATTCCAACCAACACTTCCATTCCCTTTGGATGGTGGTGATAAAATAATCTTTCGTCCTGCCATCTCGTATGTAGACAATGATTTTAATTCCGGTGGAAGTAAATCGGGAATGTCTGACATTTCTTTTGATCTAGCATACGCACCTAAGTTGTCTGCTGGTCATATCGGTGCTGTTGGTTTAATCGTATCACTTCCAACAGGCAGTGATGAATTGAGTTCAGGTCAACTTGCGATTGGTCCTGAGCTTCTAGTTGGAAAAGTAACTAAAGATCGCGTTTTTGGAGCGTTTCCAAATCATCTAATCGGTGTTTCTGATGTATCGGATGGTGAAAGTAGGATCAATAAGACTTCTGCTCAAATTTTTTATGTTGAGCTGCTTAAAGGAGGTTGGACCGTGGGTTCATCACCAACATTTACATATGATTGGGAAAAGGGTCAAGCTGAGATACCGCTCAATATCACGGTTACGAAGACGACAGTGATAGCAGGAAGGCCCTGGAAAATTGGCATTGAAGCAAACTACTACATAGAAAAAGATGAGAAAGTGCGACCAGACTTTATGATTGGTTTTAACATTACACCTGTCGTTGAAAATGGTTTAGCTAATTTCTTTAACTGATCAGATTTGAATTAAACCTTACCTAGCTTGGAGAGTGATAAAAGCGCACACGCTCTTACCTAATTGAGGTAGCGTTCAGTATATCTACCTACGGACTTATCAATAGAATGAATTCCTAAGTGACAGCTACTATTTGGCGGGGATAGATACTAACAGGAAATGATTAATTGGAAGATACCAAATTCTCTCTTTTTGTGTGGTTGCGCAACGACTCTTAAAAGCATAAATACACCAACGTTAATCTATGTTCTATTTTTGAATCTTAAATAATAGATTTTCCGTTAAACGGTTCTTTCCACATCAAAACACTATTAAGTTAAAGATTAGATAACAGCAACTAGACCCTATAAGAATGAAATGAGAAACAAAAATACCTCGCTATAAAGCAAGGTATTATTGAAAAATCATTGATTACTTCACCGCTTTTACATAAGGAAGTACTCGGTATCCATCACGAACTTTCTGGCTTGGGATGTAATGACGGAAAGCTAGGTTAAACGCACCTGAGTCATTTTCCGTTTTAATATTGTTTACAGCACTATTACCACATCCGAAGCTTAGTGTGTAAGTACCGTCTGCATTTTTATCAGCGGTATTTGAGCTTACGTTCGCCACATCATCGAACATGAAACCCTGTTTGTTGTAGACCGTTACCGACCAAAACGCCTGGTTCTTTGGATCTTCAAAAGTTACTTGATGACACGTATCTGTTGGGAAGTTCCCTGATATTTCATAGATATTATCTTCTAGCTGTGCGCCGCCCCAACCGACAGCCGCACCCACCGCGTACTTCTCTTTGGTAAACATCTCTTTTGACGCATCTTCAGGGCTGGTAAACATACCAAATGTCGCTTGAGCACCATCTCGTTTAAGTATGTGTGGCATTTCCATCTTGAGGTTTTTCTCTACCTCCTCAAACGATGTTTCATCCACTTGCATCGCCGTGAATTCGCCATCAGCTTTTGCATCAATACTCATCTGATCTTGGATTTTATGAACTTCATCCTTTGTAAACGTCGCGTCGGTACGAATGATGACATACACGTGATCACCACTATGAGTCGATAAATCAAAGGTACCTGAACCGTATTGCATTGGTTGTATGCGGTGGTCTTCTGTAATGACTTCCATCGACATATATTTGCCCTCTGGAATCTCAGGTAACGTAATGGTTGCACCCTTTGAGACATTCACCACTGCCATTGAATAGTAGGTGTCTCGGTTCATTCGAACCACATCCTGTTCATCTGTTGGTGTTAGCTCGCGTTTGTGTCGGAATGTATTCACGCCGACAAGTTCTTGGTTTTTCAAATATTGGCGTGATGTCTCGTAGATTGCGTAGTTATCTGTCGTCGTGACTTGACCGTCTGCATTGAAGAATTCTGTCAGGGTTGACACTTCCTCAGCAGCGTAAGAAGAAAGTGATACTGCGCTTAAACCTAAAACCACTAATGCTAATTTTTTCATTGTTGACCTCTAATAAAATCGATAACGCTAAATCAAACATCGTCCATTTTTTTTTTGTAGAAGCAGTTAATACGTTAACCGCTCAACTTATGAACAATGTTATCAAGTCAGCACACATTCACAAATGACACCGTCGCATAGCTGCAATGCACCAAAGTAATATCTAAACCTAATGTTTATGCTTGAATGATATGCAATCAATGCAGTAGCCTACTTATAGCTCACACAAATCACATTTCCAATGGCGGATATGTCAGAAATAAATATTCATCACCTTTGAGAAACGAATTTCCTATTACTCTTAGTGTAGATGTTCTTAAATAATTGCTTTTATTAGTAATATCTTTCTGCTCTATTCACGGAACCGTGTTCCACTAGAATAAATAGTCAATAGGTAAGCAAATGAACATAACTTTAGAATCAATATCACAACTAAAGCAACAGATGGAATCTTCAGTCATTGGCCAGCAACACATGGTCGACACCTTACTGGTTGCGCTACTGACAAACGGCAATGTACTGCTTGAGGGATTGCCCGGCACAGCGAAGACGCGATCCATTAAATCATTAGCCTCTGCCTTACAGGTTGACCTTGGTCGTGTTCAATTTACACCCGACCTTCTTCCTTCTGACGTGACCGGCACTGAGGTATACCAAGACGTAGATGGAAAACCGACGCTTACCTTCCAACCAGGTCCGGTTTTTAACAACCTGTTACTGGCTGATGAGATCAACCGATCGCCTGCAAAAGTGCAAGCCGCACTACTAGAAGCAATGGAAGAAAGGCAAATAACGGTGGCAGGAAAAACCTACCAACTGCCTGACCTTTTCATGGTGTTAGCGACACAAAACCCCGTTGAACAAGAAGGGACTTACCCACTGCCTGAAGCGCAAATGGACAGATTTATCATGAAAATAAATCTTGATTACCCTGATGCGGATGCCGAAGAGCAGATCATTAAGATGGTGCGCAGTGAGGAAAAGCCGGCAACAGAGAAACCCGCTCCCATCGATCCTCAATGCATATTTGATGCTCGTGAGCAGCTGCGCGACATTCATTGCAGCGACGCAGTTCTTAAATACATTGTCGCGATTGTGGTGGCGACGAGACAACCTGAGTTGTACCCCGACTCGCCGCTTTCCCAGTGGATCGGTGTTGGCTCTAGCCCGCGTGCAACCATCGCGCTAGATAAATGTTCAAGAGCGATGGCGTGGCTCAACGGGAAAGACTTTGTCGACCCAGAAGATGTTCGCCAAGTCGTTCATGGGGTTCTGCGTCACCGCCTGATTTTGTCTTATGATGCATTGGCTGAGGGCGTCAGTTCAGATCGTGTTATCGATGAGATTTTGTCTCAGGTTGCAGTAGCGTAGCGCGAGAGGTCACCATGGAAACGAAATCACCACTCGATCCAGAAATCTACACGGATTTAAAAGCACTGCGACTGTTAAAATACAAGGCGCATGGCTTTGACTTTCTACCTGCTCAACCAATCAACAGTGCGTTAACCGGTCGTCATGTGTCAAAGCTTCGTGGGCGTGGATTAAATTTTGAAGAGATGCGTCACTATCAGATTGGCGATGATATTCGAACCATGGACTGGAAAGTGACGATGAGAACGGGCAAGCCGCACGTTAAAATATTCTCTGAAGAGCGCGAGCGTAACGTTTATGTTTTGGTCGATCAGCGCACCAGCATGTTCTTTGGCAGCACAGGCCGAATGAAGTCTGTGGTTGCGGCAGAAATCGCAGCTTTGATCGCGTGGAAAGTCGTAGACAGTACCGATCGTATTGGTGCGATTGTTTATAACGACAGCACTGCACTGCCTATTTCACCACAACGCAGTGCCAATCACGTACTCAAAATACTCAGTGAGATTGCGAGTAAGAATCAGCAGCTCAAAGCGGGAAAGGCTCAAGACACGCAATCCAATTCGTTTTCCAAGCTGTTTCATCAGGCACAAAGGTTAGTAAAACATGATGGCCTAGTGATCTTGATTACCGACGGTTATGGCTACAACGAGCACAGCGAAGAACAAATAAAGGCATTGTGTCAGCACAACGATGTGGTGTTGTGCCATGTTACAGACCCACTGGAACATGATTTAGCCACGCTGAATAAAATGGTACTCAGCGATGGGCAATTGCAGTTATCGGTATCAGGACAGGAAGCGGAGTTACGCGAAGCGTTTGCCAAAGACGTAGTGCAGGCCATTGATAATTTCACGGCGGTGGCGAAGAAATACCGAATCCCGGTCTTGCCTTTTAACACCGTAGACCCCACCGATGTTCAGCTTAGAAAAGCACTCGGCGCCAGTTAACCCAACTGAGAATGCAGACAATGACAACAAACACTGGGCTTGAGCCTTTGCAGCCAGAGAATGTGAATCCCTTGATGGCTTCATTGTCTGAGCCTTCTTTACCAGAAAGTATCTCGTGGCTACCGAATGCACCAGGCTGGTACTGGTTGCTGTTCGTGCTGTTTTGCATGGCGCTGTATCGCGTCTATTTAGAGGTTCAGAAGTACCTTGCAAACACTTACCGACGCGCTGCTTTAGTTGAGCTCGAACAGCTTTCTTTAGAGGTCCAATCCGGTGATAGCTCTTCATTTCAAAAGCTGCCACAACTGCTACGAAGAACCGCACTGTACGCTTTCCCTCGCGCCGAAATTGCGCCTTTGACGGGGCTGGATTGGGAAAAGTGGCTAGATGACCATTGCACCAAGCGCCCAGTTTCATCGGCGTTCTCAGCATCTGAACTCTCAGGCGTACTTGCTCAACTCGCCTATTCTCCTGCAGCAACATTAACGGAAGAAAAACGAAACGCCATCATGGAGAACGTTGCACTTTGGATAAAACATCACGAGGTGTCTCATGATTGAATTTGAATACCCAATAGCGTTTACACTGCTCTGTTTACCCTTTGCTGTGTATTGGCTATTGCCTATTTACAAAGAATCAAAAAGCGCGATTCAAGTGCCCTTTTTTGATCGACTGATTGCCGTTTCTTCGCATGAGCCCTCTGAAACGGCGGTCAAGATGAGCCGTCGTAAAGTTCAATGGCTATTGGTCATCATCAGCTACCTGGCGTTAGTGGCCGCGATCGCCAAACCCATGTGGGTAGGCGAACCTATCGAACAAAAGAAGTCTGCTCGAGAAATCATGGTTGCACTTGATCTCTCCGGCTCAATGTCAGAGGAAGACTTTGCCGATAAAGACGGCAATAAACACGACCGTTTAACCATTGCAAAGCAGGTTTTACGTGAGTTTGCCGATCAGCGAGAGCATGACCGATTAGGGTTAATATTATTTGCCGACTCAGCTTATGTTCAAGCGCCCTTTACTGAAGATATCAATGTGTGGCAATCGCTACTCGAAGACGTTGAGCTTGGCTACGCCGGATTTCAAACCGCTTTTGGTGATGCGATTGGCTTATCAATTGCCGTATTCGAACAAGAACAGAGCCGCCAACGAGTGATGATTTTGCTAACCGATGGTGATGACACAAGCTCGAAAATGCCACCGGTTAAAGCCGCTGAAATCGCAGCGAAATATGGCGTGAAGATTTACACCATTGCCATTGGTGATCCGAGTACCAAAGGTCGCTACAAAATGGATCTGCCAACCTTGGAGAAAGTATCAGCCGCAACTGGCGGGCAGATGTTTCATGCCATGGATCGAAAACAACTCGAACAAGCTTACGCAACGATAGACGAACTTGAACAGCAGGAGTTTGAGCTGTTGACCCATCGTCCTAAACACAGCTTGCACCACTATGCGTTTGGCGTATGCCTGCTGAGCAACCTACTCGCCGCCTTGATCCTGTTTGGTGCTAATCTGCATCGCCAACGAAAAATAAAGCGTGTTATTCGCCGCAGAGAGGAGCTCACCAATGACTGATTTGAATACGCTGTTTGGTGGCGATATTACCCAGTTTCATTTCATGCGCCCGCTGTGGTTACTGGCGCTCATTCCTTTCGTGTTGTTTTATCGAGCACTCGTTCAGCAAGATGATTTGGTCGCGCAGTGGCAGCCTGTGATGTCTAAAAATATGGTGGAACATCTGTCTCTCAACCAAAATCGAGCGCGTATGGTTTCCCCTAATCGGTTGTTTTTGGCGTTTGCAGTTCTCGCCACGCTTATTATGGCGGGGCCCACCTGGCAGCAGCAACCTTCACCGTTTTTTGAAGACAATTCCGAATTAGTGATTGCCTTGGATGTCTCGGACTCAATGAACAAGACTGACATTCAGCCATCACGATTGGTGCGCGCTAAGCAGAAGATCAATCAACTCGTCGAGCTGAGGGGAGATGCGAAAACGGGACTGGTTATTTATGGCGGCAGTGCCCACGTCGCCATGCCTGTCACTAAAGACAAAGAGTTAACGCGATACTTTCTTGATGTATTGGATGGAAGCTTGCTACCAGATAACGAAAGCAAACCGGCCTCGGTAATAAAACCGACGCTACAACTCCTTTCACAAGCAAAATCGCCCTCAACCGTATTGATACTGACCGATAAAACCAGCGAGAAAGCGATAGAAAAGCTCGCTCAAGAATTTGAACAGCAGCAGCATCAAGTGATCGTTTGGGCGATGGGTGAAAACCCACAAAGTGGCGGGAATGGCTCGGCAGGTTTGACAGACACTCAACTTGCTTCACTTTCAAAGCTAGCACAAGCCGGTCACGGAAAAATGATCACCTTCACTCACGACGCTAGCGATGTGGAAGCGGTTTATCAGGGCATTCAAAACAACTTGTTTGCGGTCAGCGACAATGCGCTTCCTTGGTTGGACGCAGGCTATTGGCTGCTGTTCTTGTTGCTGCCTATCCAATTAATGTGGTTTAGAAAAGGGTGGACGCTACAGTGGTGAATAATAAACAGGTAGTGAATCAAAAGGGAATCAATCAAAAGTTAGATACCCTGACGAAACCAGCCTCTTCGACGACACACAAATTCAGTCGTGTACGTTGGTTATCCCAACTTAAGCCAATGCATCTGTTGCTTATGCTTATTGCAGGTAATTTGGTTTGGGGAATCGCAGATAAGCACTCATTTTTTGATTTTTGGCTATCCAACGATCAGCACGCTTATGTCGAGTTCAAGCAAGGTAACTACACGCAAAGTGCCGCTCTGTTCGAAGACCCAACCTGGAAAGCGTACAGTCGTTATCTTTCTGGTGACTTCCTTGGGGCTATCGACTTGCTCAGTTCGCAAACGCACACTGAAAACAAGACAGAATCGACGGATTTAGCAACGTTAATCATCGCAAACAGCTACGCTCATACCGCGCAATTTGATAAAGCCTCAGCGCTATACAACGAGCTATTAAACAGCGATGTATATTCTGAGGAAGCGAGAAACAACTTAACGGTTGTGAAATCCGCCATTGAGAAGATCAAGAACACACCACCGACAAAACAGGATTCAGAAAAAGTCATTGATGATAGGAAGTTAGTCGACGAAAAACCAAAAGAAGGGAGTCAGAAAGAGCTCGTGATCTCTGACCAAGTTTGGCTAAAACAAGTCAGACAAAACCCGTCTAAGTTTCTAAGACAAAAATTTCAGCAGGAATACAGCAATGAACAGAATTAAATCGGCAATCCCAGCGATCGCTCTTGTGAAACCCTGGTTGACGGCCTTAACGGCATTGATGCTGCTTGCCTCAATGTCGGCAAGCGCTAACAACCTCGACCAACTGGTCAGTAACGGCGAATTGAAGCTCAGCGTTGAAATAAAAACTCAAGATGTGGCTGTGAAACAACAAGTCGCACTCGATGTTGAAGTATTGAGTACCCGCCCATTTACAGAAGAGTTAGTATTGCCTTATTTGGATATTCCCAATGCTGTCGTCAAAAAAGACGAGCAAAAAGTTGCGCGTTCAGCACGTACGATTGAAGGCAAAAAATGGTTTACACAGAAAGCTCGCTATTACTTGTACACGATGCAAGACGGGGAGTTTACCGTTCCTGAACTGAGTATTCCGGTTAGCATTGAATACGGCGACGAAAAGGCGGCTGAGGGGATGCTTCAATCCCAACCGATCAGCTTTACCTCTACCATGCCCGTGAGCAATATTGAACTGGACGCTTTGATTGTTAGCCCAAGAGCAGAATTGTCGATTTCAACCGATCGTCCGCTGACCGACGAGTTTGAGGTTGGCCACGCGGTCACCGCGACTTATACCTTGAGCGTGGCGAACTCGCTCATGATGTTGCTACCGGAGATCAGTATCCCAGACATTTCCGGGGTTGAGTTGTATCGCAAACCCGCCGTTAAAGAGAACGTATTTAATCGCCTAAACAAAAGTAATACCGCGACACTCAAACAGCAGGTAACGTTAATCCTGCAAGAACAAGGGAACATCGTCTTACCAAAACAGACCATGACCTGGTGGAACACAAAGACCCATCAGTTGGAGTCACTGACCGTAGAGGAGCAAACCATACAAGTCGGTGACGCTACCTTGCTGGACTCACTCAAAGCGACTGTCGGTGCCAGCGATGGGATGAATGCCGTCTCTAACTTAATGACGTCTTATTGGTACTATTTCGTCATCGCAGCTTTGTTCATTACCGCGACTGTCCGTCTTATCGTCAATCATTTCAGTGATTTAAAACGCTACTTTTCTGCGCGCCAACAGCTGAATACCAAGAAACTCGGCATCCAATTTTGTCAACATGTCGAAGAAAAACAGTACAGCAAAGCGGTGCAAGATATCTATAAGATGACGGGGCGAAGAAACATTTCGATAGGCACGCTACAACTGCCTCTCGATTCTGAATCAAACGACATTTGGAAGAAGTTATTGAAGCTTGGCTACGCAAAAGGTGCTGAAGGTTCGGTCTCAGCCTCCGCCTCAGTTTCACTAGCTGTTTCAGTAACAGAAGCCAAAACACTGTTGAAAGCGGTCAATGACTCACCGAAAACACGAAGAGCACCGTTTCGGTTCAGTTGGAATCTGAACTAAGCGGTGTTTTTAAATTCAGTGACGGAATGAACAAAAGGCGTTGGGCTTAACGATCACAGACAACGTCTTCAATTACCATTTGGTTTTATATAAGTATTAAGAGGCAAGGATGGCTAAAGACTTTTTCAACAATTTAGATTTGAATCTGTTACGCATTTTTCTCGTTATTTACCAAGAAAAAAACCTTAAGAAGGCATCAGTTCGCCTTCATGTATCGGCTCCCGCACTCAGCAAGTCCCTTAATCGACTGCGACATCACTTTGATGACCCATTATTTTTAAAAGTACCTAAAGGGTTAAGCCCTACGCCTTTTTCAGACAATCTAGCGGAAAAAATAACCCCAACTTTCGATACGTTGAATAATAACATCAAGTCACTTCAAGAATTTACGCCGAGCGATCTGAGCGGAAAGCTTACGATTGCGGTTTCTCCTTTTCTGTTGCATGCAATTGGGAAAGACCTGTTTACAGAAATTCACCAACAAGCTCCCAATATTGAGTTGCATCTAGTGAACTGGTCAAAAAGCTCTTTAGATGAGATTTCTGTAGGTACGAGTAAACTCGGCATTAATTATGACCTTCCATTGTCTAGGAAAGACATTGTGTGCCAGTTTATTATTAAAGATCAGTTTCGAGTTTATGTGAGGAAAGAGCATCCTGTACAAGGAGATGAAATTGAATTCACTGAGGCTAAAAATTATCCAATTGCAACGCTTATTGCGGCCGATTGGAACTTAAAAGAATCCTTTGCTGAAAAGATTATACGAGAAGTTGATATCACTCTTGAACCCAATATTGTTTTTCGTTCGGAGCTTCCATCTGCCATTTTAGATACTATCTCAGAAACAAATATATTGTTTCCGTCAACAGGGTATATACATATTGAGCGATACCCAAACCTAAGAGCTTTAAGCGTTGTTGATACAGAACAACTGTTACTCAAAGACATACAGGTTTATTATCCAACCAAAGATAGAAATGACCCAACACAACAATGGCTACTGAGAATCATTACTCAAATTCTAAAAGATTGGAATAAATAACCGATCACGGTCTACCTAAAATAATCCCAGGGATAATACATCTCGACAAAGTACTTAACACATCGCTATTAACCATGGGTTAATAGCGATGTTCCTTTTAGCTAATAGTACAAAGATCCCCAAGCAATTATTCTTTTCATTAACGGCAAGAACGCCAACTTAACCGCATAGACGCGTCACTAACGTTCAATACTTTTTGAGAAGCTAATTAATGAAAAAAACCATACTAGCCACTACTATTCTTTCAATGATTTCTTTCGGAACACTGGCAAAACCAGTAAATATTGCTGAAGCAAACCAACAAACTACTCTTTTGATTAAAGACCAAATGTCAGCAATTGACGCATCAATTCTTGCTCAACTTGAAGCACAAGATAGCTCTGAGGTTGTTATTAATGACGAGGTGTATCAGAAAGACAGTGAAGGTGGTTGGGCATTGGTTGGCGCTACTTCTGCTGCGTTATTTGCAGGGCTAGTAAGTGGTTCTTCAAGCAGTCCATCGGGTTCAAATGGTTCAGATTTACCGGGTAACTTACCTAATATCGATGCTGCTAATCCAGTGGAAAATACACCTGTAACACCAATTGAAGCAACGCCAGAAGCTGACAATGGTCGTCAAATTAGTAAAGTTGGTGACAACATTTGGTTGATCACCACACATGATGAAATGGACGGTTACATTGTTGATGAGCGTGCTCATAAAGACGGCATCAAGATCTACGATGAGAACGGAACAATGGTTCGTCATCTAGACGGTTCAAACTTGCCTGATCTGCCAATTGACGGTGGTTTTGACAATATCGACCCTGATTATGGTGTTCAAGTTGGCACGTGGAAGCGTGTTGACACTGGCGGCGCAGTGGGGATCATCAAATTCGAAAAAGTGACAGAAGATGGCGTACAAGAGCGTCTTATTGTTGACGAGCGTAAGTATAACGAAGGCATCAAGATCTACGATGAGAACGGTACAATGGTTCGTCACCTAGACGGTTCAAACTTGCCTGATCTGCCCATTGATGGTGGTTTTGACAATATCGACCCTGATTATGGTGTTCAAGTTGGCACGTGGAAGCGTGTTGACACTGGCGGCGCAGTGGGGATCATCAAATTCGAAAAAGTGACAGAAGATGACGTACAAGAGCGACTTATTGTGGATGAGCGTAAACATAACGATGGTGTGAAAATTTATGACGAAGATGGCACGCTAATCAATCATATCACTGGTGATATCAGTGCTGACGGTGGTTACATCGAAACAACGCGTGGTGGTGAAATTCACATCACCGTTGATAGGGAATCAGGCCGTATTGATGGAGTTTATTTAAATGACGTTGCTCAACAAAGAGTCGACAACATCAAAGACCACATTGGTTCGAACCCTAACTTTAAGAAAAACCTGCAAAAATTGAAAACCCGCGTGATGAGCGCTCGCGGCTAATCTAAAAATGAACAGTAAGCCCTGATTGGTACAGGGCTTACTTTCTATTAATGAATAAGGACATCATTTACCGAGACATCTGTTTTGCTTATAAGAACCTTTCGCAACATACTCTTTTATACTGTTACACTTTCTTTTTTAGTCGCGAGTAACATCGCCTATAGCGCAGCTTCAAATACCGCAATCCATACCGCATCAAATGTTGATGATGAGTTTGACTATATCGA